>CAKURL010000004.1 GCA_934675685.1 uncultured Candidatus Melainabacteria bacterium | reverse complement strand
CCTTTTGATGTTTGGCTAAAGGAAACAAATGGCAATAGCCCAGGAGGAGCTAAAAGCTTAAGATATAAGTATAATGATACCATTGAGGTATCTGGTTATTTGCATAAAAATTATGTTTCTTCTGTCCGCTGTGTCACGAATAAGTAAAAAGACTTTTCATGTTATTTTGTGTTTTGATGTGAGGGAGGTTTCACCTCCCCTTTTTTTAAACTTAAATAAAGTAAATTTAACGCGCAACACGTCATTCTGAAAAATTAGAAAAATGAACGATAGTGAAATTTTTCAATTTGTTCAGAATCTCTAAAACGTGGAATGTATGAAGTTAATATTAAATTCACCTTGTTCACTTTCTCTTTTACCATTTCTCAGGCGCCGAAAAAATGCAAAAGAGAAAGTGAACCGAAAGAGAAAAATCTAAGGCTTTTACAACACCCCACAATTAAAAAACAAATGTCTGAAGAAAAACAGTCAAGCGCGCCAAAGAAACATCTCCCGAAATACAAGCTAAACATTTAACGCAACAAGACGTGACGGCTTGCTCTCCGGTTTTTCTTTTCGTAGGCCATTTGTTTTTTAATTTCTACGCTTGAAATTAAACTAAAGCTAATGAAAAATATAAATCTCAGCCCCCTTGGACTTAATTCATCTTTCTTGTAAAATAGACTTATGAAAACATCTGACTTTGACTACAATCTCCCTTCTGAGCTCATCGCTCAAAGCCCTCTGGAAAAAAGAGAAAATTGCAAAATGCTCCATGTCTTTAAGGAAGAAAAAACATATAAAGACGAACATTTTTACAACATAATCGATTACCTTAAAAAAGACGATATTTTGGTCTTGAACAACACAAAAGTTTTTCCGGCTCGCGTGCAAGCAAAGCGCACCACGGGCGCAAACGTGGAAGTATTCTTTTTAAACCCTTATGACAATTCTTCTCGCTGGGAAGTTTTGATGAAAAACGCAAAAAGGGTGAAAGAAGGAGAGGTCTTAGAAGTCGCTTCTGATTTTAAGATTAAATTAATTGAGAAAAAACAAGCTCCTGAAAACGAAGTTCCTAGTTTTGTGGTCGAAATTTTGTTTGAAGGTGATGATTTTTATAAGACTTTAGATAAATATGGCTCTATCCCTTTGCCCCCGTATATCCAAAGGAGCGCAAACAAAGAAGATAGCGACAATTATCAAACAGTTTTTGCTAAAATCAAAGGCTCCGTTGCTTCTCCTACTGCTGGGCTTCATTTTTCAAAAGAATTATTAGAAAAAATTCAAAAAAAAGGTGTCAAAATCGCCTATGTCACATTGAACGTGGGGCTTGGGACGTTTATGCCAGTCAAAGTGGAAGATATAAAAGAACACACAATGCATTATGAAAGTTATACAATTCCTCTTGAGACTGAAAAAATCTTTGAAGAAAAAAAAGAAGGCGCAAGCGTAGTTGCCGTGGGGACTACAGCTTTAAGAAGTTTAGAAGCCACTTACCAAAAATATGGAAAAATAAAAGCAAATTCTTCAAACACAAACATTTTCATCTATCCTCCTTATAAAATAAAATCAATAGATAAATTAATCACAAATTTTCACCTTCCAAAGTCCACTTTGATTATGCTTGTGAGCGCTTTTATGGGAAGAGAATTTACTTTAGAAATCTATAAGCATGCTGTTGAAGAAAAATATCGCTTTTTTAGCTATGGCGATTGTATGTTCATAGAATAACCTTAAAACTTAGCCAAAAAGGGAATAAAAATTTTTTCGTTTTAAAATATTTTTTTAATATGAAAATAATTTTTTATGACATTAGAGAGTTTGAATTTGAATATATTTTAGAAAAAATCACAAATGACCTAGAGCCATATTTTCTAAAAACTTCTTTAAATGAAAATACTTATGTAGATGAAAAATATTCAGATACTGAAGCGATAAGCGCTTTTGTGAGCTCTTCTTTAAACAAAAAGGCTTTAGAAAAATTTCCAAAGTTGAAATATATTTTTTTAAGAAGCGCAGGCTATTCAAACGTGGACATCGAATTTTGTAAAGAAAAAAATATTCAAGTTTTTAATGTTCCAAATTACGCTTCTTCGACGGTCGGAGAATATACTTTTGCTCTTATTTTAAATTTATATAAAAAAATATCAAAAGCAAAAAGCCAAATAGAAGAAGGCGAAATCGACGTATTTTCTTTGATGGGTTCTGACCTAAACAAAAAGACAATTGGGGTGATAGGAGCAGGCTCCATCGGAAGAAAAGTCATAAACATTGCCCAAGGCTTTAATATGAAAGTTTTGGTTTTTGATAAAATCGAAAAAGGCGCATATAATTTTGTCTCTTTAGATGAATTATTAGAAAAATCAGACATAGTCTCGATAAATTGCCCTTTGACTAAAGAAACAAAAAATCTCTTCAATAGAAATACATTTTTGAAAATGAAAAGAAATGCGATTTTGATAAACACCGCAAGAGGCGAAATCGTGGACACAGAAGCTTTATATATGGCAATTTCGGAAAGAAAAATCCAAGGAGCGGCACTTGACGTTGTGGAATGTGAAGAGGTGCTTTGCCAAAATTACAAAAAATGTCAAGAATTCAAAAACATTAAAGAATTATGTTATAGAAAATATTTCTTTATTCAAAAGCTTTTAAAGTTGGACAACGTGATAATCACGCCCCACAATGCATACAACACAAAAGAAGCAAATAAAAAAATCGTCGACACGACTTTTGAAAACATAAAACAGGTAACAAATAATATTGAAAAAACTGGCTATATAAATTTAGTTTTGCTATAATTATTTTGTTATGAATAAAATAAATACTTATATTGAACACACTATCTTAAAGCCTGACGCCACTGTTAAGGATATTGTAAAAGTTATCGCACAAGCTTGCGAAAATAAATTTTTTGGCGTTTGTATTAACCTAGACTATGTTGATTTAGCAAAAAATTTGCTAGACAAAAAAGATATCAAAATCGTCACAGTTGTGAATTTTCCTTTGGCGAATAACCCAATTGATGTCACAAGGTTCCAGACTGAAAAAGCGCTTGAAATGGGCGCAGATGAAATCGACACAGTTTTAAATATTTCTGCTTTGAAAAACAAAAATTATAAAAAAGTCGAAAAAGATATTGCCATGACAAAAGAAATCTGCCAAAAAAATAATCTAAAAGTTATTTTAGAAACAGATTTATTAACCCAAGAAGAAATCGTGACAGCTTCTAAGTGCGCAGTGAATGGCGGAGCAAATTTTGTCAAGACTTCCACAGGCTTTGTGAAAGGCGGAGTCGGGGCGAAAGTCGAAGACGTGCAATTGATGTATAAAACAGTCTCTCCTTTTGGGCTAGAAGTCAAAGCGAGTGGCGGAATAAAAAATTATAATCAAGCGATTGCTTTGATTAATGCTGGAGCGACAAGGTTGGGTACTTCCTCTGGCGTCGAAATTGTTTCTTTGGAAAAATAATATACAAGAAAGGCTTAAAGATGACAAAAGAAGAAAACAAAATCACAATCAGGTCAGACAGAGACACAGATTATACTTTTATGTATAAAGGGGAAGAAGTTGTCTTAAAGGCAGGCAGCGTGGTTTCTGTTGCTGATGGCTTGAAAAACGTTGTGTTTCCTACTGTTGCGATGAAAATCATGAATAATCTCATCGTAGTCAAGAAAGATGTGAAATAATGATGGAAGCAAATTCAAACCAAATCATCATCACCGTGAGCGGCAAAGACAAGGTCGGGATTGTTTCGAGCGTTTCAAACAAGCTTGCTTCTTTTGATGTAAACATAGAAGATATCAAACAAACAATCATGCAAGACAATTTTGTCATGATTATGTTGTGTAATATCAAAAATTTAAAAGGTACTTTTAAAGAATTTAAAGATGATTTGTTGGATTTAGGTCAAAACCTAGGCATGGAAATTTGGGTTCAAAAGAAAGAACTTTTTGACAAAATGCACACAATTTAATTTTTAAATCAGGAAGAAAAAAGATGTCAAATTTTAACCAACAAAATATTTTAGAAACAATCGAAATGATTAAAATTCACCACTTAGACATCAGAACGACTACTCTGTCTTTGTCTTTGAGGGATTGTTGCGCACCCACTTCAAAGATGTGCGCTAGAAAAATCTACGATAAAATCTTAAAATATGCTTCAAATTTGGTTAAATTTGCTTTTGAAATAGAAGACGAATATTCTATTCCGATTGTGAACAAAAGAATTGCGCTGACTCCTATTTCTTTAATAGGAGAAAGTTCAGATGACCTTGATTATGTAGAAATAGCGAAAGCTATAGATAAAGCAGGGGAAGAAGTCGGGGTTGATTTTGTGGGCGGTTTTTCGGCTTTGGTCGATAAAGGCTTCACAAAAGGAGATTTAAGGTTTTTTGAACAACTTCCGGAAGCAATTTCTTCTACAAAAAAGCTTTGCTCAAGCGTGAATTTAGGGGCTTCTAAAGCAGGGGTTAATATGGACGCTGTTTTAAAAACGGCGGACGCAATTAAAAAATTGGCGATTTTAACAAAAGATGAAGATTCAATAGGGGCAGCTAAGTTTGTTTGTTTTTGTAATGCTGTGACTGATAATCCTTTTATGGCAGGGGCATTTTGTGGAATAAATGAAGCAGAATGTGCGCTGAGTGTCGGGGTTTCTGGCCCTGGGGTTGTGTCTAGCGCAATTGAGCAATTGGACAAAAAAGCGGATTTTGGAGAAGTTTCTAATTTAATTAAAAAAATGGCCTTTAAAATCACGACAGCTGGCGAATTAATCGGAAGAAGAATGGCAAACAAGCTCAATGTTCCTTTTGGGATAATCGATTTATCTTTAGCACCTACTCCAGCTAGAGGCGATAGTGTAGCTGAGATTTTTAAAGCTATGGGGCTAGAACAAGCAGGGGCACATGGTACTACTATGGCGCTTGCAATGTTAAACGACGCAGTAAAAAAAGGCGGAATTATGGCTTCAAGCTATGTCGGAGGGCTTTCTGGGGCATTTATTCCGGTTTCAGAAGATGCTGGCATGATAGAAGCAGCAAATGTTGGCTCTTTAACAATAGATAAATTAGAAGCTATGACTTGTGTTTGCTCCGTGGGGCTTGATATGATAGCAATTCCTGGGGACACGCCAAATTCTACAATAGCAGGCATGATTGCAGACGAAATGGCAATTGGTATGATAAACAAAAAAACAACAGCAGTAAGAGTAATCCCCGTGATTGGAAAAGGTGTAGGGCAAAGCGCCGAGTTTGGAGGGCTTTTAGGGAGCGCTCCTATTATGAAAGTGAATAATTTTTCAAGCGAAATATTTGTAAACAGGGGTGGAAGAATCCCAGCACCTTTGCATAGCTTGAACAATTAATTTTAGTTAATTTTTAAGCAAAGCTTTTGTTTTTAAAATGGCTTCAAAGGATTTATCTATCGTTTCTTTTTTGATATTTCCTTCTTTGACGTTCTTTTCCACTATTTTTCTGATTTTTTTATCGATATTTTTGTCGTGGTATTTTAAATTGTTTGAAAAAATCATAACATTTACGCCAGAATTTATGGAATTTACGACAATTTCTTCTAGGGAATAGTTTTTTCTTACTGCGTCCATATCGTAATCGTCTGAAACAATTAAGCCCTTGTAGCCAATTTTTTCTTTCAACAAGCCTTGGATAGTCTTATAAGACAAACTTGCAGGGTAGTTTTCATCAAAATTTTTGTTGAAGATGTGAGAAATCATAACGCTTGAAAATTCGCTTTTGCCTGCTAAATTCTGATATGGGATAAGTTCCTCTTTTGAAAAAGTATTTGTGGAGTCGACAAAATCCTTATGCGTGTCCCCTTTGATGTTTCCGTGCCCTGGGAAATGTTTTAGGGAAGTTAGGATTTTCTTTTTTTCGTGTTCTTCGATTAAAATATTTGCAAACTTAGAAACTGTGTTTGGATCTTTTCCATAGCTTCTATCTTTTTTTGCGATGATTGAATTTTTGTCTATTAACAAATCCACGTCTGGTGCGAAGTTGAAGTTGATTTTGAGCTCTGATAAAATATTTGCCATTTTTTCATATTCAACCCTTGCTTCTTTTTCTTTCATTTTTGAAATTTCTTTTGCGCTCGGCGCTTTTAAAAAGTCGCTTCTTGAAATTTTTCCTCCCTCGTTATCTATTGAAATAAAAGGAACAATAGGGTTCGAATTCAAAAAGCCTTCGTTCATTTTTGTCAAATCTTCTTTTGATTTGATGTTTTTTTGAAACAAAATGACGCCCGAGATTTCATTTTTTTTGATTTTTTGAAGAGTTTTTTTATATTCTTTTGAATTGATGTCGTTTCCATCGAAGCCCAAAATAATCATCTGGCCTATTTTTTCGTCAATCGTATAGTCGCTTTTGGGCGCATTTGCCCCAAGAGCTATTAAATTAAAAAATAGAATAAATATCGTTAGTAGTATCTTTTTCATTTTGTTTGCCAGTTTTTTAATTTATCCAAGACAATTAATTTTCTTAAAGTCTGATTGTTCACTTGCCCACCTATAAGCAAGATTATAGAAGAATAATACAGCCAAACCATCAAAATTGCAAATGTTCCAATTGTGCCATACACTTTGTTGTATGTTCCAAGAGCATTAACATATAAAGAAAAGCCCCAAGAGCCAATCAACCAAAAGACGCAGAAAAAGAGCGCCCCTGGGATTACGCTTTTTCTTTTTGCGCTGAAATCTCTTGCAGGAAGCACGTAATAGTTAATTGAAGCCAATAAAAATAACATCAAAAATGCGACAGGCCAGCGCAAGACGAGGATTGTATCTATTATGTTCTCTGGGATTGATAGGTAAAATGCAGCAATATCTAGGATAACTCTTCCTAAGACGATTAAATTTATGCTTATAAACAAGAAAAAAGTGTTCACAAAAACCATTAAAAGTGCTAACAACCTGACTTTTATGAAGCTTCTATTTTCTTCCACTTCGTTTGCCCTATTTAAGCCTTTTGTGATTGCGGCGATTGCATTAGAAGTCAAAAACAAAGTCACAAAAAAGCCCGTGATAGCCATGATTTTTCCGCTTTTAAAGATGACAACTTCATTCAAAACACCATTTATAAGGTCAATCACGCTTTGAGGGGCGATAGTGGAGAGCCCAAAAATCACTTTGTGGACAAAAAAAGTTTTCCCCAAAAACCCAAAGACCGCCATAATAAAAAGCATAAAAGGAAATATCCCAAGAGCCGTCATATATGCCATTTCGCCCGCGGCATTTCCAAAGTCATTTTTTATAATACATTGTATTAAATTTGTTATATATTCTTTCAGAAGTTTTTTCATATTGTGAAATCACTATAATATTTTTTTAATTTCTTTCAAAAGAAGCTCGCTTGCTTTGTTTAAATCTTCTTTGATTGTGCAGCCTGCGGCTCTTTTGTGGCCTCCGCCTTTGAATTTTTCGACTATTTTTGTAGCGTCAACTTTTTTTGACCTGATGGAAGCTTTTGAGCCGTTTGGGGTTTCTTTTAATACAAAAGAAATCTCTACAGGCGCCATTGAGCGCAAAGTCTCACATATTCCTTCTGTGTATTCGTCTTTTGCGTCATATTTTTCCATTAATTCTTTTGAAATTAGTGTGTAGCAAATTTTGTCGTTTAAGCAAAATTTTGCATTTAAAACGGCTTCGTTTTGAAATTGTATCAGTTTTTTTGGCTTGTTTGTATAGCATAAATCAGCAATTTTTGAAGTATCTATCCCGATTTCAGATAAAATTGAGGCAATTTTAAAAGTATGAGGGGTTGTGGATTCATATTTAAAACAACCTGTGTCTGTTAAAATTGCGGTATATAGCCCAAGCGCCATATCGTAAGATGGTTTTATATTTAAATTATCAAATAAATCATACAAAACTTCGCCGGTAGACGAAATTCCGCCTTTGATATAATTTAAATTGGCATATCCTTTGTTTGTTTTGTGGTGGTCTATTGAAATTGTAGTTTTAGCGCTTTGAAAAACTTTTCTTGCGCCATCAATTAATCTATCAATAGATGCGACATCTAGCGCAACCACAAGGTCGTAGCTTTTATTTTCATCTAAGGTTGAGAAATTTAGGGATTTATTTATATTTGGCAAAAAAGAATAGGTTGAAGGGAAATTAAAATTATCTTTAATTTGAATTAAAATTTGCGCTTTGTCTCCGATGAAACTTTTAAGAGCGCAAGCGGAGCCTAAGGTGTCTCCGTCTGGGTTCACGTGAGTCAAAATCAACACATCTTTTGCATTATTAATCGCATTTAAAATTTCTTTTTCCATTGTTATTAGGTTATCAAAAAAAATTTAATTATACAACTTTATTCTTTAGGTAAATTCAAATTGTCTTTTAATTCCAGTCTTATGACTTCGCCTTGTTTTGCTTTATAATGCAGCCCGGGGGAGACTATTCCGCTCAAAAGCCCAACGCCGCCCCCTACGGAGCCTCCTATGATGAGCCCTGTGATTGTGTGCCCTGCTGCGACTCCAATCGCCGCCCCTATGCCACAGCCGGCGCCACCAATGGATAAAGTATAGGCTGCGATTTTTCCGGCCGTTTCTTTAGCACCTTCTTTTAAATATTTTTTGTTTGATAATTCTAGGCTTACTGGGATTGTGGAAGAATCAGGCAAGACGATATGTGTGAAATCAAGGTATACTTTTGCATTTCTTGAAAACCATTTTGGCTCTTCTATGCAATTTATTTGGGCAATTAAAGAAGAGTTGCAAGGGATTAAAAGAGTGCCTTCTTTTGTTCTGACGTCGTTTTCAAAAACGAATTGGACAAAGTCTCCTTGTTTATAATATTTTGAATTAAAATTTTGCGCAAAAGCAACTTCTAAGACGTTTTCTTTTTGAATAATACTGCCGTTTTGGGTTATTTTAACTAAGTTCACTTTTGTATTGTCGTCTATTCCTAAGTGTTCGACGTCATTTATGTCGTAGCCAAAAGACAAAGGACAAAGGCAGGAAAATAAATAAATAAAAGTTAAAAAATAAGCTGCTTTTTTCATAAATTCTCCTTTTTCTCTAGCTAAATTATATCAGATTTTTGTAAAATAATATATTGTTCTTGTTTGATTTAATTCTTTAATTTCGATTGTTTGAGAAAAATCTTGTTTAAAATCTTTGTCTTTTAAAACATAATAATAAGAAAAACAATATCTTTCAAGGCTTGCTTTTGGCGCACCTTTTAGGGAATTTTCTTCTCCTATAAAAAAGCAATTTAGCTCGTTATTATCTTTAAAAATAATTTTTCTATCTTTTATAGAATAATTTGCTTTTTCGTCTTTTGGATTAAAGACATTGTCGTCTTGGGCTAAATCTTCTAATATCAATAAATCATATTTTTTTAATTTTTCTTTTGTTATAAAAGCTGCGTTTAAAAAATCTACCTTATATCCTTCATATTCAAGCTTTTTTAGGTAAAAAATTATGCTATTTTTTGATTTTATTACCGCAATGTTTTTCTTCTCTTTATATTTTGTTGTGATTGTTTGATAGAGTTCTCCTATGTATGCGCTTTTTAAATAGACATAGCCTAAAAAGAAGTTTTTTTCAAAAGTTTCTAGGTTGCAATTGTAGCTTTTTATCTTGGAAACAACGCTTCCTAAAGGCGCTCTTCGAACGAAACTCGAGAGAAAAATCATATAAAAAATAGCAAAAAAGATAATTATTGTTTTAAAAATCGTGTTTTTCTTTTTGTAAGCTAAAGTTAAAACTATAAAGCTGAAACAAATAAAAGAAGTGACAAATCTGATTGAATAAATCATATATGCCATAAGGCGAGCTAAAAAAAGCATATTTAAAACAAAGCTAAGCCCCAAAAGCCCCAAAAAGAGCGCTCTTTTGTTTGTTTTCTTTTTTATTCCTAAATAAATAGATTTAAAAACCATAGGAACAAAAACCAAAAACCCCAATATACCAAAGCCCGCGATTTGCTCTTCTGCAATCGTGTTTATTCTTGAATATGGAACATTTGTGCCAAGCATCGGGTTTATATTTAAAAAGTTAAAAATATCTTGCCTAAAACCTAGGATATATGGGCTTAAATAATCACCCCAGCGAAACCCTGTGAAATCAAGCATTTGAAAAGAAAAATTGATTAAGTTTGCAATGTATCCTTTTATTCCTCCCCAGAATTTGTGGGACAAAAAAGAATTTGTGTTTGCGACAAAATTTCCAAATTGCAAATAGTTTAAAATGTAGTTATAGCTTGAAAACAAAAGGAAATTTAAAATTAAAAATAAGAAGAAAGTTTTTGTCTTTGTAAGATTTTTGTTTTTTTCAAATAAAATTTCAATTAAAACAAAAATTAAAATTAAGCTAAAAAACATCGTAAGGGAGCTTGTTTTCACCCCTAAAGCAAGAGCAAACGCCAAAGAAGAAAAGAAAATCGAAGATTTTTTATTTTCTAAAAACAAGGCTAAAGAAGAAAGGTATAATCCCCCTACTATTAAATCTGTTTGCAGAGTGGACATTTGGATAATTACCCCAGCCAAAGAAGAAAAAAGAAAAATTGAAAAAAGTCTTTTTCTATATGAAATTTTGAATTTTTCCATAATTTTTGAGCCCGAGATTAAAACAAGGAAATATGAAAAATATGAAACCGTAGAATAGCCCCAAAAATTCTTTTTAAAAGCCAAAATCCAAGCATAGATAATTTCAGAATTAATTGGCATGATGAGCGCTCTTATGTCGTTTGTTTCAAAATGCGCTAAGCTATGGTTTTTTATAAACATATAGCTTCTAAAAAAGTGATATGTTTGGCTATCTGCTTCGGCTGATGGAATTATAAAAGCCAAAAAGCCGTTTGCAGCAATTAAAAAAACAAAACCCAAAAGAAGAAGGACTAGGCTTTTATCAAGCAAAAAAGAATTAAATAGTCTTTTAAAATCGAGCTTTAGCTTTGGTTTTGGGCATTTTTTTTGAATATAAAAATATAAAGAAATTCCAAAAAAAATCGCTTCTAAAATTAAAATGTTTGTTTCGTTGATTGCTTTAAAAATGGATAAAATTTCCAAATTTAGGATAATAGAAGCCATAAAAGATAGGAAGAAAACTATGATGTTTTCAAAAATAGTTCCTAAAAAATATGAAAAAAATAAATTTAAAACTATCGCAAGAAAAAACATAATTCTTATCTTAACATAAAACTATTTTATGCAAGCTTGAAATTTCTTTTGATGAGCATATTTGAGTCGTTTTTGAAGTCTTTTTCTTTTTGATATAAATTTGGGAAGTTTCTTTTTAAAACGATAGATAAATAAGCTAAAATTTCATTTTTTGCGCCAAAAAGCGAGACTTTTTCAAAAGAAAGATATTCAACAAAAAGCCTTGAATTTATTGTTTCAACTTTTTCTAGGTCAAAAACTGTTTTTAAATTGTTTTTAAAATTTTTTTTGATGTTTAAAAAAAGAGAGTCATCTATGATTTTGTTTTCTATTCTGAAAAGAAGAAAATTGTCATCTTTTTCGACTTTGTATTGTTTGCTTGAAGATACCATGGTTACTATATTCTACGGACAATTTAGGCAAATGTTAATAATTACAAAGAAGAATCTTTATACAACTTTTGTTTAGTATGAAAACATGATAGAATTATTTTGTCAGCTAGAGAAAATAAAAGATGAATTTTTTAAATAATTTTAAAAAACCACAACAACAAGAAGAAGATTTTGATTTATTGCCAGACGGTGTTTTCACCCTTGAATCAGACGGAAAAATAATTAACGCGAATTCAAAAGCGCTTGTGATATTGAACATGAAAAAGTTCGACGTCGTGGGAAAATATTTTTCTGATTTCTTTGAAAATGGAACTTCTTTGTTAAACAAAATTGTGCAAGAAGGAAACCCTTTGTGCGCAAGAACTATTCCAAGAAACAAAAAAGAATATGTCCAATCAATTGAATTAAGCGCAACAAGAAACCCCGAGAGAGAAAGGGTCTATGTGAGCGCTAGAAATGCGACTTTAATAAAAAAAGAACAAAAATCGATTAGCGAAAAATATGAAGTTGCGCAAAAAATAATTGACGAAAAAAATGATTTTTTGATTGATTCTTCGGGCTCGATTTTATCCAACCTAGTCTCTATAAGCGGCTTTTCAAGAGCTTTGCTTGATGGCATGGGAGGAGCGCTTTCAGAAAAACAAGAAAAATATTTAAAAATTATAAACACAAACGCTCGCGACTTGAATTATGACTTAGAAAAGCTTTTTTCTTTGTTTAAATTAGAATCTCATAAAGTCGAATATACGAACAAAACCTTTGATATGGTGAGCATGCTAAAATCAATAGAGCGTGTTTATAAAAAAGATTTTGAGGACAAAAAAGTTATCTTTTCTCTTGATTATTCGACTTTGACTCAAAGAGATTGTTTTTTGGATTCAGAAGTTGTGGAATACATTTTGCGCTGCATTATGGATATCTTTTTAAGATTTTCTTATCTTGGAAAATGCACCCTAAACGTTGGCCACCCTCCTGTTGACTTTTTGAAAACCAGAGAATTTGACGCAAACGATTCTTTAGAAAGCGAAAAATATATTCTTTTTGAAGCAAAAATCACAGATTTAACATTTAGCGAAGAAGAATTAGAGGACATCTTTAACCCATACAACAAAACAAATACAAAGCGCCCAATCGGCCTTCGCGCGACTTTGAGCATTTTGAAAAGATATATAAAAGACTTTAGAGGCGACATTTGGGTTTATTCAAAACAGAATTTTGGCACAATGTTTACCTTTGTGTTACCGTTAAGATAAAAGGATAGAAAAGAGAAGCTATGGCGGGAGTAATTTTAGATAATATTTCTAAAAGTTTTGGAGAAAAAAGAATTTTAAGAAACATTAGCTTGGACATCAAAGATGGCGGGTTCATCGTGCTTGTGGGCGCTTCCGGTTGTGGAAAATCTACTCTTTTAAGAATAATAGCTGGCTTAGAAAGGCAAAATTCAGGTGACGTCTTAATAGGGGATAAACTCGTAAACGACATTAGCCCAAAAGACAGAGACATTGCTATGGTTTTTCAAAATTATGCTTTATATCCTCACATGAAGGTGAAAGAAAATATTGCTCTTGGGCTTAAAGTGCGCCACGTTGCAAAATGCGAAATAGAGCGAAGAATTTCTCGAGCAGCTGAAATTTTAAAACTGGAAGAATATCTAACAAGAAGGCCAAAAGAGCTTTCGGGTGGACAAAGACAAAGAGTGGCCTTAGCAAGAGCTATCGTTCGCGAGCCAAAAGTGTTTTTGATGGACGAACCTTTGTCTAATTTGGACGCAAAATTAAGAATTCAAATGAGGGCGGAAATCAAAAAACTTCATCAAAAATTGAAAACAACATTTGTATATGTGACCCATGATCAAACAGAAGCGCTCACAATGGGGGATAGAATCGCTGTCTTAAATGGCGGAATATTGGAGCAGGTGGATAATCCTTACAATATCTATAACAAGCCTAAAAACGTTTTTGTTGCGACTTTTATGGGGGCAAACCCGATGAACATAGTGGAAGCTAATGTCGGAGAGGACTTTATCTCTTTTGGAAACATCGTTTTTTCTGCTTCCAGCTTGCCTTATGACCTTACTGGCAAGAAAAAGGTTCTTTTAGGCGTGAGAAGCGAAAACATTGCAGATATAAATAATCCAAATTATCATTTTAATTCCATAAAATTTAGCTCGAAAATTATTTTTGAAGAAAATTTGGGCTCTTTTAAAAATGTTTATTTTAAAATTCAAAATAGCGAATTTTGCGCGACTTTAAATTCCGATTCAGACACAAAAGAAACTATGGAATTTTCCATAAACCCTCGTGATATCCACGTTTTCGACTTCGAGACAAAAGAAAGATTAGAACAAATTTAATTGTAACGATTTGTAAAATATAGACTCTTATTTCTAAAGTTCTTTTGAAAAACTGTCGTATTTAATTATATGAGACAGTAAAGAACAATGGGAATAAGGAGTCTGATTATGGACATCAATCAAGTAAAATTTGGAAATTTTTCAATAGGAAGTTCAAGAGCACAAGCAAAAAAAGAAGAACAAAAAGAAGAAATTAAATCAACCCCAAAAGCGCCACAAGAAAACGTTGAAGTGGACGCAGACAAGATTTTTGAAGCAATGAGCCTAGATGGCTTATATTTCCAAAATCAAATCAAAAAAACGCAACAAAAGGAAGTTAATCCTCTAGATTATCTTTCTCAAGACAGAATTGACGACATTGAAGCCATGATGGCAGAATTCGAATCCGGAGTACAAGAAATCGCGAGCGTGATTAATGGCGAATTTGGCTCAAGCTTGCCCCAAGACAAAGCCAACGAAATCGCTGCTAAAATCTATGCTGGCGAATAAGAGAAGTTTTTCCTTATTCTCCTCTATTGTTTAAGTTTATTGCCGCAAAGTGATTTGCGGCTTTATTTTTTTAATCTATCCAATAGCCGCCCATGTGCTTGTATAATTCCCTCACTTCTTTATCTATCTTTACTCCATCGATCAATTGCGCAAAAACCTCTGCCACAAATTCGCAAGGGCTTGTTTGAGCATATTTTGAAACTTTTTCTGCTGTTTCTATAGAATTTTGAAACAAAAATGCGCAAGCGCCTTCTGCCGTATAGCCAAAAGCACTCCCCAAGTGCATAAAATGCTGTAAATGCCCCATTTCATGGCTAATTATAGAAAAAGGAGAAGCATAAGTGTCATAATGCAATTTTGAATTCACTTTTGGAAATTTTGAAGCAGCTTCAGTCGCAAATGCAATGTGTGAGCCAAAGTTGTTTGAATTTTTTATTTTTTCTATAGCTTGCTTTTTAAAATCTTCATCATTGATGTCGGCTAAAATTAAATCAGTTCTTTTTATAAGCCTGTTTATTTCTTCTTTTGAAAAGGCCATCTCTTTTTTAATTGACATAGAGGCGATTGTGGAATTTTTTCCGTTTCGCAATTTTGGGCATAGTATTATTTTCTCTGGCATGGTGACTTTGCTTTTGGTTTTGTTGTTAATTCTTACTAAACCTTCGTTTATCCAGTTTAAAGTGGCTAAATCTTCTTTTTTAAAGCCTTTATATTTTTTAATTCCCAAAATTTCTTTTCCAAATTCAATTGCTTCTTTTGAAGTTTGTGCTTGCGAAAACTTTATGAATTCAGGCCTTTCAATGTGGCGCATTTGTATTTTTCTTTTTACAAAATCGCCAAAGAAAGACGAGCTCTTTGAAATAGCGCTTTCGCTTGCGCAAAAGCTCAAATTTGGCACAGTTTTATTTATATTTTTGTTTACAGGTTTCATAAAGCCTTTTTGATAGGGCTTGTATGAAGAAAAAGCTATTCTCACGTTGTTGTCCTTCGGAATATAAAATTTAAAACTCCAGAATATATTGAATATGCCAGAAAAGTTTTTAAAATGCATCTCGAATATAAAGGCGAAGCCTTGTGACTTCGCCTTTGTTTATAATTTTTTAATCAAAATTATGATTTTTTGATTTCGGAAATTTTGTTTACAATGCCTTTTGCGCATTTTGCAGCAAGCCCAAACGCCAAAGCACATAGCCCAACGCCGATTGCAGTGTCTTTGTTTATATTGATATTGTTAGCTTTTAGTTTTTCACCAATAGTTTTTGTGAATTGGTCTACTTTTTCGTTTTTTGGAAGCTTAGAGCCAACTGTTTCTCTGACATATTTTCCAACTTTTGTAGCTTCGCTTAAAGTTGTTTTCGCAGCTGTTTGCGCTTGGTTTTTTATATAGTTAACGTCTACTTTCATTTTTTACCTTTTCTCTTATGCTAATAAATTACTAATTGAGGAAATTGTTTCTGAAGTTTTGACAAAGCCTTCGTATGCATTTTTGCCTTTTTCAGTAATGTCTTTTTCGCCATTTCCATCAGCATCAACTTCGCTTAAACCTTTTGTGAACATAAACGCACCAGCGGCGCCAGCTAATCTTTTTACACCTTCATTTAAGGCTTCTTCGCCTTGTTTTGAACCGGTAATAGCAGTTTTAGCGTGATTTAATATTGTTTCTGCAACTTCGCCACCTTTTTTGATAACAGGTTTTTCATTTTTTTCAAGAGTTTGAGTAGCGTTCATTGCCAAATTGCCTGCTTTTTGAAGCACGCCTGTTAATTTTGTTGTGGCTGTTGGAAAGGCATTCATTAATGTTTCAGCGCCTTTTCTTGCGCCCGCATAGGAAATCAATAAAGCTGCCGCTAAAGAAGCCATGATTTCGATGGGATTTTTCTTTTCATTTTTCTTGTTAGCTGGAGTAAATGTGTCAACCATTTCTCCTAAATCTCTTGTTGATCTGCAAAGATTTTCAACATCTTCTCTTGACATATTGTCAATGCCTTTGAATGATACATTTGCTGAATTATTAATTGCGCCGATTGCCATTTCCTTTTCTCCTGTCAGAGGTCAATACAACTGTATAAAGTATAAACATATATTTAATTGCTATTTTTGTAATGGTTTTTTTGAAACTTTTACAAATTTTAACATACTAAACAACACGTAATCTCGATAGGTTTATTTTAACTCATACAACTTTTTTTTACAAGCAATTTCATATTTTGGGTCAAAATATTTTCTATCTTTGATTTCATCTGGCATAAATTGTTGTTCGATTTCGGGGTGGTCGTGGGTATAGACATAACCCACTCCAAAGCCATAGTTTTTAGCTGTCTTATAATGTGCGTCTCTTAAATGCTTTGGGGGCAGATAATCTGCGCCATTTTGAATATCTTGAATTGCCATATCAAGAGCCATTATTGCCCTGTTTGTTTTTCTTGCTCGGGCGATGAATTCTGTCGCTTGGGCAAGTACAATTCTTGCTTCAGGCATTCCTATGTTTATCACGGCGTCAAGCGCTGCTTGTGCGATTAAAAGTGCTCTGAAATCTGCGTTTCCGACATCTTCAGAAGCAATTATCACAAGCCTTCTTGCGATGAACCTTGGGTCTTCTCCAGACAAAAGCATTTTAGCCAGATAATACATAGCAGCATTCGCATCAGACCCCCTGAGGCTCTTTTGAAAGGCGCTTGCGTAGTCGTAGTGGGAATCTATAGAATATCTTGTAGAAGTCTTTTGCAAAAGTTCTTCCACAAGTTCTTTATCAATAACTTTATCTGCTGCAAAATATGTATTTTCAATAGCATTTAAACAAAACCTTGCGTCTCCCCTTGAAAGCTCTGAAATAAGATCAAGTGCCCCATCTTCCAAGGTTTTTTCGCCATAGGTTTTTTGAAGATAATTAAAGCCTTTTAGGGCAATTTTTTTAATGTTTTCTTTATCAATCTCATTTAACATCACGACTTGCGCTCTTGAAATTAAAGCTGGAACCGTGTGGAAAGAAGGGTTTTCTGTGGTTGAACCTATAAAATAGAACAAACCTTGCTCGATATGAGGCAACAAAGCGTCTTGTTGCGTTTTTGAAAATCTATGAATTTCGTCTATAAAAACGATGGTTTTGAGGTTTTCTCGAAGCTTCAATTTTGCGATTTCAACCGCTTCTTTGATTTCTTTCACTCCGGAATTTACAGCAGAAAGCTCAAGAAAAAAAGCATTATGATAATTCGCACACAAGCGCGCAAGAGTCGTTTTTCCGCACCCCGGAGGGCCCCATAAAATAAACGAAAAGAGCCTTTTTGCTTTTAATAATCTTAAAAAAGGAGAATTTTCATTTATGACTTTTGTTTGCCCTAAATATTCTTCTAAAGTCTTTGGGCGCATTAATTCTGCCAAAGGGACTTGTTTGTTTTTGTTTTCTAAAGCGTCATATAAATTTGCCATAGTAAAATTATAACAAATAATTCTACTATGGCGAAAATTCTGTCTATTATTTTTGTTTTTTATTAATCTTTTGTGATGATTTTATCTATAAGCCCATATTCAAGCGCTTCTTGGGCAGTCATAAAATTATCTCTTTCTGTGTCTTTTTTGATTGTTTCTAGTTTTTGGCCTGTGTGTTCTGCTAAAAGCCCGTTTAACATTGATTTCATTCTCAAAATTTCTTTTGCTTCGATTTCAATGTCTGTTGCTTGACCTTTTGCGCCGCCTAATGGTTGGTGAATCATAATTCTTGCGTTTGGAAGAGCCAATCTTTTTCCTTTTGTTCCTCCTGAAAGCAAAAATGCGCCCATAGAAGCTGCATCGCCTAAGCAAATAGTAGAAACGTCTGCTTTGATTAATTTCATGGTGTCATAAATTGCCATGCCTGCTGTGATGACGCCTCCTGGGGAGTTGATATAAAGCATGATATCTTTTTCAGGGTTTTCTGAATCCAAGAGCAAAAGTTGCGCTACGATTGAATTTGCAACGTCGTCGTCGATTTCAGAGCCTAAGAAGATAATTCTTTCTCTTAATAATCTTGAAAATATGTCAAAAGACCTTTCTCCTCTGCTTGAAGCTTCGATTACAGTAGGCACATAGTCTAAAATTTTATATTCATTAATACCGTACATAATTTCTTCCTTATCTAATTTATTTTCTAATTATATTTGAAAAGTGAAAATTTTATAATCCTATTTTCTTACTAAATTTGGCCATAATTTTTTCTTTAACATCTTCTAAATATTCTACCTTGAATATGTGGGCTAATGCCACGTAAATTGCGCTTGTGAAGAAGAAAATGATTGTGACTTTTATGATTTTAAAGATGAATGTATAAGGTAAAGCCATTGCTAAAAGTCTTTCTAAGATTATGCCAAACAAAAATGCTGCCACTGCGCAAATGACGATTTTTACGATTTGGCCTAAGAATGCTCTATAGCCAATTGAGATTTTTTTTCTGATTAAAATAGCAAGAAGTGTCGCATTTATTGTTGTGATGATTGCAGTTGAAAGCGCAATCCCTTGAATTCCAAGGAGCCTTACAAAAATAGAGTTAAAGATTAATTTAAGGGCGATTGAGCCAATTGCTATAAAAAACGGGGTTTTTGAGTCGTTAAAAGAATAATATAATCTTGTGATTGAGTCCCTAAAGACGTAAGGAATGATGGAAAGAGAAATCATAAACAATACTTCAAAAACCATTATAGCGGCTTCGTGGGTGAAAGCGCCTCTTTCAAGCGCGATTGAGATTAAATCTAAACCAGAGATGAAAATAAAAATCATCAAATATGTGCCGACTAAAATCAAAGAGCCCACACCTTTGTTGAAATAATGCCTTACGGAATCAAAATCTTTTTTGGCAACAAGCCTTGAAAATAATGGGAACAAAGGAACTAAAAGAGCTGACAACATAAGCCCTACTGGGAATTGGAAAATCCTATTCGCGTAGCCATAAGCTGTCCATTGGCCTTCGGGCAAGCCTGAAGCAAAGAATATATCCACATAAATCCCGATTTGCCCAATTGTGGAGGATAAAAAAGCAGGCATTAGAAGCTCTAATATATCATTAAAATTTTTGTTATGGAAAAAATCAAAGCTTGGTTTAAAAGTGTAGCCTAATTTTAAAACGGCAGGAGACTGCATAACAAGCTGTATAAGTGCGCCTATCGTGGTCCCTAAAGCAAGATAGTATCCATTTTGGTCGCCAGATGAGAAAAATAAAGTCAAAATTATCCCTAAAGAAAGCGCAGATGGCGCTATATTTGGAAGCAAAAATTTATTATATGTGACCAAAATCCCATAATATAAGCCCAAAAGTGCACCCACTAAAATTACGGGCGACATAATTTGAAGATGTTTTGCAGCCAAAGAAGAAAGCTCTGGAGTCGCTTGAGAGATTATGATATTCATAACTTGTTCTGGGAAAAAGAAACAAATTAGGGCGATTATGCCAAAAATAATCATAGAAAAAGTCTCAAAAGTGTTAAAAAGCTTTTTGACTTCAGGCTCCGGCTTCGCCTTAAAATCGGTAACTAATTTTGAAAAAACGCTCACTGTAGCAGAATGAAAAGGGCCTCCCATGCCCCCTAAAATCACAACCGCAAGGGCCGGAATTTGGTAGGCATAAAAATAAGCGTCCGAGACAATGCTTGCGCCATAATAGTTTGCGACAATCACGTCTCTTAAAAATCCAAAGATTTTAGATAATAAAATCACAATCATGATGAGCCCTGCGCTTTTTAAGAGCCCGTTTGAAGTGGTTGTATTTTCTTTTTTTATTTCTTCATTTTCCATTTTTAATTCCAAACTTAAATAAATTGAATTCTAAAAGTGATATATTTTCCTTTGTTTCTTTGGCTCAAAGGGAAGAAAGACAAGATGTTTTGCCCTTGTTTTAAATATTGTGTGATGTCCATTTTGATAAGATTATCAAAAGCAACGCTTCTCGTTTCGCCAAAAATTGTGTCGTTGATTTTAAAAGGAAATTCGTCCACGCCTTTTCTGTTGTCTATGATTAAATATGCTTTTTTATATGCAGATTTGTCAAAATAAAATTCGCTTGCGTATGAAATATTATATTCATTATAAGAGACGTTTTTTGGCAAAGTCGATAAAACTATGTCTGTATAATAAAAATGTAAAATTTCAGGATATTTTTTGCCGTTTCGAGCTAAATTATATGCGCCAAATTGGCTCATGCCAACCCCATGCCCATATCCGCCGCCTGTGATTTTGAAGGTTTTTGGATATTTTTCTTGGGTGATTTTGTCATACAATTTTAAAATGCCAAAGCCATTTGACTCTTCTTCCTTTGAAGCTTTTTCTTCTTCTCCTATTTTTTCAACAAAGAAATTTGAGCTTGGAAGCATAGTTCCATTTTTTTTGATTGCTCTTCTTATTCCAAGCTGCGTTTTTACTTTATAGTTTTCTTCATCAGTTTCTATCAACAATTCTGTGATTTTTCCTGAATCTGTTCTTTTTAGAGCTTTTATATCTTTTAAGCCTGAAAGCTTGATGTCTCCATCATACTTAGGCTCAACTAACCCAGCTTTTGATTGTTGTTGAAGAGTTGCGTGAAGTGTTTGCTCTAGTTCGCTTCTTGAAAACTCGAAGCTCCATCTGTGCTTTGGAGAATTTGTGTCGAAGCCATTTTTATTTGAATAGAAATCTTTGACGTCTGATTCTGTTTTTAATGGCTTTGAAGTTGTTTCATATTTTGTTTTTAAATAAGGGTGCAAATCCCCTTTGCCGTTTGAGCCAAAGACATCTTGCCAGTTGTCTGATATTCCTGCTGAAGTGGAATAATAAAGGGCAGAAATAGGCGCATCATTATAAAGCGCATAAATCCCTCTCGTTTGGACTATTGCTTGGTTTGAGATTTCTTTATAAGAATTTGAACCATAATAAACTTGAGAAGCAGTTGAATCTACGACGTCATAGAATTTGCTTATTTTTGCATTTGCGACGTAGTTTTTTGCTGCGATTGCTTGAGCCTTCAAGGCTTCAAGCCCAAAAGAAACAGGCATTTCGTTTGGAACAACACCTTTTAAGTAGTTTTCAAGATCAACTACATTAATAATATAAAATTTTTGCCCAGAAGCGTTGCTTCTTAATTCAATCATGCCCTTATATTTTGCAGGAATTCCTTTTCTGTTTAGCTCCACTATTTCTAAGTCTGCGTTTGAGCTAAATAAAAGAGGGCCTTTTAAATTTTCATATTTTAATTCGCCATTCACTAAAATATTAAAATTGCCAAAGCTCATAGTAGCTTCTACTATGCTGTTTGCTTCGATGTCGTCTATTTTAACATCTTGCGACATATCCACAATCTTTATAATATTTTGTGACGATAATTTTATTTTTTGAAATTCCCAAGTCGAAAATGCTTGGTTTGAAATCCCTACTCTAACTGTTCTTTTCTCCTCAAAAGCAAAAGAAACGGGATTTAAAAGAAATAAACTTAATAATAATACTAATAATACTTTAATTTTCATAATTTAAATTTTACAATTAAAATTTATTAATGTAAAATAAATATATTTAAAAGGTATTACAACTTAGAGGAGATAGACATGTCTAACGATAGTAACCTTAGAAAGTTTAGCTATGCGCAGCTTTTAAACTTTTGTATAGGTTTTTTCGGGCTTCAGTTTGCTTGGCAAATGAGAATTATTTTATCCGGCCCTTTAACAGAATCCCTAGGCGCAAGCCCTTTGCTATATGGCCTAATTTGGTTGGCAGGCCCTGTGACGGGGATTGTGGTTCAGCCGATTATTGGCGCATTATCTGATAACACCTTCACAAGATTTGGAAGAAGAATTCCATATTTGTTCTTGGGCGCTTTGTTTGGCGCAATTGGGCTTATCATGCTTCCAAAAAGCCAATTCTTGGCAGATTTATTTGGACAAAATCACCCAACTTGGCTTGCTTTGTTGATTGCAGCAATATTTATTTGGGTAATTGATGGCTGCGTAAATGCGGCTCAAGGCCCTTATAGAGCTTTGGTTCCAGATAACATTGATAAAAGCCAACACGGCATTGCAAATTCTTTCTTGAGCTTTGCAATTGGCTTAGGTTCAGTAGTTGCTGCAGGGACTGCTCCATTTTTGTCTTGGGCATTTAATTACACAATGTCCACAGGGGCGCAATTTACAATGGCAGGCGTTGCTTTTATTTTGGCGATGACTTGGACTTGTATTACTTTTAGAGAAATCGTTCCTTCAAAAGAAAAAATGCTTGAAAAGAAATTGGAAGCAAAAAAAGCTTCTCAAAAGCCTTTCATCGAATCAGTAAAAGAATTTTTGTCTGCTTCTCCTGAGGTTGGTAAAATTTGCACAATCCAATTCTTCACTTGGATTGGTTTGATGAGCTTGTTGATTTTCTTCACTCAATACGTTGTGCATGTTTTATTCCAAATTCCGGATACAACAAACTTGAGCCAAAACGTTGCTCAAATTTTCGCTCAAAAACAAACAGACGCGCAAAACTTCGCTTCAATTTGTTTTGCCTTTTATAACTTAATTTGTTTTGTTATGGCTATTCCAATTGCAAAAATTGCCCAAGCAAGAGGAAACAAAAGAGTTCACGCAGGCTCTTTGTTCTTGATGGCTTTTGCATATTTGCTTTTGGTATTTTTGCCAAATAAAGTGACTGTGTTTGCTGCGATGGGTCTTGCGGGGATTGGCTGGGCTTCTGCTTTGTCTTTGCCTTTTGCAATGCTCTCAAAATACATTAAAGAAGGCACAGAAGGTTCTGCTATGGGTATTTTTAATATCTTTATTTCAGCTCCTCAAGTATTAGTTTGCACGGTTTTAGCTTGGTTTATAAATATTTCTGTTTATAAAATGGGCGACTATACAAACAACCACTGGGAATACGCTTTTGCGTTTGGCGCTTTGATGTTGATTTTATCCGGTCTTTTGACTATGAGAATAAAAGAAAAAGAATAGTATAACATTAGTTTTTAAAAAAGTGCTCGATTTTTTAGTCGAGCACTTTTTATATATTTATTTTTAAAATTTTTATTATTTTTTTAATTTTTTTACGTGGTGATAAATATAAATTATTCCTAAAACCAAGCAAATGATGATTATAATAGCGTCAAATTTATGCCAAAGGTGTTTTAACTGTTCTGTGTTTTCGCCCAATTTTACCCCAACAAAAACCAATAAATAGCTCCAAATTAAAGAACCTAAGAAAGTGAATAAGAAGAAAGTTCTTTTTTTGGCTCTTAAAATCCCAGCCGGAAGCGAGATAAAAGTGCGAATTACAGGAAGCATTCTGCACAAAAAGAAAGACCAGTCTCCGTATTTATCCACCCATTTGTCTGCAATTTCAAGATCAGATTTCGAAATCAAGAAATATTTTCCATATTTTTCGATGAATTTTCTTCCTCCAAAATATCCAAGGCAATATGAAGGAATTGAGCCTAAAACGCAGCCTAATGCACCAAAGATTGCTGCCGTGTGGATTGAAAACACTCCTTTTGTGACTAAATATCCAGCGAAAGGCAAAATTGCTTCTGAAGGCAAAGGAATATTACAAGATTCAATCGCCATCAAAAGTGCTACCCCAAAAGGGCCTAAAGACGTAATTACGGCTTGAATCCAATTTACCAGACCAATTAAAATATTATCTATCATCTCTCCTCTTTTCTTTTTAATTGTTTATTTTATTCTATTTTAAAAAAAAGAGGATACAAGAAAAATCTTTGATTTTGTCTGTTATTTATTCAAAAATTGGCTGAATAATTGTTTTTCTTGTTGACTAATGCTTGAATTGATGTTTGTCGCTTCATTTTTGTTTGTTGAAGTGAAGCTCACAACATTACCTTCGCCATTTTTTAAATATTTTTTCTCAAGTCTTCTTTGGTTTAAAGCAGGTAAGCCAAAGCCAAGATATAACGCTTCAAAAGCCAAAGCTCCTGTTCTTAAAACAGCGTTTAAAGATTTTGATTCTTTAACTAAACCGTTATCTTTGTCTTTAAAGAAATTCAAGATAATATCTTCCACTTTTGCTTTTGTTTTTTCGTCTTTAATGTCTTCGATTGCTTTAATTCCTTTGCCGCTATTTTTCATTGCTTCTAGCGCTTTTTTAACAGAAGAATCTACAACATTTCCTAAGCCTTTTTGTTCTGTTATATAGCTATCTTGTTTTGAAATTAAGCCATTTAATAAATTATTAAAGACTTTCTTGCTGTCTCCGCCATTTTTGTCGATGTTTTGGAAAAGTTTTTCGACTTCTTGCGTAGATTCAAAGCCAGAATATTTAGAAACAAATTCGTCGTTTGTTAAAGCGCGCACGCCTTGGGTTGGGTGCACTGTGTCTAAGACGTTTTTTCCTATTGTTTTTAATTTGTCTAGCGGACTGTTTAAAAATTCCTTAGCATTTGCTTTTAATTTATCCAAGATTGAGCCATCTGCGCCATTTTGGAAAAGCTTTTCATAAGGTTTTGTAATCATAGGAAGCCCTTTGAACTTTGTTGTGGCTGCAGCTGCTAAAGAGTTTATTGTCTTTAGCAAGAACAACATGATTACAACGGTTTGAACGTCTCTGAACAAGATTTCCGTGATTTCGTCTTTTGTGGCTTCTTTGTCGTCAGGGTTTCTTTTTGCCGCAGTTAAAACGCGAGGAATGATGACGGTGCCTACCATCAAGCTTGCCATTGGGACAAAAGAGTTGTTTGCGCCGGTAGGTTCTACCACTTTCAAGAATTTATCTGCAACAGAGTGCTTATCCATGAAATTATTTATTTGTCTTCCTGCTTTTTCAAGGCTGTTTGGAACGCCTCGAACAAAGGAGGAATTTTGTATTGCGCTTGTTATTTTTTCAATTGACATTATTTAGCTCCTCCTTCGGTTTTGTTTTTTCCGTTTGCTTCGTCATAGATTGCTGTTGCGTTAGGGTTGATTGAGCCAGAGAAGAAAGTATAAATCTTTGGAATAAAGCTCATTGCAAACCCTGTCACAAAGAACATGGAAGCGACGATGAGAGAGCGTTTTGCCACATTGAAGTTTTTGAATTTATCAACTGCTTCTTTTGAGACATTTATTTTGCCGTCTTGAGTATTTGATTTTGCAAAGTCTTGCATATAATTTACGATATAATTTGCATAATTTTTAAAGCCTGTGGAGCCTGTTTGAGAGTTGTTTTTGATGTCTTTAGAATATGAAACGCCCAAGAAAGAAGAGCCTTCATATTCTCTTTTTGTTCTTTTAATTATGGTTTCAAAAGTTTGCCCTAGGCTTTGTTGTGCTTCTGAAGTTGTTTTTTTAAGGTCTTTTCCTTTTAAGCCTGCTTCGTTTTTTAAAGCATTAGCATAGTCTACAAATCTATCTGTCAAAGTCTTAACGTCGTCTTTTGTAAGGGCATTTTCTTCGAGAGTTTTTGTTGTTTCGCTCAATGTTTGGACGCTTTGCCCTGAAGTTTTTTGGAGCATGTCAGTTGCTGCGTTTTCAAAAAAGCTTCTTTGAACGTCTTTTGCTTCTCCGCTTGGAACGGTTTCCATGATGCTAGACAAGTTTCTGATGTTTTCTATGTGAGTATCAGAAGTCTTGTTAAAATGTTTCATAGAAGCTGAAATAATTGCCCAAGGAACGATACACATAGTAGGCCCTGTCAAGAATTCTCTTATGCCTTCTTGTAAAAGGGCAGGAATATTTATTTTATGAGTATATTTATACCCAGCCATAGCGCCTTTATAGGTACGAGGGAAGTTAGTGCCTAAGCCATCTTCGACGGTAAATTGGATAGCTCTGCCACCATTATCGACGAATTGCCAGAATTTCACAAGCCCATCAACTACTCCACCTTTGAATGCTTGGTTGTTTTTGCGATAATTGTTGTTGGCATTGGTTGTATAATTTACACTTGTTAACTTCATCGAGTCCCCTTTATAAAACACAGTTTAATAAAAACAGGTGAAACAAATTTTTTGCTATTTTTTTAATGTTTTTTTCAATTTCTTAACAATACAAAAAATGGCACAAGAAGCATAATACCATACGTTTTAAAAATCTCAAAAGTTTTTTTGGATTTTAGTTAAGAAATATTAAAATTGTAATAATTAATCTTCTTTATATTTTTTAACTTGAAAATAAAATTCGTCTCCCTTTTTGATTTGGACTTCGTTTCCATATTCAACATAAGAGAAGAAAGAATCTTTATAAGCTTGCTTTGCGCCTGATTTTAGGCGGTTATTTTCTTTGTTTTCTTTTGCGCCATCAACAAAAGAAAAAGCATAGGAAAACCCTGAAACAAAGAAATTGCCCACTGTTCTTGCTGTCTTTTTTGCCATGGTTTTAGGCGGAATTTTTTCTATTTCTTCTTTGGAGAGCACTGTTTTTGCATATTTTGCGGCATAGTTGTCTTTAAAGTAATGCGTTCCTTTAGAATCTTCATAGCTTATGAGCTTGAAAAATATTTTAGCATCTCTTTTTGCCCTTGTTGGGTCTTTGATTTCGATTAATTTGCAATTTAAAATGTCGCCTTTAATCATATAAATGCCGTCTATTTGCCCGTCTTCTGCGAGCTTTGCTTTGAAATTTTCTTTTGGGTTTGAAGAATCAAAATCGCTTAAAGCCGTAACTTTTATGTTGTCTTTTGCAAGCGCAAAAGAAGAAAGAGCTAGAAAAACAAACAAAAATAAAGCCAAAATCTTTTTCATAAATTCCTCAAATAATTTAAACTTGATTTTATTTTAAACTATTTTTTTGATTTTTCAAGACATCTTAATTTTTTGCTTCATATCTTTTGTAAAAATAGAATAAAGCTAAAGCGGCAAGGAAGGTGAAAATTGCCCCTGGGAGCGCGCAAAAGCGATATCCAAAGCCAAAAGTAATAGGAAAAGCTCCAATGAAAGCACCCAAAGCATTTCCCAAATTAAAAGATATTTGGGAACAAGAAGCGCCAAGCATTTCGCCTCCTTTTGCGTTTTTAATTAAAAGCATTTGTTGCGGAGCGGAAATCGCAAACAAGCTTGCTGTACAAATACACATTAAAATAACAGAAAGAATTGGGTTTTGGGCAAAAAGAATAATGAAAATGAGCGCTAAGGTAGCAATTCCTTGAACTGAAGCAGCGATTAAAGAAGGAGAAAATCTGTCTGCTAATTTTCCGCCTAAAATGTTTCCAAGGCACATTCCTCCGCCAGATAAAATCATAATTAATGAAATATATTTTTCTGGAATATTCGATACTTCGCAAAGCAAGGGGTTGATATAGCTATACCAACAAAAAATCCCTCCGTTTCCCATAACGACAGCTAAAATCAAAAGCCAAGGAGCCAAAGACTTCAAGAATTTGAATTGTCCTCTAAAGCCGTTGTTGGGCAAAGGCGAAATATATGGAACCATTTTTTGAATAGAATAAATGACCATAAGCCCCAACAAAACAACAAAAAGAAAAGTTATTCTCCAAGAAAAATTGTGGCTTATAAATGTCCCAAAAGGAATTCCAAATAAATTTGCGATTGTCATTCCGCTCACCATGTAGGCGACCATTTGAGTTTTTTTGTTTTTGTCGGCGAGTCTATCTGCCACAATTGCACCCACGCCAAAAAAGCCCCCATGGGGAAGGCCTGAGATAAAGCGAAAAAGCCCGAGCATTGGATAATTTATTGATAACATTGCAAAAAAGTTTCCAAGGGTGATGATAACGGTAAGCGCAATCAAGATTTCTTTTAAAGGCTTTTTTCTTGCGAAAATCACAAGCAAAATTGACCCCACAACGACCCCAAGCGCATATAGGGAGATGAAATTCCCTGCTTTTGGAATTGAAATATTAAGGCTTGAAGCCACATCGGGCAAAATTCCCATCATCACATATTCGCTCATGCCAAGCGCAAAAGTCCCCAAGGCAAGGGGCAAAACACAATTTTCTTTTCTCATTTTAATGCTTCTTTTAAATTTAAATATTTGCAAAAATATTATATAAAAACCTGATAATTTTGCAACTTTTATGCTAATTTATTTATAGAAAATTTTAAGGAGGAAGAAATGAAAAAAATTCTGTTGTCTTTAATGACATTTTTGATGGTGATGGGTGCAACATTTGCTGCGACATATAACGCAGAAAGCAAAGTGACGACAATCGGAAGCAAACTTTTGACTAAAAATTCTATTCCTTCTTCAAACATAAAGTTTGAAGTTACAGCAAAAGCTGTCGATAATTCAACTTTTGCAACAGATAGAACAGTTAGCATTTCAAAAAGCGATTTAGCTTATGCACAAAACGACAACGAAACAGCAGCGGTGATTGCAAACGAATTAGGGCATATCATTTCTGGACATGCTGCAAAAGGCAAATTACTTTCTTCAATTACAGGGGATACTTCAACAAACACGACAACAACAGTTGCAAGCGGTTTTGTGGAAGATTATCAAAACACAAAAGCTGAAAAAGAAGCTGACGTTATCGCTGTTAATTTAATGGCAAATGCAGGCTATAACCCACTAGCTGCAATTGTTGTTTTGACAAAACATAATGCGACATATTGGAGCGCAATTATGGGTGAACCTGCAAATGCTCAAAGAGCAATGAACATCTACGATTATGCAAATTATGCTTATCCAAACTCAACAAAATCAGGCTATAATTGCATTGAATATAAAAATTTCTTGACCTATGCAAACACAGTTTTGGCAAAAAGAAAAGAAAATAAAAAACTTCAATCAAAATCTCAAAAAGAATTGAAAAAATATAGAAAAAATAGCGTTTCTCAAATCACAAAATTTAAAACCAGAGGCGGATTGTCTGGTTGGGACGCAGCTTACGGCCTATTAAACGGCAATTAGATACCCGAATAAAGCGAGGCTTAGTCCGACGGACTTGCCGAGCAAAATGAGGGTACATTTGTGCGAAGCTCGCGATTGTCGGCGGCGTTGAGCCCCGACAAGACAGAGCGTAGACCTTTAATGAGCGACGTAAGAATTTTCGAAGAAAATTCCACAGGAGCAACCCGAATAAACCAAGCCCTAGTCCGACTATGCTTAGCAAACATTTAACATACTCAATCCAAAACCGGCTTCATGCCGGTTTTTTAATGGTTAAAAATTGAAATTAATAGTAAACTAATTCTCATCGCTCAATTTGAAATCTTTGCCCAAAGATTTTTCTAAAATGCTAATTAATTTTGAAGTTTTAAGCCAAGAGCTTCTGAAATTCTCCACAAGGTTGTGATTTTGCAATCAATTAAGTCGTTTTCAATTCTGCTTAAATTACCTTTGTCGATGTCAAAGCCATAGGCGAGTTTTGTGCAAGAGATGTTTTTATTTTGTCTTTTTTCTTTTATGCTCAAAGAAACAATTTAAAAAAGTAGAAATCCAAAAACAAATCAAATACTCAAAATCCTCTTTAACTCTATTGTTTTTTAAACATATAGACTGTATTATTTAATTATGAATACTACTTTTAATTGTGATGTGATAGTTGTGGGTGCAGGCCCAAGTGGAATAAGTGCTGCGGTCACGGTAGCGCGCCAAGGAAAAAAGGTCGTTTTGGTGGATAGAAGCGCATACCCAGGGTCTAAAAATATGTATGGCGGCGCAGTTTATCATTGCGCATTAGAGAATGTTTTTAAAGAAAATGTTTCTTCAATCCCTTTTGAAAGAGTGATAAACCACCATACGTGGGCATTTTTGGACGAAAATTCTTCTTTCGAGATGACTTTTAAAAATTCAAAAAGCAAAAACGCTTACGCGATAAAAAGATTTGACCTTGAAAATTGGCTTATTGAAATCGCAAAAAAAGAAGGAGTTTTTTATTGCCCAAACACTTTGGTTAAAGACTTGATTTTAAACCAAGGGGCGGTTGTTGGAATAGAGACAGAAATCGAAAAATATTATGCTCCTATTACAATCATAGCAGATGGCGCAAATTCTTTGCTCGCTAAAAAATTAAATTTGAGAAAAGATTTTGAGCCAAAAGACATGCTTTTGTCCATAAAAATTGCGATTAAATTGGACAAAAAAACTATTGAAGATAGGTTTAATTTAAAATCCGATTGCTCAAATGGCGCGACAAAGATGTATTTCGGCACCCCAAAAGCGCACAAAAATCTTTTCGCTATGACTTTTCTTTATACTTTTAAAGATACTATTATGCTTGGCTTTGGGGCGAATATGGAGGATTTAGCAAAAAACAAGTTAAATATAAACGAAGTTTTAGATGAAATCAAGCTCCACCCCGACATTGCTCCTCTTTTGGAAGGCGGAAAAATAATCGAATATAGCGCACATTTGATTCCTGAATATGGCTATAAAAAAATTCCAAAGCTCACAACCCAAGGCGCAATCCTTGTGGGCGATGCCGCAGGATTTATCAATGGAGTGCATTTTGAAGGGACGAATTTCGCGCTTGTTTCTGGGAAATTAGCCGGCGAAAGCGCGCTTTTAGCTCTTTCAAATAAAGATTATTCTCAAAATTCGCTTTCAATTTACAAGCAAAAGCTCGATAAAACCTTTATCATGGCGGATTTATATTCTTATCGAAACATCATGGGCGAATTAAGAAAAAGAACAAATTCAATCGAAATTTATTATCCAAAGAAAATTAAAGAATTTTTCGAAATCATAACAAGCGCAAATTGTGTCTCAAAAAGCGCCCAATTTAGAAAATTTTTCTTTAGCTTCTTTAAAGATAGAAACATTTTTTCACTTTTAAAAGGCATAAAAGCATTCTTAAAATGCGCGCTAGATGTGTTTTTTGGGAGATAATTATGGAAGAAAAAAATAAAAATATGGATAATAAAAAATCAATACAAGACAAATTGGCAACATTAAAGTATAATTGTGATATCAAAGAGCATTTGAAAGTCGACCAAGAAAAATGCAAAAATTGCAAAAACAAAACCTGCACTTTCATTTGCCCCGCAAATGTGTATAGTATTGACGAAGAAACTCAAAAAACGATTGTCCAATGGGAAAATTGTCTTGAGTGTGGAGCATGTAAAATAGCATGTCCCAAAAAAGCAATCGAGTGGAATTATCCTAGCGCTGGTTGTGGTATAATATATAAAAATAGTTAAATTTAAGGAGCAAATATGGAAAACCAATATTTTTCAAGATGGTATGACAAAGATCCGGTTTTATCGATGTCTATGAGGACTTTAGCAAATTCTTCTGACGAAAGACAAATCGCGGTTGCCTTAAATTTAATCAAAGTAATCATCGAACATAATATTCAAGACAACAAATATGAAAACGTAGAAGATATCATGACAGCCGTTGAAGACGGAAGAATTCAAAGAGGCCACAACCGCTGGTATGACATCGACGCGACTGTTAGAACCGCTATTCAAATGCTCGAAAAATGTGCGCCCGAAACAAAGAAAAAAGTTGCGCTAGACATGGCTCAATTGGTTATTGAAAAAATTATCCAAGACGAAGATAAAGACGAATTGGAAAAAGAAGAAGAGATGGATACGACCGCCACATTTGAATTTGACGGCAAAACAATTGATTTAGATTTAGACAAAATAATCGATAGAAAAGATGAATGATTCCGAAAAGTTTGAAGAACTTCAAACGGCAATTAAGCTAAATCCTAAAAATTTTCAATCAAGACGAGAGCTTATAATGCTTTGTCTTGATTTGGGCTATGAAAAAGCTGCTTTGTTTCACATCGATTATCTGCTTAAAATTTTTCCTGACGACGCAGATTTATATTTTAATGCAGGAATTTGTTTTGAAAAATTGAAAAACTACGAAGAAGCTTTTAAAGCCTACAAAAAAGCTGTTGAGCTGCGCCCAGACGAGCCTGACTTTTTATATAACCTCGCTTTGGTTTGTGAAATTTTGGGAAATTTAGATGAAGCAATGCAAAATTTAAAAAAAGTCATCTATTTTAAAAATGAAGACTCAAACGCGTTTTTTTCAATCGGGCTTTTGTTTTCTAAAAAAAACGACACAAAAACTGCCATAAAATGTTTCAAAAAAGCGATAGAATACAATTATAGCGACTATTTTGCGCATTTTTATTTGGCTTGTGAATACAAAAAAAATGGCGAAATAGATTTTGCCTTAAGCGAATATAGAAAAGTTTTGGAGCTTTCTCCTGATTATTCTTGGGCGTATTTTAATATTGCGCAGATTTATTGGGAACTTAATCGAGTTGATGATTGTATTGTCATGCTTTTAAAAACAATCGAAAAAAACCCAAAAGACCAAGAAGCATATAAGCTTTTGGCTCAAATATACATCAAAACTGGCAAAACCGAAGAGGCACTTGAGCTTTTGACTAAAGCCACGGATATTCAAGAAAACGGCGACAATTATTATTTGATGGCGAAAATTTTTCAAATCGACGATGAATTGGATTCTTATAAAGATTGTCTTGAACTTGCGCTCGAAAACAGAAAAAGCCTGACATTCAATTTTGAAGCGCTTAAGCAAGAATTAAGCGAAGCAAAGAAAAATGTTTCAAAAAGTTAAGATTACTACTTGACACAAAAAAAATTATATGGTATAGTAGAAAAAATTTGAGAAAACGAAGATCTCGAGTTTTTAAGGTGATTTGATTTTTTTTTGACCAAATCTCGAATGAGTAAAAAAGTTAATGTCGATTGTGCGATTGACATGATTATCTTGTAAAGAAAGTGTGATGATATGGAAATTACAGCAGTGCGTTTAAACCAACCTCAAAGAAGCAATCATGCTCCAGCTGTTGCTTGTGCGGCAGGTGCAGCCTTGGGCGCAATTGGTCGCTATATTGTTCCAACAAAAAAAGAAATTTCAAACATGCTTAACAAAGAACAAGTTGACACTTTCGTAAGCCAAGCGGCTACAGAAGCACGCGCGAATGGTCGCTCTATCGCTAAGTCTGCTGGGCTCGGCGCTTTGATTTTGGGCGGAGTTACTCTTGTTGCTTCTAAAATTTCAGATAAAATAGGGCAAGTTAAAAAGCAAGCTGATACTGAAGCTTTGCTTAAAGAATACCCTGACTTAGGCATTATTCTTGATGCTTCAGCTGATGCTGCTTCTTATGCTTTATATTGCTATGGGGACGAAAAATAGATATAATTAATCTATGAAGATTTTGATTATATCTGATTTGTTTGAAATTGAAAAAGACAAAACGATTCCATCAGTTGTAAAAGATTTTGCAAAAGGCTTTTTGGATTTTGGGCACGAAATCTTAGTCTTAAGACCCAATTTTTTAATAAATTCAATAATAAGAAAACATAAAATTATAAAAAATGGCGAATATTTTGTTCAGAATATTCGCATTTTTAATAGGAATTTTTTCTTGCCTTTTTTAAAAGAAGATAAAAAATTCCTCAAATTTTTAAATTCTCTTGATTTTGATTTGATAATTTCTCACATGCCATCTGGGCATTTGTATAAAGATTTGATAAATAAAACTCTAAAAAAGCCCACTATTTCAATAGTTCATCAAAGCGACTATTGGGTTTTGGAGGATTTTAAGTATTGTTTTTTTAAAAAAAGATTAAAAAAAGCCCTTTTAAATTCAAATTTGATAGGTGCTAGAAATGTTTTTTTAAAAAATTATTTTAAGGCAGATTTTTTGCTGCCTTCATATATCGAAAAAGAATTTGTCTTAGAAAAAAAGAAAAAACCCTTTGAGAAAAAATTAAAGATTTTGACTCTTTCAAAATTAATCAAAAGAAAAAATATAGATTTAATTATAAAAGCCTTGAAAAAAGTTGATTTCGACTTCCAATTCGACATTTTTGGAGAAGGAAAAGAAAAAAGACGTCTTGAAAAATTAATAGAAAAATATGATTTAAAAAACAAAATAAAGATTTATCCTTATATTGAGCATAAAAAAATCTATGATTTAATTGACAAATATGATATTTTTGCGCTCGTATCAAAAAACGAAACTTTCGGATTGAGCTATTTAGAAGCGCTTTCGAGGGGTTTAATCGTGATAGGGATCAAAAACACAGGGATTGACGGCGTGGTTGAAGATAATAAAAATGGCTTTTTGATAAATCCAATTGAAAAAGATTTAGAAAGCGTTTTGAATAAAATTTTTAATTTGAATAAAGAAGAAAAAGAAAAATTGAGCGAAAATGCGATTGGTTCAATTAAGGAAAAATATACAAAAGAAAAAGTTATGGAAGAATATTTGAAAAAAATCGCAAGGTTTTAGTTGTTATTTTTACCATCTCTTTTTTCTAAAAGCTAAAATTCAAAAATAAACATCACAAAAGAAAACCGACATTGGTGGACGACCGCCCAACATGTAATTTGAAATGAGAACATGTATAACAAGAATTAGCTTTTTTGGGAGTCCGCACTGGAGGTTTTCAGATGTTTATTTTTGAATTGAAGGATAAAAGAAAAGCGATATTTTCTTCTTTTTGGTTCCTTTTTTCTGCTCCTGAGGAAATCAAAGATTTCCACGTCGCTATCGTTCAGCTCAAATGCGCCTTGTTCTTCACAAGTCGCTTTTGAGCCTCGGCAAAAGCTCTCTTCTTTTGTATCGCTCAAAAGAAGAAAAATGAACAAATCGAGGTTATTGAAAGAAAACACTTCATGTTTTAGAGATTCTGAAACAAGTTCAGAATGACGTATTGTTTTATCAAATGTAGGTCGGGTTTACTAACCCGACGAGGCTCCTGTGGGCGTATCGCGCTACACGTCAACTTCGCTCGGGTTTGCTCCTGTGGAATTTTCTTCGAAAATTCTTACGTCGCCATGGTATGGACTACATATGTTTATTTGGCTCCTGTGGGCATTTCGGCTCTGTTTCGCTCAGTCGCTCAACAGCCTCAATTGTCTTACGTCGCCATCGTTCAGCTCCAACTCGCTTTTTCAACAAAAGCTCGTTTGGGAGCCTCGGCTTGCGCTTTCTTCACACACCTATGCCCTCATTTTGCTCGGCAAGTCCGTCGGACTAAGCCTCGCTTCATTCGGGTTTGCTCCTGTGGAATTTTCTTCGAAAATTCTTACGTCGCCATCGTTCAGCTCCAACTCGCTTTTTCAACAAAAGCTCGTTTGGGAGCCTCGGCTTGCGCCTATTGCATATCGATTCTTTTCTTTTCTCTGATTAATTTATCGTAAACCCAGTCTGGGACAAAGTTTTTGCCCATCAAGATTGTGCCGTGGTTTAATGAAGGCGCGTGGAAGTCAGAGCCCCCTGTGACGATGAGACCATATTCTTCGGCCAACGTTGAAAAATGCTCTACTGCGGCAGGAGAATGTTTTCTGTGGTATGCTTCAATCCCCCTCAGGCCGCAATTTACGAGGTCTTTTGTGAGTTTGTCTGCGATATCCACGTCGATCGGGTGTGCAAAAACAGGTATTCCTTTTGCTTCTGATATGATTTCAACCGCGTCGTGCGGAGAAACAGTTTTTCTTTCTACATAAACATCGGAATTGTTGTTTATAAATTTTGCATAAGCTTCCATCACGTTTGCGCTTCCGCCACAAGAAGTAATTGCTCTTGCGATGTGCGGGCGGCCAATTGAGCCTTTTGGAGCAACGAGCTTTTGGACATTTTCAAACTTGATTTTAATACCTTCTTTTTTGGCTAGAAGCTCTATTATTTTGTGGGTTTGCTCAATTCTGGCTTTTTGTTGAAATTCAAGCATATTAATAAAATCAGAATTGTTTTTGTCCATAAAATAGCCCAAGATATGGACTTCGTAGTCTTTATAAATCGTATTTATTTCAACACCCGAGATGATTTCAAGGTTGAAATTGTTTTTCTTTACATAGGATTGCGCGATATCGTAAGACAAAACGTTGTCGTGGTCTGTTAAAGCGATAACATCGAGCCCGCAATTCAAGGCGGTGTCCACGATTTGCTCGGGAGAAAGCATTCCATCGGAATAGGTTGTGTGGATATGAAGGTCGATTTTAGACATTTTCGCCCTCCTTGTTTTCTTCCTCTTCTTCAAATCTATAATTAATTCGTCCGATTGAAATAGGCAAGTTGTTTTTAAATTCCACTTCCACGGCGTTTAAGATATATGGTTTTGAAGTTTCTACTTCAAAGCGCTCGTTGATTGAAGTGATTAATCTTTTTACGGAACCTAAGTATTCCATACCTATTATGCTGTTTTCGCTTCCGCAAAAGCCTGCGTCTGTGATTGTCGCGGTTTTTCCATTTAAGATTTTCTCGTCTGCTGTTTGGGTGTGCGTGTGCGTTCCAAAAACGCATTTGACGCCCAATTCAGAAGCAAAGTGCATGAAACATTGCTTTTCTGCTGTCGCTTCTGCGTGAAAATCTACGATTAAAATTTTATCTTCAAAATCAGAAATTTTTTCTTTTAATTCAAAGATTAAATCTTCCAAAGCTACAAAGGGGCAATTTATCGGAGGCATAAAGGTTTTGCCCAATAAATTTATTACTATAAATTTATCAAAAAATGTTTTATAGCCGACCCCAAGCGCAGATTTATGGTAATTTAGAGGGCGAATTAAATAAGGGCTTTCTTCAATATAGTTTAAGACTTCTTTTTTGTCCCAAATGTGGTTTCCGGAAGTCATGCAATCTATGCCATATTGCGCGATTTCGTCGTGGTTTTTTTTGGTCAAACCAAAGCCGTGGCTTGCGTTTTCAATGTTTGCGATAATAAAATCATATTTTTCTTTATTTTCTTGTAGAAATTTAGAAACAATTTCTCTTCCGGAGCGCCCTACGATGTCTCCTATGAACAAGATTTTAAAATCGTTATTTATAATTTTTTGAACAGGTTTTTCGCTACACATTCCAAATTGCCCTATTTGGCAATTTCGGTAACTCTCGCTTCTCTAACTACGGTTACTCGAATTTGTCCGGGGTACTCTAGCTCATCTTCAATGCGCTTTGCGATCTCGCGAGCAAGCTTTGCGCTTGCAACGTCGTCAAACACATTTGGCTGAACAACAACCCTAACCTCTCGACCAGCCGACACTGCAAAGGACTGCTTAATGCCTTCATAGCTGTTTGCAATTTCTTCCAGCTTTTTAAGGCGTTTAATATAGATTTCAAGCGTGTCGCGGCGTGCGCCGGGGCGGCCTGCTGAAATTGTGTCTGCAATTTTAACTAATGCATCAAGAAGATTGTTGCAAGGAACATCATCATGGTGCGCTTCAATTGCGTGTATGATATGTTCTTTTTCTCCATATCTGCGACACAACTCAACTCCCAATTGAACGTGAGTGCCTTCTTGTTCCTGGTCAACTGCTTTTCCTATGTCATGCAAAAGACCGGCTCGCTTCGCGCTTTTAACATCGGCGCCAAGCTCACAAGCAAGCATTCCGGCAATTTGCCCAACTTCAATTGAGTGTTTTAAAACGTTTTGCCCATAGCTTGTTCTATAATATAAGCGTCCAAGTGTTTTTGAAAGCTCTTTGTTAAGGTTCATAATTCCAAGGTCAACGGCTGCGCGTTCACCTTCTTGCTTAATTTTATTTTCAATTTCTTTTAAGGATTTTTCATACACTTCTTCAATTCGAACAGGGTGTATTCTTCCGTCTTGTATTAATTTTTCGATAGTTAATTTTGCAACTTCTCTTCGAATAGGGTCAAAAGAAGATAAAACAACCGCTTCCGGTGTGTCGTCGATAATTAAATCAACCCCGGTTAAAGTTTCTAAAGTTCTAATGTTTCTTCCTTCTCTACCTATGATTCTTCCTTTCATTTCGTCAGAAGGCAAAGATACAACAGAAACAGAAGTTTCAATTACTTGTTCGATTGCGCATTTTTGCATAGTTTGAGATAAGATTTCTCGAGCTTTTTCGTCTGCTGTTTCTTTGATTTTAATTTCATTTTCTCGAATTAATTGCACTTGTTCTGCTGCAAGCTCGTCTTTTAATTGAGTCAAAAGAACACTTTTTGCTTCTTCTCGAGTCATTTGAGCAACGCGCTCAAGCTCTTCGATTTGCTTTGCAATGGTTTCAGCTAAATAATCTTCTTTTTCTTCTAAGACATCTTGTCTTTTGTCTAAAACAGCTTCTCTATCCACAACAGCTTGGTTTTTAGCTTCTAGTTCATCTTCTTTTTTATATAAAGATTGTTCTATTTTTTCAAGCTCTTGTTTCTTTTCTCTTTGAAGCTCGTCAAATTCCATTCTTTGTTTGTGCAATTGTTCTCTTGCGGAAATTACAGCTTCTTTTTTCAAGAATTCTTCTTTTTCTTTGAAGTCTTGGATATATTTTTTTTCGTTTTGTTCTAAAACTTTTACCTTTGTTCTTTGCGAAGAAAGCAATACTATCAAAACGATTGATAATACTATGAGTGCGCAAAGAATTATATATATTGAAATATTAATTGTTCTAATCCTCGTACAAATTTTTTTATATATAAAAAATGATATTAGTCATTTTAACAATACTATTCTATCATAAGAATTTGTTTTTGAATACAGGAAAAATATTTCTTAATAAATTTAAACTAAAAAAATAAAGTTTTAGTATAAATATCGGATATTTTTACAAAAAATTAATGCTAAAATTTATTGTTGCCAAATTTTTTTAAAAAATTGACAAAATAGAAATAAACATTAAAATTTCAAAAAAGGTGAATTATGCTATCAAACTTAGTTTCATTAATTTCAAAATCAATCGCAACTTCTCAAGCTTCTAAGACCACAAGTGTTAAAAGAGCAAGCGGAAACAACCCTTTTCAAACGCAAGAAAATGTTAATCCTTTTTTGTCTACAACTTTTGGCTCAAGCTCGAACTATGGCAAAAATCAGCCTGTTTTGGGCGGATATTTCGCAGGCTACTACAACGGAAAGCCTAATATTGTAGGAAGAAAGCTTTTTATCGAAGTCTAGGCTAAATTAGCTTTGTGTTTTTCTAGCATTTCTTGTTCTTGAGCCACGATTGCAGGGTTTCTATTGTCCCCGTTATTTAACATTTTTCTCATAAAGATTGCTACTTTTGGCTGTAAAACGCCCATAGCCCAAATCCCAAAGGCGAGATTTGCAAATACTGAAAATACTTTATAAGCTTTGATTGATTTTAAGCTAGAGTTTTCTTTTAAAGCGCCATTTAATTTTTCCAATTCTGAAATTGTGGTTTTGATATTATCTTCGCTCACCGGTTTTAAATAGCTGATTCCTTTGGTTTCACCTTCTTTTGTGATTAAATTTATTGCCCCATTTTTAGCCAAAGCGTCGATAAAAGGGCTCTTTGGGTTTGCTTTTGCAAAGTTATAAACATTTTGAACTAAAGAACCATCTTTTGAAACGTCTTTTGCTTCTTTTAAGATTTCAGGCAAATTTTGCTCTAAATTTTTGTCAAACAAAACTTTAGGGTCGAGTGCCACAGGCTTTTTGAATTTATCTCCGACATATTCTAAAAGCTTTTGAGTTGGCTTTGCAAGAGCATAAATAAACACGATTTGAAAAGCTTCTTTTAAAGCTATTTCTTTCTTTTCGCCTTTTCTTGCTTCTTTTAATCTGGTTAGAGAAATAACGCCATCTAAGATTGTGTTGTTTAAGATAGGGTTGTGCGCAAATGCGCTCAAGACTTGATATCCGCCTTTGAAGGAAATTTCTTTTTCTGGCGATTTTTTTTCTTCATTTTTGCCATTTCCAAGGAAGCTTTGGAAAGTTTGGTTTTGAGAAATCGCTTTATTTAACATCACGTTTGAAGCGTGATTTTTTTGAATGTCTCTTTGAATTCTTTTTTCTGTAGTTTGTTGTTTAAGCTTAATTATCTTCACAAGCAAAGCTGCGCTTAAAGCCGTCGCAGTCACAAACTTCGCCATAAAAAGAGATTTATATAATTGTCCATTGGTTAAATTTTTTAAAAAAGGAATGTTTTTTAAGACGTCATTTTTGTCGTTTAATGTCGCAAAAACTTGTTTTTCTGCTGCGTAAACGTCGTTGTTTTCGGCTAAAATGTCTTTTTGAAGAGCCAAAGCAGACTCTTTATCCACCCCAACGGAAAATAATTTATCTTTTAAATTTGCAAAAAAGCCTGTTTTTTGGTTTTTTGCGCTATTTTCAATATCTTTATTTGAAAGAATTAATCTTTCGTCGAAATCTGGGCTTAAATTTAATTTCTTGTAAACTGTTGAATCAAAAACTTTTTTTATAAATGGAATGGATAAAAGCCAAGCTACACCCGTTCCGTATTCTTCGATGAATTTTTCTCTGGCGTCATCTTTTCCGCCTTCTTTTGTGTATGTATATACGATTGTTCCGTTTGAAACCGCGTCTTTCACCATCATTGGCAAAAGCGAGTCGTTATTGTTTGCTAAACCTGATAATAAATTTACACCCGATATTTTCATAATTTCCCTTACCTAGATTACAGTCCCCAAATTAAATTCATTAATTTTTGAACTCTTCGATTTATTTGCAGGTTTTTTGAATTTTTAAACATAATTTCCTTCACCTATTTAATAAAAGTCCTAAACATAAAATATTGCTTAAATTATTAAGAATATTTTAATTTTTTTACAATAAAAAAAGAGCCTTGTCTAAAGGCTCTTTTTATAAACTTTTTCGATTATTTTCTGTCAATCGGAATATAAACTAAGCCTTTTTTGTTAAAAAAGCTCATACGTCGAATCAACTCAATAATGAAATTAAACATTTTTACCTCAATACCTATAGCCATGACATAATATAACATTTTTGTTCTTTTGTCTAGTGTTAAAGTTATTTTTCTTGCAATTTCTTAACTTTAATGTTGTTTATGATTTCCCCTGAAAGTTTTTCTTTTTGGTTTTCGTTTAAGAAATTAATTCTGTTGATGCTTTTTAAAACTTTTTCTTTTTCTTCTTTTGAAATTTCTAGGTTCTCAACTTCTTCTTTTTTGATATACAAGGGTTTATCTTCTTTTTCAGAAGAATTTTCGATTGGGTTTGTGGCAGCAAAATTTTTATAGCTAAAAATAATATCTTTAATTTCAATTCCTAATGGCTTTGAATATGTGTTTATTTTAGCTAAGATTTTTGTTTTATATAGATTAAGCTCTTGCACTAAAACTGGGCTTTTTGCGCTGACATATAATTTTTGGCATTTGATTGAATAAGGCTTTGTGAATTTAGAAAAGCGAGCGCCCACAACACTATCCCAAAAAGAAAAAATCGTAGAATGTTTCACAATAGCGTTTAGTTTGTTTGTCCCTATCATTTCGCTAAAAGCGCTTGAATGAAGAAGGTCGCTGATTGAAGTTGTTTTGCTATTTCTTTTCAAAATTAAATCCTTATTTTTTAAGATAACATTATAATATTATATTTTTTGAAAAAATGAAAGTTTTGTTTTTTATTTTTAAAAAGTAAAAAGCCGCTTTTTAAGGCGGCTTTTAAAATTTATTTTAAGCGTTAGCCAAAAGGCCTTGTGCTTTTTTTGCCAGTTCATCGGCCATTTGTGTTTCTTCCCAAGGAATAGGGAAGTCTTCTCTTCCGACATGCCCGTAAGCTGCAAGTTTTTGATAGAATTTTCCGCCATTTTTAGCAGGCAAGTTTCTTAAATCAAAAGTTTTGATGATTGCAGCAGGTCTTAAGTCGAAAGTATCTACAACGATTTTAGACAATTCTTCGTCTGAAATTTTTCCTGTTTCAAAAGTGTCAACTAAAACAGAAACAGGTTGTGCTCTTCCGATTGCATAAGCCAATTCGATTTCGCATTTTTCAGCTAGGCCAGCTTTTACGATGTTTTTTGCAACCCATCTTGCAGCATAAGCAGCAGATCTATCAACTTTGGTTGGATCTTTGCCTGAAAAAGCGCCGCCGCCGTGGCGAGCATAGCCGCCATAAGTGTCAACGATGATTTTTCTTCCTGTCAAACCAGCGTCGCCTTGAGGGCCGCCTATTACAAATCTTCCTGAAGGATTGATTAAATATTTTGTTGTTTCGTCTGGTTTGATGTCATATTCTTCAAAGACAGGTCTTATTACAAGGTTAATCATGTCTTTTTCGATGATTTCTTGAATTCTTTGGTTGTTAGAGTTTCCGTTGATTTCAGGGTCGTGTTGAGTGGAAATTACGATTGTATCAATTCTTTTTGGTTTTCCATCTACATATTCAACGGTAACTTGGCTTTTGCCGTCTGGTCTTAAGTAGTCAACAAGTTTTTGTTTTCTCACTTGAGCTAATCTATAAGCTAATTTGTGCGCTAATGCGATTGGAAGAGGCATTAATTCTTTTGTTTCGTTGCAAGCATAGCCAAACATAATCCCTTGGTCGCCTGCTCCAATATCCAAAGTTTCGTCTTTAGATGTGTCTGAATTTTCGCTTCTTGCTTCAAGCGCTTTATTCACGCCTCCTGCGATGTCTGTAGATTGTTCGTCGATTGATGTTAAAACTGCACAAGTTTTATAATCAAAACCGCCGCCTTCTTCGCCGTTATAACCAATTGATTTAATTGTATTTCTAACTACAGAAGGGATATCAACATAGCAAGATGAAGTGATTTCGCCGCAAACAAGCGCCATACCTGTGGTTACAGTAGTTTCTGCTGCAACACGAGATTTTGGATCTTTAGACAAAAATTCGTCTAAAATTGCGTCAGAAATCTGGTCACATACTTTGTCTGGGTGCCCTTCGGTAACTGATTCAGACGTGAATAAAAAATTTTTTAAAGTCATTTTTTTCTCCTTAATTTGTTATTCATCGGTAAGGTTTTTAATTCCAACCCGATACTAAGAAACATTTTATTACATAACATTGCAAATTCAAGAAAATGTTATGTTTTATTAAATTTTTATAGTAAAATGAGGCTATGAAAGAAAAAGTTATTGCAATAATCGGGCGCCCAAACACGGGCAAATCTACTTTGGTCAATAGAATAGCAGGGAAAAGGCTTTCTATTGTGGACGACAAGCCAAATATCACAAGAGACAGGATTTATATTGAAGCAAGTTGGCAAAATAAAAATTTTGTTATGATTGACACAGGCGGTATCGTGGAAGGCAACGACGACGAGTTTGTGAAAAACATAAATGCTCAAGTAGAGCTTGCGCTTGAAGAAGCAGATATGATTTTATTCGTAGTCGACGCAAAAACAGGTCTAAACCCTTATGACTACGACATCGCAAACAAGCTTCGCCAAGTTAAAAAAGAAGTTTTACTTGTTGTAAATAAAGTAGATTCTAAGCACCAACTTGAGCTTGCAAGCGAATTTTGGGCTTTAGGGTTTGATGAAATGCATACCCTGTCCGCTCTCCATGGCGACGGCGGCGTGGGTGATTTATTAGATATCATCACAAAAGACATCAAGCCAAAAGAAGATGACGAAGAAAATAAAGAAGATGGTTCAATTAAAATTGCAATCATAGGAAAGCCAAACGCGGGCAAAAGCTCTATTTTAAATAACCTTTTAAAAAAACAAAGAGCGATTGTTTCAGATGTTTCTGGAACAACAAGAGACGCGATTGATGAAGAAATTATTTTTGAAGATAAAGTTTTTCATTTGGTAGACACGGCTGGAATTAGAAAAAAATCCAAAGTGGATTATGGAGTTGAGATGTTTGCTGTGGATAGGGCAATCAGAGCCGTTCGCGAGTGCGACGTCGCTTTGCTTGTGATAGATTCCACTGAAGGCTTATCGGACCAAGACAAAAAAATCGCAACAATCGCCCAAGAAGCAGGCTGCGGCTTGATTTTAGCTTTCAATAAATGGGACTTAGTAAAAAATGTTCAAACTCACAAGTTCGAAGAAGAAATAGACAAAAATGCTCCATTTTTAAACTTTGCAAGAAAAATTTTCATCTCTGCAAAAACAGGCCAAAGGCTGGATCACATCTTCAAAGTGGCGCAAGAAGTTCAAGAGCAAAGAAAAAAGAGAATTTCAACAGGGCTTTTAAATAAAGTCGTGAATGAAGCGTTCAGCTTGAATCCTCCAACTTCCATAAAAGGAAAGAGCTTAAGGATTTATTACACAACTCAAGCAAAAGTGAACCCTCCAACTTTTGTGATTTTCATAAATAATAAAGATTTGATTCAAGACCATTATAAACGCTATATCTTGAAAAAATTGAGAGAAAACTTCGGTTTTGAGGGTGTTCCAATTGTCGTATCTTATAGACCAAAAGGAGATAAATCATAATGCTTTATATAATTTTTCTTTTAAAGTTGGCTTTTGTTGTTTTAATGGCATATTTAATAGGTTCAATTCCAACGGGCTATTTAATTGTAAAATTTAAAACGGGTCAAGACATCAGACAAGTGGGCTCTGGCTCCACTGGGGCGACTAACGTCAAAAGAGTTTTGGGTAAAAACTGGTTTTTTATTGTGATGATTTTAGATGCTCTAAAAGGGGCGCTGCCTGTTTTAATTGCAAAATATTGCTTCTTAGATAAATTTGGAATTTTAGCTTTATTTGCTTCTTTGTTTGTAATAATAGGGCATTCTAAACCGATTTATTTACAATTCAAAGGTGGAAAATCAGTCGCTTCTGGGGTTGGCACAATTCTTGCTCTAAACCCTCTTGTTGGGCTTTCGATTGCTATAATTTGGGCAACTATCACATATCTTTCTAAATATGTTTCTTTAGGCTCTATTGTTGCTTTAGCTTTGTCTCCATTTTTGATGTATTTTTTCCATAACCCAATCGGCTACATAATCTATTGTTTGATTGCTGCAATATATATAATTTATCTTCATAGAGAAAACATCAAAAGATTAATCGAAGGCAGAGAAAATAAAGTAAGATAGGAAAGCTTTATGGCAAAAGTGGTCCTTGTGGGATATGGGCAAATGCTCAATTCCTTAATCGAAGGAATATTAGAAACAAAAGAAAATGAAATCTTGGGTGTTTTTAGGACGGATAGGATTAAATATTCTAAATTCACTTTGTTTTTTAAAGATATTTTTGCTCCTTCTTTTGATTATACGAATATAAAATATTATAAATTATATGATATCAAAGGCGAAAGCGTAAATGGTGAAGAATTTCAAAAAGAAATAAAAAGATTAAAGCCTGATGTCATAATTGTGGGCTCTTGGGCTGAAAAATTCAAAAAAGAAACTTTGTCTTTGGCGCCTGTTGTGAATTTTCACCCTTCTTTGCTTCCTAAAAACAGAGGCGCAAACCCATATTTTTGGACAATTTTTAACAACCAAAAAGTGACAGGTTTGAGCGTTCATTTCATGGACGAAAGGTTTGATGGAGGCGACATTATCCTTCAAGAAGCAATTACAATAGAGGACAAAGAAAATGGACAAAGCTTAAAAGACAAGACAACAAAGCTTGCAAGAGGGCTTGTTCAAGATTTTTTAGATTTATTCAACAAAAAACAAATTCAGCCCATAAAACAAAATGAAAATTTTGCAAGTTATGAAAGCCAGATAAAATTTAAAGATACTGTGCTTAATTTAAAAAACCCAAAAGAACAAGTGGAAAGGCACATAAGAGCACTTTATCCTTGGGCAAGCCCAAAAGTTCTTGTGGGGAAGAAATATTGTTCTTTTTCAAAGTTTGAATTTTTAAAGCCTGATGAAAAATATAAAAACAAAGAAATAGGCTCCGTTGTCGATTTTTCTTCTCATTGGGGAGTGATGAAAGGGAGCGATTTTTTAATTAAAATTTATTTTGTTTAAATAAAGTAACATTTTTTTCTTTTTTAATTACGCAAAAACTTTTTATTATATAATACAAAAAGGAGAGTATTGTATTTTTTATGAGAATAATTGCAAAAAATTTAGTTAAGATTTACGGAGACCGCTCGGTTGTAAATGACGTTTCTTTTGACGTAAACAAAGGTGAAGTAGTTGGTCTTTTGGGGCCAAACGGAGCAGGAAAAACAACAACGTTTTACATGGTGGTTGGGCTTGTTCGCGCAAACCAAGGCCAAGTTTTGTTGGAAAATGACGACAAATCTATAATTGATATGACAAATCTTCCAATGAACGAAAGGGCGAAGTTGGGGGTTGGATATCTTCCTCAAGAAACTTCGATTTTTAGAAAGCTAAACGTAGAAGACAATTTGAAGCTTGTTTTGGAGATGAATGACAAATTGAACCAAAAACAAAAAGACGAGCTTTTAGAAAACTTATTGAGCGAATTTGGTGTCGCAAAATTAAGAAAAGCGGCTTCTGTGGCGCTTTCAGGGGGAGAAAGAAGAAGGGTCGAAATCGCAAGAGCGCTTGCTGCAACTCCTTCGTTTATTTTGCTAGATGAACCTTTTACAGGTATTGACCCTATTGCTATTGGCGAAATCAAAGATAATATTTATAAACTGGCAAAAGAAAAAGGGATTGGGATTTTAATCACAGACCACAACCCAAAAGCGACTTTATCAATCACAGATAGAGCAAATGTTATTTTTGATGGAAAAATTAAAATTTCGGGCAAAAGTACAGATGTCGCAGTCGACCCTGTCGCAAAAGAATTCTACTTAGGCAAAGACTTTGTGTTGTAAGAAAAATTATGGAATTAATAAACAAAATAAAAAATTTCAAACTCACTCTTTTGGATAAATTTGTTTTATCTCAAGTTTTTGGTGCAACTTTGGTGTGTTTGATTTTGTTTATCATTGTTTGGATTGCGCCTGAAACATTATTCAAAATCATAAAAAAAATCCTAGAAGAACACATCAGCCTTTTGACTGCCTCTAAACTTTTGGTTTTAGAAATTCCAAAAGTATTAGCAAAAGCTATCCCTGTGGGCATTTTGCTTGGTTCTATTTTCACTTTTGACAGACTCTCTAAAAACTCTGAGCTTGCAATCTTAAGAGGAATAGGAATTTCTTTTAATAGAATTATGCTCCCTGTGATTTGCTTTGGCTGCGTTTTATCTATATTTTGTTACACAGTAAATGACAAATTAGTCCCTATGGCTTCGAACAAGTTGGGCGAATCCAGAGGGGGCGGAAGCCATTTTGTCTATATCGTAGAAAACCAAGACAAAACTCCAAAGCAAAACATAATTGTCTCAAACTTCACACCGGACGAAATTTTCAACATTACTGTTTTGAATTTTGCAAACGAAGATTATACAGACGCAACTACCTTTAAAAGTATCGTCTTTGCGCCAAATGCGAAGCCTGAAAAAGACAAGTGGGTTTTATATGATGCATTAATATATCAAATTAATGATGACGGCATTTATACAGATATCAAAAAAATGAAAGAATATCCGATTTTACAAGAAAAAAATCAAGCAACGGAAGTTTTTGATTTAATGCTCAACACAACAAGAAAAGAGCGCGTTTTCACTAATCATCAAATTTCAAAATATTCAAAACTTTTAAAGAAAGCAAATTTCTCGGACGAATTTAGATATTTTAGGGCAAAATTATATCAAAGATATTTGCACCCTCTAACTTGCATTTTGTTTGCTGTGATTGGCTGCTTGCTTGGCTTTGCGCCTCCTCGCTCCCAAAGGCTTGTTGGGTTCACTATTGCTGTTGGTATGATTTTTGGATATTATATCACCTTGCCATTTTTCGATTTAATGGCGCAAAAAGGAGTGTTGCCTCCATTGCTTGCCGCAGGGGCGCCTATCATTCTTTTTACAATTTCGATTTTTATAATTAAAAAAGCAAAGGATTTATAAAACCATGGGAATTAAGAAAATTTTTACAGTTTTGTTTTTGGCTTTTTGTTTAGCTTTTCAAACGCAAAGTGTTTTTGCAAAAGAAAAAATAGAAATGTCAAATCCGGAGCTTGGGATTTATGTTTTTAAAATAAATACAAAAAAATATGGCAAAAAAATAAAACCATATATGACAAATAAAGTCACAAAGCCCGAAAAACTCTATAACGACAATTGTTTTGATTTAGTTGTAAATGGCGGTTTTTTTGATGTCAAAACAGGGGCGAGCGTTTCTTATGTCACAATCGACAATGAGCTTGTTTCTGATGTTATGCAAAACGAAAAGCTTGTTTCTGACTTAAAAAAGCAAGATAGGTTAGAAAAAGTCTTATCAAGAGGTGAATTTAGAATTTTAGAAAACAAAAGAGGAAAATTAAAATTTGACATAGATTATCATACGTCTGAAGTCTCTCAAAAAGGCTATAAAATCAAACATGCGCTTCAAGCCGGCCCTATTTTATATCCTTCCATGGACTTAGTCAATGAAGGGTTTGTGATATATGAAGATGACATGGTAAAATTCCAAAGTGTCGATATCTTGAAAAGAAGAGCGAGAACGGCAATCGGGCTAAAAGGAAAATATCTCTACATTGTCCTTTTCACAAATGAACACAAAGTTGACGCAAACGAGATGAGAGACTATTTAACAGAAACTTTGAAGCTCGAAAAAAGCCTCGCTTTTGATGGAGGCTTGTCCACAGCTTTAAATTACAAGAACCTTTCAATTGGTTCTCTTGGAAAATATCAAAGAAAAGTGAAATCGTTTTTGGTAATCGAAAAATAATCTTGAGGAGAAAATATGAAATTAAATTTTGATTTTTGTAAAATTAAAAAGATAACAGCAATAGAAATTGTGGCTTTGGTTATTGTTTTTGTTGCGATTGGGGTTTATTATTCTCCTAAGTTTTTTGTAAAACAAGAAGCCATGATGGCAGCAAAAATCAAGACAGATAACGCGATTTTTGTTTCGAAAGCGCTTCAAGAATTCGCCCAAGACAAAAATGCAAAGCCTTCAAAAGTTGCACAAAAGATAAGCGACGAACTTAACGCTACAAACAAAAATCCTTATGACAATTCGTCTAGCGCATATTCTTTTGACCTTAATTGCAAAGGCTGTAATGCCGTTGAATATAACGACGAATTGACCATGATTATCTTAACGACTTATGACAAAAAGGGCGATTTAATCGCAAGAACAGTCATAAAACCACCATCTTTTGTGACTTATAACAAATCTGATGACGAAAAATAATCTATGAAGAAAAATTCGATTTTTAAAATTTTCTTTCTTTTAAACGTGCTTTTTGAAAAAGATTTGACCAAGAAAGAAATTATAGAAAATTTTAAAAGAATTGATGTTTCAATTAGCCCAAGTTTGATTTCAAATTATATTAAAAAATTGGCCGAAATGGGCTTTTGCGTTGAAATTAAAGAAAACGAAAAAAGAGAGAAAATATATAAAATCAAAAAGCCCAAAAGCAAAATCGCTTTTTCTGAAGAAAATCTTGATTTGATTAGAGAACTAAAGCTTCTTGTTTTTGCAAAGAAAGATTTTAGATATATAGAAGCTTTGATGGAGCTTTTTTGTTTGATTTCAAAAGAAATAAAAGACAAAGACGAAAAAGAGAAATTTTTGGATTTTGGGTATTTTTCTTCTCTTGATTTAAAATTAATTAAACAATTGAAAAATTCTATAGAAGAAAAAGAAGCTATTTTAATCGACTATCAAATAAACAAAAAAGAAATCAAAAAAATCGAATTTTTCCCAAAAGAGCTTGCGCTCGGGGATTTCTCAAAAAGGCTTTATTTAGTTGGCTTTTTAAAAGAAGCAAATTCCATTTTTAGGCTTCCTGTGGATAAAATAAAAAATATAAAGAAAACTTTAAAAGTTGAATACAAAGAAGAAGAAAAAGAATTTTTCACATTTAAGCTTTCAAAAGAAAATTTAGAATATTTTGAATTAAACAAAAACGAAAGAATTTTAAAAGACGAAAAAGATTTTATAACAATCGAAAAATATAACCAAGACGACTTTTCCACTCTTCAAAGATTATTATATTTTTGCCCAAATTTATGCTATATTTCAAACAAGAAGATTAAAAATCTTTTAATCGAAAAGCTTGAAAAAATAGAAAAATTGTATGAATAAAAGTAGCAAAAAAATTGTCGATTTGTTTAATATTTTAATTCAAGATTTTTATTCAATAGAAATCTTAAAAGAGCTTTTAAAAATAAAGCCTGCGACTATTTTGCAATATATTTCTTTGTTCAAAAAAGTTGGGTTTGAAATAAAAAGAAAAAATGGCAAATATAAAATAGCTTATTTTTCAGATGATTTTTCTCTATCTTCTCTTCAAGAAAGCCTCCTAGCGCACATTTTATGTATTTCAAATCAATATTTATCCAAAAGAAAAATAAAAGAAGCAAAAGAAATAGTAGATGAAATTTTATATAAAACAACTCCAAAAGAAAAGAAAAATGTGGAAGAAAAATATGAGCTTTTTAAAGAAATAAAGCTTAAAATAAAAGAGGAGAAAAAAATTGAAATATTTCAAAAAGCGCTTGATAAAAGCTTGAATTTGAAAGTGATTTTAAAAAATTCCTTAAAAGAATATTCTCTAAAACCCCTGAATTTTCGCTATGGAAAAGAAGATATCTTTCTTGTTTTTAGAAATTTCAAAAATAATTCTATAAAAGAAATCAAAATCGACAAAATCGAAAAACTATATCCCACAAGAAATATCCCTACGATTTCAAAAGAAGAAGAGGTGATATTTGAGCTTTATTCCAATCTTGCAAAGAAATATGTCTTAAAAGAGGGAGAAAAAATTTTAGAAAGAGACGAAAATAAAATAATCGTTTCGACTCCGGCTTTTGAAAAAGAAAAGCTTATAGCGCGGCTTTTGAGGTATGATTTTTTGTGTAAGGTTTTATATCCAAAGACTTTTCAAGAAAATTTTAAAATAATTTTAAAAAAATCGCTTGATAATCTAAAAGAATTAAATCATAATTAAAATAAATGAAAAAACAATCTACTTTATATAAAACAGGACTATTTTTTTTAATTGTTGCAATGTTTGTAATTACAGCATTGCCAATAATCTTGCAAAAATTTTACAAAATTTATTTAAACAACTCTTTTTACTCGCAAGTCGAAGCTTTTTTTCTTGTTTTGAGCGCGATTTTTTTCATGCTTTCTCCAAAATACAGAAACCATCAGCTTTTTTGCGTTTTGTTAATGCTTTTTTTATATATTTTATTCACAAAAACATATTTCCTTTTCGCTTGAGTTTTCTTTTTTAGAAATCAATTTTTTAATTATTCCTTCAATCCTTGTTTTATAGATTTTTGAATTTGAAAATTCGACTTCTATAGTTTCTAAAGTCTCGATTGAGACGTATTTTATCTTTAATTTTTCTGTTTTAAAAATTTCATTTGCGCAAAACAAATAAACGACGCTTTGCAAATCTGATGTCGGGTTTTTGGGTAAATTCAAAGTTTTCCAATCGTAAATCGTGTAGCTTTCTTCGTCTTTTAAAATTGCGTCAAATCTGCCTGTTAAAAAATAATTCCAAGAATTTTCTTCAAAAGCGCATTTTATCAAAAAAGGATATTCTGTTTTTATGAATTTTTCTTTCCCGTCTTTTAAATATTCTTTCAAATATTCTTTTAAATTTTCCCAATATTTTTTTTCTTCCAAATTCAGCTCCAAAGCCATCTTTTCCACATCAAATCCTTTTAAATATTGGCAAATTAAATTATGGAATTTTTGCCCCAAAAGAGCTTTTTTGTCTCTTTTTTTAATGTCTAAAGAAAGCAGGTATTTTTCCACAAATTCTTTTTCGTCTTTTTCTAAAAGCTTTAGAGAATTCGCGCTAAAAGTGTCGACTTTTATATTTTTAAAATCATTTTTTTTCTTATTTTCCATAGCTTAAGCCCTCAAATAGCTCTGAAATTTTTAAATCCTTTTCTTTGAAAAACACTTTATATTTTTTAGCCGAGCTTAAAAACAGCTCTTTTTTTGCCCTCGTTATTCCAACATATAAAAGTCTGAAGTTTTCTTCTATGATTTCTTTTTTCAACTCTGCGTCTGTTTTTGGGTGTTTTTTGACTTTTTGGATAAATTTCGAATTTTCTTTTAATTCATATTCTTTTGAATTAAAGCAAATGTTGTTTTGAGTGAGCTCGGGGATAAAAACATAGTCAAACTCGTCTCCTTTGGACTTGTGTAAAGTCATAATCGAGACTGTGTTTTGTTTCGTTTTTTCGTCTTCTTCGTTGTTGAAGAATTTTATGTTAGCAAAATTGTTTTTATATTGAATTTCTCTTAATTTTTTAATTGTGTCCTCTGGGCTTTTTGAAGTCTTTTCTATTTTTTGTACAATTGCGCAAAACAAAGGAATATTTGGCTCTTGAGGAGTGTTTTTAAAATAATAAGAAGAAATTTCGTAAGCTAAATCAAAAATCGAAGAAGAATTTTTAAAAAGAAAATATGAAATATCCCAATAAAACTTAATGTCGTAATTTGGGTTTAAAAACATTGGCTCCACTAGGTTTTTGGCCCAAAAATAGCTTTCTTGGTCCAATAAATCAAGTTCATATAAAATCTTCGCTAATTCTATAGTTTTTTTGATGTCATAAGGGTCTAAAACGTGTTCTAAAATGTTTAATCCCACCTTAAACACAGGGTTATTTATCAAACTATCTGAATTTTTAAAAGTCTTTATTGCATTTTCTTGTAAAATTTTATCCCACTTCGAAATTGCAAAGTTGCTCCTCAAAAGTATCGCTATAGAAGAATTTTTGTCTGTTTTTAAAATTTCTTTAATTTTTTCTATGGTAAAACTTTCTTCTTCTTTTTCTTTTTCAAAAGTCATCATAGAAACGGCGTTTTTGTTTACGATATTTACATTTTCCACAGGTTTCATAATCAAAGAAGAAAATGGGTCGAATTCTGTCTTTTGCGCCCAAGAAACGACGTTGTTTGCGCAATCCAAGACGCCTGTGGCGCACCTTTGGCACCTATCCATCTCGACAAGCGTTGCTTTTTTTGAAAATTCTCTAAAGCCTGCCACGTCTGAATTTGTGAAAGTTGAAGTGATAGCTTGGTTTATGTCTCCGCAGCGGATAATGTTTTTGTTTTTTCCGCCCAAAAGAGAAATCAAGCTTTGCTGCACGTAGCTTGAATCTTGAGCTTCGTCTTCTATGATAATCGAAGCTAAATTTTGGTAATATTCTAAAACGTCTTTGTTTTCTCTTAAAAGTTTCAATGCCATAAAGAGCAAATCGTCGTAGTCTAGGAAATTTTGCTTTTTTAATTCTTTTTGATATTCTTCAAAAACGCTCAAAAATAAGCGGTTTGAAGGAGAAAAATCGTCTCCTTCTATGCTGAGCTCGTTTTTATAAGCAGAAATCGCGCTATCATAAAGGCTTAATTTGTCGTTTTGAATTCCTTTAGAATAAAGTATTTCTGTCAAAATCGCATTTCTTTTGATTTCGTCTATAATTTCAAAATCAAAGTCGAGCCCGAGTTTCGAATAGTTGTTGTTTTCTTTGATTATCCTAAGCGCGAGCCCGTGGATAGTGGAAATATTGGGTAATTCCTTTAAATCCGGATATTTTTGCTTAATTCTTTCTTTGAAGTTTCTTGCTGCTGATTCCATAAAAGTTAAAACAAAAATGTTTTTGGGCTCAATTTTTCCTATGATTTTTCCTTCTAATATTTTTTCCACCAAAAGAAGCATAATTGTGGTCTTTCCGCTTCCTGCCGTGGCGAGGACTGCCATCAAGCCTCCTTTGTAGTCCAAGACTGCTTGTTGGTCTTTTCTTGGGACGATTGGCTTAAAATTTTTCTTTTCTTCTTTTTCTTCTTTGTCTTTTAAAAATTCAAAAAATTTATCAATCCCAGAAAAATTTTCTTGTCCTAAAGAATCGTAAGAACTTGTATAAAGAAAAATTTTGTCCGCCAAAAGATAGAGCTTATAGAGCATTCTTGCGGTTCTGTCTTTGGTGAGCTCTATATTGTCCTCTAAGGTGAACTCTTTTTTGTTCCAAGTTTTTTGCATTACCCAAGCGTTATATAATGGCCCAATGTCTTGTTTGAGCCAAGCTTCCGAGCTTCCATCGAGCCAAAAATGGAATTTTGTTTGATAAGAATAATCGATTATTTTTTGAGCAGAAGAAACGATGATGTTTTCTTTTTCGTTTGCTAAGATATCTTCGTCTCCAAGAGGGTTTTCTGAAATAATTGTGTTTTCCAATTGGGTCAAAAGCTCGATATTATCGACTTCATCTTTAAAAACTTCTTCGAAGTCATAGATTTGTTTTAAAAGTTGGTTGATTTTTATGATGTCTTTTCTTCTGCTTTCTTGAAAAGGAGCGAATTTAGAAGCGATTTCATATAATTGTAAAGACAATTTTTCAAATTTTATTTTTTCGCTTAATTCAAAAATGAACTTAAATTCTTCTTTTTCTTTTAAAATTTCAAAGAAATTTTCGTTTTGATATTCTCTTCTTATTTTGTATTCTTGGACTAATTTAATCGCTTGCGTTTTTTCGATTTTAAAAATTTCAATCAAAATTGCTCTTAATTTAAAATAAGAAAAATCTGAATTATTTTTGTCGTTTAAAATCTTTAAAAAGTCAATGATGGAGCTCACCAAAGGGTTTTGGTTTAATTTTTCGCTTTTTGAGATGAAATTAAATTTAAAATCCGAGCTTTCTAATTTCTTTTTTAAAAAGTCGTCGCAAACAGGGGTCACGATAGCGATTTCTCTGGGTTTTATTCCTTTTTCTATTAAATCTTGGATTTTTTTTAAAGTTTCATCAATCATCTCGTTTCTTTTTATAAACATTTTTGATGAAATATTTTCAAGGGTTATTTTTTCGTCTTTTTTGATGGAATTAAAAATGTTTTTAGCATCTTTTGAAACCCCAAAACTTTCTTCTTTTTCTTTTAAAAATTTTTCAAAATCTATGTTGATTGCCCCTAAAGATCCAAGGCGAGCAGAGCCCATTTTGTCGTAGGCGATGAAAAATTCTTTTACGTCTTTTTTTATGTATTTTAAATATTCAACGAGCGCAGGAGTAATTTCGTCGCCATCGTCTAAAAAGACATATTCAAAATTATTTCTCACTTTTTTATAGAGAAATTCAAAGATATTTATTTGTCTAATATAGTCAAAAGCGCGCTTTTGGATTGAAAGCGCTTTATATTTATTTATCGCGAGGTTGACCTCTTTGGTATAGCTTTCTTGAAGAATTTTTTCTCTTTTTTCAATTTCTTCTTTTGATAAAGAATTTAAGCTTATTAAAGAATATCTTCTTAAAAGTTGGTGTAAAAGGCTCGTTTTAGAATTGTATCCCGAAAAATCGACTTCTTTTATGCAATTTTTGAACATAAATTGCGAAACTTCAAGCCCAGACATATTTGGGATTATTTTTGGGTTTTTGTCGTCTTTGATTGAATTTTCGACCAATGCCCAGTTTTCTAAAATGAAATTATAGATTAAACCATAAAAGCTTGAAATCTTTAAATTCCCAATGTTTCCAACTTTGGAGCGTTTTTTTACTTCTTCCAAGAATTCTTTTTTCTTTTTTGAATTTTGGACGAGAACAAGTATCTTTTCGCTATCTGTTGTTTTTAAAAGTTCAAGATATTTTTCGATTAATATTTCAGTTTTGTTATATCGGCAATTGGCATTGATTAGCATAATTTAGCTTAAAAGTTTCTTTATGTTTGAAATAATAGCGCTTTTTGTCATCATTCCGACCATGACTTCTTTGATTTCTCCGCTTTTAAAAATAAGAACGCTTGGGAGAGAAAAAACGCCATATTCAGAAGCATATTTTTGGTTTTTGTCTGCGTCGATTTTTACAATTTTGATGTCATTTATAAATTCATTTTGAATTTGTTCTAATAAAGGAGCAAGTTTTCTGCAAGGGCCGCACCAAGGTGCCCAAAAGTCCACAACGACAATATTTTCATTTTTCAAAACGACATTTTCAAAATTATTATCGTTAATTTCTTCAATATTTGCCATATTTTACTCCTTAATAATGTTATAATTATACCATGGACATCGATAAAATTTATTCAACCTTAGAGAAAGAATTTAATTCAAATAGCTTAAAGCATAGCGAATTTGTGGATTTTATGGAAAATGTTAAAAATCCTTATATTGTGCTGATTTGTTGCATTTTGTCTCTTCGAACAAATGACAAAACCACAATTTCGGCTTCTAAAAGAATGCTTGAGCTTGCTTGCACTCCAGAAGAAATGGAAAAAATTGACGAAAAAACATTGGAAAAAGCGATTTATCCCGTGGGCTTTTATAAAAATAAAGCGAGCCAAATCATAGAATTATCAAAAACTTTAGTTGAAAAATATAACTCAAAAGTTCCAAATGAAATCGACGAATTGACCAAATTCAAAGGAGTCGGAAGAAAGACCGCAAACCTTGTTTTGACAAAAGGTTTTAATCTGCCTGCGATTTGTGTCGATGTCCATGTTCATCGCATTTTTAACCGCTTAGGGTTTGTTAAAACAAAAACCCCTGATGAAACGGAGTTTGCGCTTCGAAAAATTCTTCCTCAAAAATATTGGATTCAAATTAACACATATCTTGTCACTTTAGGGCAAAATATCTGCAAACCCCAAAGGCCAAAATGCGAGCTTTGCCCAATAAAATCTGAATGCAAGAGTTTTTCTTGTCTTTAGGTTTTGAGATTTTCAAAGAGCAAAATTGATTTCAATCGTAGTTTACGCACTCAAGCTTTGATTTCGAAATTTTCATGGTTTTCACTTTGAAATTCAATCTCCTGAATTGCGAAATTTGTGCAACTTGTTTTTCGATTAAGCTGTCGATAAATTCCATAGCGCCCAAGTCGCCTTGTTCGCGCGCGATTTCATATAATTCAAAAAGGTTTTTTAAAATTCTTTCCTCGTATAAATATGCTTCTTCAAAAACTTCGCTTGTTCTAAAGTAGCTTTTATTTGGCTCTTTGATAGAACAAAAATAAGGTCTTTGCCCTCTTAAAGTCAAATAATCAAAGATTTTTTGTGCACAAGTGAGTTTTCTTGAAGAATGATGCCTCATATATTTTGATAATTCACCCATCATCGCCTCCTCAAGATTAGTTGACATTGCAAAAAATAAATACGAAGCGCAAAATTCCAAATTTGCTTGTTCGCAAAAAGCTTGTAATAATTTAATATCCATACCATCTCCTTTATATGTATTAGATTTTTGCATGTTTTAAAATCTAAACAAATTAGACAATTTAACTAATATAAATATATGATATAATTAGCTTAAATAGATAAGGATTGGGTAAAAATGGCAAAAGTATTGGTTTCGATGAGTGATAATTTTTTAGAATCAATAGATAAAATTGCAAAAAACGAGCAAAGGACTCGCTCGGAGCTTATAAGAGAAGCGCTTAGAACATATATGCAAAAATCAAGAAGGGTGGCTTCTAAAAAAGATTTGAAAAACGCTTCTATTTTAGAAAACTTGCTAGATTAATTTAGGGTTATCAAATATACTTTAATTTCTAATGGCTTTAGGGTTGTTTTGATTGCATTTTTAGTATTTTCAAAAGAACCCGTAGCATTTATTATAGAAATTTTATGCCCTTTTTTTAAATAGCTTGGTTTTATTGTTGCTTGAAGGTCTTCTTTTTCTTCTAAGGACCCCACAACCGCAAGCTGTTTTTTATTCACAGTCAAAGTGTAGCCATAAATTTTTTCATTATTTGTTTTTAAAAGCTCAAATTTTCCAAATTTATATAAATCTAAGTTCGACTTTTTAAATTGAATGGCTTTTAGATATTGGCTTTTGAGCTCTGGGTGTTTTGGCCTTATTGGGCCTGTAAAATTAAAAATGTCAAACATGCCGGAGTGCACAAAATAAAATTCGTCGTCTGTTGAGGTTTTTGGGGCAGGTTTATTTTCGTATTCGTATGTAAAATCGTCCCCCACTTTAAAGCCATCTAAGAAATATGTATTTAAAGGCAAAGTGCAAGAAAGCCAAAGGACTGTATTCCAATAGTTTTTCCCTCTTAAAATTGGGGCTTGTTGGTCGTGGGTCGCAAGGGTAATCATAATTGCCTTGTTTTTGTGCTTTTGAAGAATTTTTCTATTTGTATTTGCATTTTTGTCGAATTCTTTTTTGGTTTTTAAGTTTTTAAAATCTGAAAAACTTCCATAATATCCATCAAACCCAGCGTTTAAAAGTTCATCAATTGAAGCATAATGAGAAACTCCGTTTGGCGCGGGATTATCCCAAGCGGGGCTTGCTTCTGCAATAAAGACAAAATTTGGATTTTTCTTTTTTGCATAGTCGATTAAATTTTTCCAAAAAACATAAGGTTTAATCGCAGCGACATCTGCCCTTATGCCGTCAAAGCCTATGTTTTGCGCCAAATCAACAAAGCTTTTGAAGTTTTCTAGGGTTTCTTTGTTCAAGATTTCTTTTTGTTCGTCGTCAAAGACTTTAAAAAGGCGCACATCTGTCCAGTCTGCTGGGATTTTTGCTTCGTTTTTTAAATCATCTTTTTCTTGAATAAACCAATCGGGCTTATTCAAGCTAAGGTCGTAAGACCCGCAAGAAGGTAAATCCAAAATGACATTTATATTTAAATCATGGGCATATTTTACAAAATCTTTTGCTTCTTCTAGTGCCGTTTTTTCGTTGTTTAAATCGTCGAGCTCAGGTGCGATTTCATTAAAGCTATCTAGAGCATATAAAGAGCCTGCTGTGCCTAAAGCTTTTAATTTTCCTACTTTTGTAATAGGAAGAAGATAAACTGTATTTATTCCTTCTTTTTGAAGCTCGGGAAGTCTTTTTTGAGCATTCACAAAAGTTCCTCTAACATCTCCTTTTTCGGGGTCAATTATTCCATCTTGGTCTTTGTCGATTGCGCCAAAATTCCTGATGTTAATCGTGTAGATTATTGCTTGGTTGTCTGAAAAAAGCTGAGACAAGTGTTCCCTAGAATATGAGGGAGCTATTAATAATGTTGTTGCTAAAAAAATACTAAGTAAACTTCTTTTCATAAATAAAGTATATAAGAAAAATGTTTTTGTGCACAGGTTGGCCTTTTAAATTTTTATTGAAGCAAGATGTTGATATCAAAGTTTAAAATTTTGGACAATTTGGCAACTAGAAAGAATTTTGGGTGTTGCAAGCCGGATTCTATTAAAGAAATCGTCCTTGGGGAGACGCCTGCGATTTCTGCTAATTTTTCTTGCGAATATTCGTTTTTAATTCGTTCTAATTTTATAATTTTTCCAAATTTTTTTAAATCTTCTTTCATTGTTTCATCATGACTTCTTGACAAAAAATAATCTATGAATTAAAGTTCATGTATTATGATATATACTTCATAAAATATGTTGAAGAGTTTATTAAGATGTTGTCTATCAATTGCGAGCTCGCTTTGCTCTGGCTTCGCATTTCTTTTGTGATGTTTATTTTTTGAATTTCTACTAAGTGTTGTGACATAGATAAAAATCCCGCAAATCGTCACCCTGAACTAGTTTCAGGGTCTTTATTCAATGTTGAATTTTTGCATGCCATGTTTTAGAGATTCTGAATAAATTGAAAAATTTCACTATCGTTTATTTTTCTAATTTTTCAGAATGACGAACTGTTTTATTAAATGTGGACAAGGGTTTACTTGTTTCAGGCTTGCTCCTGTGGAATTTTCTTCGAAAATTCTTACGTCGCCCATCTAAGGTCTTCATATTTGCCGCCTGCTCTACGCAGCCGTCAAATATTCCGCACAGCTTGCCCTCATTTTGCTCGGCAAGTCCGTCGGACTAAGTAGGTCGGGTTTACTAACCCGACAAATTCGCTTCATTCGGGTTTGCTCCTGTGGTGCTCGGCTTTGCCTGCGCTCCTACGTCGCCCATTAAAGGTCTGCGCTCTGTCCGCCGGACTTCATCAGTCCGCCGTCACGAGCTTCGCACAAATCTGCCCTCGCTTGTTTCTGTGGACGCGTCGCGTCACACATCAACTTTGCTCGGGTTACCTATAATTATTGAATTGTAAGGGGGCGTCGATTTGGTCTTCTTTGCTTCTTAAAAGTTTAATCACATCTTGCAAATCGTCTCTATTTTTTCCGGAAACTCTCACGGAGTCGCCTTGGATAGACGCTTGGACTTTGATTTTCGAATCTTTAATGATTGAAACAATCTTTTTTGCCAATTCTGTAGTCAAGCCTTTTTTCAACTTGATTTCTTGTTTAACGTTTCCGCCCAAAGCGTTTTCGAATTTTTGAGGGTCTAAAATTTTAAGAGAAAGATTTCTTTTGATTAATTTTGATTGTAAAATATCGTAAATATTTTTAAGCTTCATTTCGTCTTGGGTTGTGATATTGATAGCTTTGTCTTCTTCTAAAGAGATATCGGAATTTGAGCCTTTTAGGTCAAATCTTGTGTTTAATTCTCTTTTAACTTGGTCAACTGCGTTTGTTAATTCTTGTTTGTCGAATTCCGAAACTACGTCAAAACTTGCGTCTTTAGCCATTTTCTTTCTCCTTTTTTAAGATTTATTATACCATAAATAAAATAACTTGTAAGAAGCTAATTTTGAGATAGAATAATTTTATATGACATTTTTATCAGGAGAAAACTTTGCAATTTAATTTAGAAGAAATCATAAAGTGTTTAGATTGCGAAATTTTATATAAAAAAGAAGATTGCAATTCAAATAAATTCAACATTTCAACAGATACAAGAAAATTAAACCCAAATGACGTCTATCTTCCTTTGAGAGGGGAAAACTTTGACGGACATAATTTCATAGACAAAGCCTTGGCTTTGGGGGCAAGGGGCTATTTCACCCAAGACAAATTCAAAATTAACAAGGACGCTGATTTTGTGATTTATGTTAAAAATTCCCTTGTTGCGTATTTGGAATTAGCAAGATATATAAGAAACAAAATTAACCCCCTAACTATTGCAATCACTGGCTCTTGCGGAAAAACAACTACAAAAGAAATGTTCTATAGCGTGTTTTCGACTCAATTTAAAACGCACAAGACATATTTAAACCACAACAACGAAATTGGCCTTTGCGAAACGATGTTCACCATGCCAGAGGACACGGAAGTTGTGATAGTCGAAATGGGAATGAGGAATTTAGGCGAAATCGAGCTTTTGTCTAATTATTCAAACCCAGATGTGGCAGTCATTTCAAACATTGGCTCGGCACACGTTGAAAGGCTTGGGACTTTAAAAAATATCGCAATTGCAAAATGCGAAATAGTAAAAAATTTGAAAAAAGACGGGCTTTTTATTGGCGTTGATTGTCCTCAAATCAAAGAAAACCTAAACTTTGAAGGTGAAAAAATTTACACATCTTTAAAAGACGTTAAAAATGCCAAAATCGCCCTTGAGTCAACAAAATTTGACTATAAAGGTGAAACTTTTGAAATCACTCAAACGGGAGAATATAATATCTCCAACGCGCTTTTGGTGATTGAAGCTGCTTTAAATAAAGGTATTAAAATCGAAAATATCAAAAAAGGGCTTTTGAACTATAAACCTATCGAAAAAAGATGGGAAAAAACCCAAGTAAGAAACATTACTTTTATAAACGACAGCTATAATGCGAACCCGGAATCCATGAACGCTGTTTTAAAGACATTTTTGTCTGTATATCCTAAGCCAATCGTGCTTGTTTTGGGGGATATGGGCGAGCTTGGAAAAGACGAAATTAAATATCACAAAGAAGTTGGCGAATTTTTGTCTAATTATAGCGGAATTAAATTGCTCACAGTAGGCTCCTTGGCGCGCCACATCGCAAGAAACACAACTTTAGACAGTGAAGAATTCAAGACTTCAGAAGAATGCGCAAAATATATTGTTGAAAACATCAAAGAAAACACGACAATATTATTAAAAGCGTCTCGCTCAATGAAATTCGAACAAATAATTGAAATGGTGAAAAATTATGATAATGATTAGTATAGCGGCTTTAATCGCGATAGTTTTAAGTTTGCTTTTTGGAATTCCTTATATCGCTTTTATGAAAAAGAAAGCATATTCTCAATATTTGAGAGACGAAGTGGCTTCAATGCATGCATATAAAGAAAAAACCCCGACGACGGGTGGCGTTTTTATAGTTTTATCTATAATTATAGCTTCCTTGGTTGTTCTTTTTATGGCGCAAAAGACGACCACAAGGGCGATTATCGTCATTATGACTTTGATTTTTTATACATTTACAGGTTTTGAAGATGACATCAAAAAAATCAAAGCACAACATAACTTAGGGCTTCCTGCAAAAGCTAAATTAATGCTTCAAATCGCAGTTGCTATGCTTCCTGCTTTTTATATTATATTTTCAAATCAAACAGAAGTTTCTTTCTTGAATTTCAGCTTTGATTTGGGTTGGTTTTATCCTATTTTTGTTGTGTTTATGATGGTGGGAGCATCAAACGCCGTGAACCTCACAGACGGGCTTGATGGCCTTGCTGGGACTTCTAGTGTGATTGCTTTTTTGGCGTGTGCCATTATTTGCTTTTTAAACAATAACATTGACCTTGCTATAATTTCTATTGCCGCAAGTTTTTCTTGCCTTGGCTTTTTATATTACAATAAAAAACCTGCTAAAATCTTTATGGGAGACACAGGTTCTTTGGCCTTAGGAGGTTTGCTTGCGACGATTGCGATAATGGGAAAATTTGAATTATGGCTTATTCCAATTGCCATAATTTTTATCACAGAAACTTTGTCTGTAATGATACAAGTTACAAGCTTTAAGTTGACTGGAAAAAGGGTTTTTAAAATGAGCCCAATTCACCATCATTTCGAGCTTTCAAACTGGTCTGAAAACAAGATTGTAGTTGCTTTTTCTATGGTGACTTTTGTTTCTTGTTTGATTAGTGTTTTGGTTTATTATTTTTATTATTTTAAAGGCTAATTTTTAGGTATGAAAATGGAAGTTAATAATTTACGAAATAAAAAAGTTTTAATTTTAGGTTTTTCCAAAACAGGAATTGCCGCGGCAAAATATTTCAAAAAAAGAGGAGTAGATGTATATATCTCTGAAAGCTCTGAATTAAAAGAAAAAAATAGAGATATTTATGAAGAATTAACAAAAGAAGGTATAAAAATCGAATTCGGAGGCCATAGCGACGAATTTATAGATGGCTCTATATTTTGCATTTTGAGCCCTTCAATTCCACAAGATTCAATCGCACTTCAAAAATTAAGAGAAAGAAACATAAACTATTTTTCTGACATCGAATATTGCTCTTTCACTCAAAGAGAAAAAATGATTGCAATCACAGGAACAAACGGCAAAACCACAACGACCGCTTTGACTTCTTTCATTTTATCTAAACAATTCCTAGCCCCATATTGCGGAAACATTGGAATTAGCCCTATTGAATATCTCGATAGCGGAGTAGATTATTTTGTTGTGGAAGCAAGTTCATACCAACTATTCTATTCAAATTCTTTTGCTCCTAAAATTGGGATTTTTTGCAATTTGACTCCTGACCACATTTTGTGGCACAAGAGCTTGGACAATTATTTTGAAGCAAAAGCAAAAATGTTTAGAAACATGGACGAAAATTCTTTTGCAATCTTGAATTATGACGACCCAAAAACAAGGCAACTGGGTAAAGAAATCAAAGCAAAAGTTTATTATTTTTCTTTGAATAAACAAGATTTTGAAAATTGCATTTATCTTGATGATGGAAAAATTATTTTAGATGGAGAAGAAATCATAAAAGCAAATGAGCTCAAAATTATTGGCCCTCATAATATTCAAAACGCAATGTGTGCTATTTTGGCCTCTAAGATTGCCGGCATGGAAACAGAAAAAATCGCAAATGCCCTAAGAGAATTTAATTCTATTGAACATAGGCTTGAATTTGTTCGAACAATCGAAGGAACAGATTATTACAACGATTCGAAAGGGACAAACCCAGAAGCAAGCATTGTTGCTATAAATTCTTTTAAAGACAAAGATGTCGTTTTAATTGCAGGAGGCAGAGACAAAATGACTTCTTTAGATGACTTTGTGAATGCTGTAAAAGAGAAAATTTCAAAAGTGATTTTAATCGGGGAAGCAACAAAAAGGTTTAGAGAGGCTTTGTCTTCTAAAGGCTATTTAAACATTGTAAATGCTAAGACTTTAGAAGAAGCAATAGATATAGCAAGCCTAGGCAGACCCGATGTTGTTCTTTTGTCGCCTGCGTGCGCAAGTTTTGATATGTTTGAAAGCTATGAAAAAAGAGGAGAAGCTTTTAGAAATTATGTATTATCAAAAAAATAACAAAAACCAAACAGCCTACACGGACACAACTTTTGCGCAAACGCCTCCTGACAACATATTAGTTATTGTGTCTTTGTTTATAATTGTTTTTGGCATTATGGCAGTGTTTTCGGCCTCTGCTCCAAAGGCGATTGGGCTTGGAGATAATCCTTTTAGCTTTACTTTGAAACAGTTAATCTGGTTTGCGGCAGGTATTGGCGGAGCTTATTTTTTTTCAAAATATGATTATAAAAAGCTAAAGCCTTTTGCTGGGATTTTGGCTATGGTTGTCCTTGGCGCTTTGGCTTTGGTGCAATTTTCGCCTTTGGGGGTCACGGTAAATGAAGCGAAAAGATGGCTTGTAATCGGGCCTTTGCAGTTTCAGCCTTCCGAGATGGCAAAGCCTGCTTTAGTATTATATTTTGCGACTTTATTTTCCAAAAATTGCACAATTTTGGATTCAAGGAAATATCCTTTTTACTTTATGTTTGCTTTTATGCTCCTTTTGATTTATAAACAGCCAAATTTGTCTATGATAATTTTGCTTTTGATGACTTCTTTGGCGATGTATTATGTGTCAGGAGGTGCCACAAAAATCATCACAACGACAACCCTCGCTGGGCTTGGAGTTGTGGCTCTTACAATTAGAGATTACCAATTGCAACGTATAAAAGTTTGGTGGGATCCTTTCTCTGACGCTTTGGGCGCAGGATACAACATTATCCAATCCATGGTTGCTTTTTCTTCCGGAGGGATTTTTGGGGTTGGCTTTGGAAATTCTAAACAAAAGCTTTCTTGGCTTCCAGAAGGTCACACAGACTTCATTTTTGCCGTAATTGGAGAAGAATTTGGCTTTTTAGGGTGTTTCTTTTTAGTTTGCTTGTTTGGAGTTTTGCTTCACAGGGGCTTTAGAATAGCAAAAAAATGCCCTGATATGTTTGGAAAGCTTCTTGCGGTGGGAATTACTTTTTCTATTTGTTTCCAAGCTTTCACAAATATGTCTGTAGCGAGTTCCTTCGTCCCTGCGACGGGGATTCCTCTTCCTTTTGTGAGCTACGGGGGTTCAAGCTTGTTTGTTTCAATGTGTATGATTGGAGTTTTGATTAACATCTCCAAAAAAAGAGTACAAAGGATAGTTCATTATGTCTAATCAAAATAAAGATATATATTTCATAACAGGTGGCGGCACAGGAGGGCACA
>CAKURL010000003.1 GCA_934675685.1 uncultured Candidatus Melainabacteria bacterium | reverse complement strand
CAATAAGCCCTACTGTATGGTCAATTCTAACCCCTCCTGGGTTTTCTTTAAACATTTTTAAATACAACTTTTTAAGAAGTTCACCAGCCTCGCCTAAAGAACCATCTTTATTAAACAATTTTTCAGGGTCAACCACAGAAAATCCCCAAGCTTGGCCATCTTCAGAAAAATAATCAGGAGGGCAACCTAGGCACCAACCATCTAAAAACATCGATTGATATGCCCAATTGTCTCTATCAGAAAAAGCTACTTGCCTATCTGCAATTAATTTTAAGCCATTTTTCTTTGCAAATTCAAGAGTTTCTTCGCTTTGGCGTTGTACTATAAATTGTTCTAATTTATATTTTTCAATTGTATCAAAATATTTTTTTGTAATTTCTTTAATTCTTTTTTCGCTAATTTTTTTATCTATTTCGCCAAAAAGCTTTTTATCTACTTCGTTTTTCCATTGTGGCCAATAATCAGAGTTGTTTTCAATTGACAAAGCTTCGTAAAGTGCGTCTTTATCGAGCCAAAAAGCATTTTGTTTTTTGAAATCTTCAAAAGCTTTTTTCAATTCTTTAGAAGCAGATTTTTTGAAATTTTTATAAAATTCATTTGCTGCAAGCTCCATATTTTCGCTTGCATATACATAAGCTGCTTTATTTTGACCTTTATTTGGATTTTTTTCAATTATTTTTTCTAGCGTTTTTGTCGATAAAATTCTATCCCATTTTGAAGTTGTTAATTCAGCTAAGTTTATAAAAAGAGGATTTTTTGAAAAAACAGTTCCTGTATATGGGCTTGAATCAGACAATTTTGTCTTGCCGCAAGGTCCAAGTTGAATTGCAGAAAAAACATCTTTTGCAAAGTCAAAAACTCTTTTAGCACCCTTAGAATTATATGTTCCAAAGCCTATATTTTCGTCTTCATCGGAAGGAAAACTAACCCCTTGAAGAATTAATGCTAAGTTCTTTTTGCCAAGAGCCAAAAGCGCTTCTTGAATAGTTTCTTTATATTCTTTAGAAAACAATTTTGTTTTTTCTAACAACATTATACTTACCTCTCTCCTTTTATAATTTATCTATTTATTTAATACGACGTTAAATCCCGCTTTTGCAGATATTCTCTGACATTATTTAAGGCAGATTGAATAATCCTTGTGATACGAGAGCTCGAAAGCCCGACCATTGCGGCGATTTGTTTAACTTGTAAATTCCTATAAAAACGATATTCAACAATAGTCCTGTCTTTTTGGGGTAATTTCGAAATCGCTTGTTTAATCATTTTTGATAATTCCGATATTTCGGCCTTTTCATCAGGAAGAGCATGGGTGTCTTTGATGAAATCAAAAGGCGAATCGTTGTCTGAGCTTGCAGCCATTATAGAATCTATTGATAAAATTGTTTCATACACAGCTTCTCTGACTTTAGAAGGTGTAACATCAAGCGTGGATTGGTTTTCTAAATATTCTTCTTCCGTGTTATCTTCTTTTTTATGCTTTAAAGTATACCATTTATAGCGATTTCTAAGTTCGTTTCTAATTGCCCAACGAACAGCGGTCGCTATATATGAGCTATTATAGTTTTTTATTTGCTCTTCTGATTTATTTTTAAATAAAGCTTGAAGTGCAATAATGCCGATTGAAACCAATTCTTCGCAATCTAGCATGTGCGAAGGAATTCTCTTATATTCTACCTTTGCAACTTTTTGAATTATATCAATGTAGTCTTTTAATTTTGCTTGCAATTTTTGCTACCGTTATATACTAATCCACTATAAAAATTTTACTATTTTAAAATAAATAATGCAAATTGAGCAATTTTTCTTGACATTTCCTTAACACAATTTCAATTATCAGCAATTAAAATTGTTTTAAAAATCTTGTGTCATTGTTGAAAAATAGTCTTATGTCGTCAATCGCATATTTAAGCATAGTAAGCCTTTCGACCCCCATGCCAAAAGCAAAACCGCTATAGACTTCAGGGTCAATGCCTACGTCTCTTAAAACATTAGGGTCAACCATGCCAGCCCCTAAAATTTCAAGCCAACCGGAGCCGGAGCAAACGCTGCAACCTTTGCCTTGGCACATAATGCATTGAACGTCAATTTCCACAGATGGCTCTGTGAATGGGAAAAAACTGCTTCTATATCTTGTAGGGCGAGATTGTCCAAAATATAATCTGATAAATTCGTTTAAAACACCTTTCAATTGCGCCATGTTTACGTTTTTATCCACATATAAACCTTCAATTTGATGAAAAAGGTTGTTTTTTCTAGCGCTTATTGATTCGTTTCTGTATACTCTGCCTGGAGAAATGATTTTAATAGGAGGTTTTGAATTCACCATTTGGCGAGCTTGCGCGTTTGAAGTTTGGCTTCTTAAAACAACGCCTTCCATGTTGTCGCAATAGAAAGTGTCTTGCACGTCTCTTGCTGGGTGTTCTTTTGGAACATTCAACAAGTCAAAGTTAAATTTTTCTAATTCAACCTCAGGAGAATAGTCGCTTTGGATTAAAGAAAAACCAAGATAATTGAAAATTTCAACAATTTCATTCACGGTTTGAGTCAATGGGTGGATATGTCCTTGAGGAATATAGTTTCCATCAAGCGTAACGTCGATTTTTTCGCTTAAAAGTTTTTTATTTAGTTCCTCGTGGTAGAAAATTTGATTTTTTTCTTCAATCATTTTAGAAAGTTCTTGAGAAATTTTGTTCAAAAGCGCGCCAATTTTAGGCTTTTGGTCATTTGGAAGATCTTTCATACCTTTTTTTAAATTATTAAATTCAGAATTACGAGACAAAAATTTGTTTTTTGCTTCGTCTAATTCTTTTAAACCGGTTGCTTTTTGAATTTCTTCTTTTGCTTGTTTTTCAATTTCTAAAATTTTATTTTCCATTGTTTTTTCTCCTGATATTAATATTAGTCCAAACAAAAAAAATGTGCTATTATATTTCCCATGGATTTTACGATTAATATTATTTTTTACATAGCATTATTTTGTTTAATCATAATTTTTTCCACCCTAGATTTAAATATTGATTTCGATTTTTGGGCAAGGTTGATTGTGGGAAAAACTTTTTTTCAAACAGGAAGCCTTTTAAATAACGACTTTTACTCTTTTGGCCCGACAAAAGAATTCATAGACCACGAATGGGGCTCTTCTTTAATATTTTATTTAATTCAAAAAAATTTCTCTGAAATTGGGATTTTTTTATTTAAAATTTTAATAATTTTCTTTACATTTTTTATAATCACAAAGATTATAAAACTAGAAAACGAAAAAGCAAAATTTCACATTTTATTTTTCTTTTTCATAATCCAAAGTGTTTGTTACAATATTTTTTCGACTATTCGCTGCCAAACTTTTTCTTTTTTGTTTTTTGTTTTGTATCTTTATATTTTAAAATTCGCAAAAACAAAAAATAATTATAAAGTCTTGTGGACTATTCCTTTTTTAAATATTGTTTGGCAAAATATGCATGGCGGTTTCGTCTTGGGGCTTGTTATAGTGCTTTTGTTTGGAATAGGGGAAAAATTAAACAAAAAGCCCTCAAAACCCTATTTTTTAACTTTTCTTGCGACATTGCCGACATTGTTTATAAACCCTTATGGCTTTAAATATATTACATATATTTTTGATGCTTTTATGCTCAAAAGAACGTATATCACAGAGTGGCAAAGTGCTTTTTTTGGAGAAAACGAGTATGGAAATATTTTGATAAAATTTAAAGTCTTGTTTTTCGTAGCTTTAATTTTATTTTTATATTCAATTATTTCTCAAATCAAAAAGAAAGGATTTAAAAAATTCTATCTTGAAATAGATAAATCAAAATATCTTTTAATCCTTTTTGTCTCTTTAATCTCTTTAAAAAGCCTAAGATGTCATGTCTTCTTCAGCTACACCCTTTTAGCTTTTTGCTATTTAGATTTTTACAACATTTTTAACAAAAAGTTGCCTAAAGTTTTAGATAACCTAAAAGAAATAATTTTATGTTTTCTTTTGGTTATTTCTGCTTTTTCTCATATTTATAATAACGGCTTTGAAACAAAGGTTTCAAAAAAAGAATACCCGACAAAATGCGTTGAATTTATCCAAAAAAACAACCTAAAAGGAAATGTTTTTACGATTTTTCACACAGGCAGCTATGTCGCTTATAAATTATATCCAAAAAACTTTGTCTTTATGGACGGAAGATATGAAGAAGTGTATAAAGAAGGCTTGATAGACGAAATGGCAGCTTTTCACCTTGCAAAATCCAAAGAGGACAAAAATTACAAATATTTTACAGAAAAATATTATATAGATTTATATATCATAGATAAATTTTATCCTGTCTATAATGCTTTAAAAAAAGATAGCAATTTCATTTTAGCCTTTGAAGAAGAACAATTTGCGCTATTTTTAAACAAAAAATCGATTTCAAACATCAAAAAAAGTTATATTCAACCAAACAAAGATGAAAAAACAACAAATTCAGAAAAGTTCAAAACGAATGTAAATTTTTAGCCTCAAAGAAAAACTTTAGCTATAATATATTAAAAGACAAAATTATAGGGATTTATAATGAATAAATTTTTAAAATATATAGCTATACTTTTTTCGAGCATTGTTGGGTTTTTATATCTGGCATTTTTAATTTTACCTTATTTTATTGGCAATTTTGTTAACCTTGAACAATACAAGCCACAAATCCAAAAGCTCGTAAAAGAGTCTTCTAAGCTTAATTTAGACTATTCTAAAGTCAGCTTTTATTCGACTCCATTTTTGTCTTTGGGGGCAAATATAGAAAATTTAAAAATCACCCTAGACGACAAATCCACTTTATTTAGCGCGAAAAAAATCAAAGGGGGCGTTTCTTTGCCTTCTTTATTTGTCCTCTGCGCAAAGACTTCAAGGATTTATGTCGAAAACCCTTATATTAATTTAGAAATCGAAAACAAAAAAGACTATAAAATCGCAAAATTATTAGAAGAAATAATAAATGAAAACAATGCAAAGCCGACCGTTTCAAGCAACGAAAAACAAATTCAACAAGTCGATTTAAACAACATCTTAAAAAGAGTGAGGATAAAAGTTCCTTATGTAAAAATCACAAATTTAATCGTAAAAGCTTCTGACCTTATGACAGAGCACAAAGTCGAATTAAAATCTGACGAATTGTTTTTAAAATATAATGGCGCAAGAAACACAGCTCTCATAAAAACAAAAGCTCAGCTTTTGTCTGACGAAAAAGAAAACATTTTAGCAGACATCAATTTTTCTGCTTCAACCCCTAAAATCAGCCTTGTTCAAGGGAAAAAAGAAGAAAAAGATCCGGACGAAAAAGTCAAATTGAGCTTTATGAACATTGTTGAAATTTACCAAAAATATGACTTAAAAGCTAACATTTCAACGCATTTAAAATTAAGGCAAGACAAAGACAATACATATTATGGCTTTGGTTATTTTAATGTTGACAATTTAAATTTGAAATTATCCGATGTTCTTTTGCCTGATAGCTTTTTGCACGCAAACTTTATCAAAAAAGACATAAACTATAACACAAACCTTTTCATCACAAAAGATGAAAAAATAGAGCTAGTGGGTTCAATTTTTACAGGGAAAAAACCTCACGTTAAAGCTCAAATTAATTCAGACAAAATCCATTTTTCAAACCTTTTTGTCTTGTTAAAAGGCTTATTGGATAGCTTAAATATAAATAACGATATCGCTTCAATCAAAGCTAAAGGTTATTTTGAAGCAAACGCAAAAATCAAAACAAACTTTAAAAAGCTCTCTTCTGAAGGCAAAATCGAAATAAAAGATGGCGAAATTATCCATTCCAAAATCAACTTAGGCCTAAAAGATATTAAAACTTTAATAAAATTAGACCATAACACAGTCGTGATTGAAGATTCTTCTTTAAGCTTAAATAATTCAAAAATCAAAGCTCAAGGAAAAATCGACAACAAAGAAGGGGCAGATATTAAAATCAGCGCCCAAAACCTTTCAATCCCCACTTTATACAATACTTTTGCTTCAAAAGAGCTCAAAAAAGCCTATGTAATTAATAGCGCAACTTTGGGCTTCGACATGAGTTTAAAAGGAAAATTGGAAGAAGTAAAAGCGATTTTAAGCGCAAAATTAAACTCTTTGAATTTTAAAGACACAAAAAACACTTTCTTTATAACAAACAAAGAAACAAAAATTAATATTGATTTAAACAAAGACACAATAAAAGGAAACATTGAAAACAAAGGGTTTAATTTTAACATTCCAAGTGCTAAAATCTATAGCGCAGTTGATTTAATCAATGTGAACTTCAACAAAAATGACCTTGTCATAAACCCATTTTTAATCAAATTAAACAAAAATTCTAAATTCACCTTTGAAGGCACAATTAAAGAATTTCTAAAAAACCCTAATATAAATGTATTTTTAAAAGGATATCTGGCAACTTCAGACATAAACCAAATTTTAGGAAAGGAAGTTTCTTTTTATGTTCCTTCTAAAGGCAATATTCCTATAAAAGCAAGGGTTTTGGGCGATTTAAAAACTCAAGATATTCTAGCTCAAATTTATAGCGACAGCGCAAACTTTATCTCACCTGTGACTTTAAATTTGCTTAAAAATCAACAAAGCTTATTTCAATTAGACGCTAAAATCCATAAAAACAAAATAAAAATCAAAAATTCAGGCATGTTTTTAAAACCTCAAAAAGGCTTTTTCGATATCTTAGAGGATAATTCAAAAGGAGCAAAAAAACTCGTTGATTTATCTGGAATTTTAGAAGATGGACATTTAAATATCTTTAAAATCCACACAATTCAAAACCTCAAAGGAAATATTTCAATACTACCTAAATCAAGCTTTGATTTCAACATGAAATTCAAGTCCGACGGGGATTTAAGCGACATAAATAATTTAAATAACAATGGAAAAATTGAAATAAATTCAATCAATATTCCGGAATTGTTGTTTAAAATCTCAAACGTTTCTCTTGATATCACGCCTAGCTTTTTAAATGTTGATTTAAATAAAATCAACTTAAACTCTAGCGAAATAAATTCAAAACTAAGAGCAAGCTTGAAAAACTTTAACCCTATAAAAGTAGATAACCTTGTGGTTTCATCTGATTTTATTGATGTCGACAAAGCACTTATGATTTTGCCAAAGCTTGAAAAATATATGCCACCAGCTGGCAAACAAAAAGCCAATCAAAAAGCTAGCGCAAAAAACAAAAAAACTACCCAAGCAAACATTCCTTTAAACGCACAGGGAAAATTGAACATCAAAAAATTAACCACAGGAAAAATAGAAGTAAATTCAATCAAAAGCAATTTAAAAATAAAAAATAATGACCTTATTTTAGACAGCTTAAATTGCCACGCTTTTGAAGGAAAAATTTCAGGCGAAGTGAAAGTGAACTTGATTTCGCAATTGATTAGCTTAAAAACACAAGGGCAAAACATAAATGCCGCAAAAGCCCTAGAAGACGCTGCAAACTTAAAAGATGCAATATCAGGAAAAACAAACTTTAAAACTGATATTTCCTTAAAAGGTGCGACTTATGAAGAACAAATGAAATCCCTAAAAGGAACAGTGGATTTCAAATTGAAAGATGGACAATATGGCCCATTTGCAAAATTGGAAAACTTCTTCTTGGCTGAAAATATAAGAGAAAACCCAGTGTTTAAAAACACAATTGGTATAATTTTGACACCTTTAACCACAATCGATAGTTCGCACTTTGAAGAACTCGAAGGAAAAATTTATTTCAAAGATGGAATTGCAAATTTCTCTTCAATCACTTCAAGAGGAAATATTTTATGCCTTTTAATTAAAGGAAATATGGATTTATTGAAAAATACGATAAATTCAAGCGTTAGAGTACGCTTGGCTTCTGGAGTTTCAGATGCACTTGGACCTTTAGCTTTAGCAAACCCAGTGAACCTTATAAAAAACACCCCTGGGCTTAATGTTGTGAATGCTAAATTGTTCACATTCTTCACTCAAGTCGTGGAAGAAAGCGAATATAAAGAAATCCCTGATTTTTCTAAAAACCACTCTGACCAAAATGCGACAAAATTCCAAATCATCTTAAGAGGAGATGTCCAAAAACCATTAAAATTAGTGAAATCTTTTAAGTGGCTCGCTATACAAAAAGATATGGACAAAGCAAAAGAATTTAGCTCAAAATATATAGCAGAACAAGAACAAAAAGCAAAACAAGAGCTAATAAACAAATTGCAAAAAAAATACGAGGACAACAACAAAATAAAAGTTGGAGTAGAAAAAGCGCTTAAAATGGACACAACAGCCCCAGAAGTGAAAAACATGTTGGTAAAAGAAATTTTATCCACTGCGCTAAAGGCAAAAACCCAAGATATTCAAAGCAAAGATAAAGAAGAAGCTTCTGAAGCTCAAAAAGCCCTTTCTCAAGAAAATTCTCAAGGAGAAGATGTTAAAGAATCCGCCCAATCTTCATAGCGGCGCTTAGAATGAGCCCTATAGACTTCATATTTTTCAGGAGAAAGAAGCCTCAAAAACCCATCGATGAGCCCGACATCTTCTTTTTTCCTATAGTCAATTGAGTCGTTTGCCATTCTTTTTGCGTTTCTTTCAGAACCAATTGAAGGGGGCAGAGAAGTCCCTTGGAGCATGATATTAGTCGAAGCAATTAAAAGAGTTTTTATTCTTTTTTCTTTTTGAGTGTATTTCCAAGTTTTGCCCAAAAGCTCATATTCCAATTGCATTAACCTTTCTTCGTCTTTTAAATCTTCATAGGTTTTGTTAAAATGTCTTTTTTCCATCATTTTAATATTTTTTAGTTCTTTTGGGGAAAAATTAACATCAAAAGGCGAAATCGGTTTTGCGTTTTTAATATCTTCTTTTGTGATGATTATTGTCTTTGTGGGTTCATAGCAAAAACAAAACAAAGGACAAAAAACAAGATAAAATAGCGCATTTAGAAAAATGCAAAGAAAAAATTCCTTTTTTGTGGGCGAGATATTATTTTTCATTATAGAAAAATAACTTTAAATTTTATTTTTTAAATCAGGATTAAAGCTATTATTTTGTTTATTGTAAATTAATGTAACAAAAAGAAGAAAATTCCTAAAGTCGTCTCAAAAAAAGCCGTAAGTTAAGACATACGGATACAATAAAGTCTATACATTACGAACGGTGCATGATGAAAAAGATACTACTAATATTATTTTTGCTATTTGGTCTTGTTTGCGGATTTCAAGACAGTTTCGCTCTTGATTATTCAAAAATTTCCACAAACCAAAAGATTATAAAAGCGCTAAATTCTCTTGAATCCATCAACAGAAGAGACGTCATCGCAATTTTATATGGCAGAAACGCAACAAAACAGCCAATTCGAATTATGTTTCGAGATTTAGCAGTCTATGGCTACACAGATTGCGAAGCGGTGACCATGAAAACAAGAAGTGGCGGACTTGTAATCTATATCAATTCTGAACATAGAGGCGCAAGCGCAGAATGCATCGCTTGTTTGATTGCCCATGAATCTCAACATCATACATTTACAAATTCAAGAACAGAAGAATTAAGAGCTTGGATTTCTGAAACACAAGCTTGGAACGAATTAACAAAAAGAAATAAAACTCTTCTTACATCAAGCGAACCTTTGGCAAAAAGAGAAAATTATATTGCAAAAATCAGAACAAAAGGCGGCGTTCAAGGTGTTAAAAGCTTAATTGCCTCAAACCCAGTCTATGCAGGATTAAACTAAGTCTCTCTAGTTCTTTGTTTTAGCCAATCTTCCTTCAATAAATCAGACACAATCTTGCCATCTTTAAACTTTATTATCCGTTTTGTATATTCTGCAATGTCTGGTTCGTGCGTGACTAAAACAACCGTTTTTCCTAATTTTTCGTTTAAATTTACGAAAAACTCCATAACATCAATACTTGTTTTAGTGTCTAAGTTTCCAGTAGGTTCGTCCGCTAAAATCAAAGGTGCGTCGTTTACAATCGCTCTTGCAATTGCGACTCTTTGTTGTTGGCCTCCGGACATTTGAGAAGGCATGTTGTTTTCTTTATGCTCCAAGCCCACAATTTTAAGCGCTTCTCTCGCTCTTTTATATCTTTCCTCTTCGGGAATTCCTTTATATATCATAGGTAAACAAACGTTATCAATCGCACTTGTTCTTGAAATCAGGTTAAACCCCTGAAAAACAAAGCCGATTTTGTTGTTTCTAATGTCCGATAATTCTTCTGAATTCAAACTAAAAACATCAACGCCATCAAGATGATATTCGCCAGATGTGGGTTTATCTAGGGTTCCTAGCATATTCATGCAAGTCGATTTCCCAGAACCCGACGTTCCCATAATCGCCACAAATTCGCCTTTTTCAATAGAAAAAGAAACATCATTTAAAGCATGGAATTTTTCTTCTCCCATTTGATAAATTTTTATAGCATTTTTTACTTCAATTAAAGGCATTTTACTCTTGATTTTATTTTCTACTAGCCTGCAATCACGATTGTGAGGTCTTTTCCTGTTCTATTTATCCCGATTGGGTCGTAAATTGTGTGTTTTTCTTTGATGTCAGGAATTATTTTCTTTAATTCCATAATTGTTTCTCCTGTGAGGTCAAGATTATGCACGGCTATATAATCTTTTGCAACACTAGAAACACCATGGGTCTTGACTTGGACACCTTTTTCTTCTAGCTCGGCTTTTAATTTATTTGCTTCTTCTTCTTTAGAATTTGCATACAAAATCCCAACATTAAGCTCAGCCAAGTTCAGCTCTTCTTTTTCCCTGTAAACCATTTTGTTTATGAGCTCTTGAGTTTTTTCAGGGTCAACTATCCAATAGCTCGTGACGCCCTTTGTGGAAGGCGCCCCTGGAATTGTTGCAATCTGGATTGTCGAAGTATCCACATTTTTTGCCATAGCAACAAATTTAGCAAGGTCATAGCCGGAAATATCAGTTTGAATATACTCAGGCAAAATTTTTAACAATTCAGGCAATTTTACAATCACACTTGGATCTTTAAGTCTATCAAGCATAGCATTGAAGAACCATTGTTGGCGCCTAATTCTTCCGATATCGCCATAAGGATCATGTCTAAATCTCAAATAGCCTTCTGTTTGCTTGCCCGAAAGCAAATGTGTGCCGGGTTGCAAGTTTATGTGAAGTTTTGCAGTGTAGTCGTCATATTTCATAGGCTTTTCGATGTAAATTGGAAGCCCGCCTAAAGTGTCTATCATCTTGATTACACCAGTATTTGAAATAGCAAAATAATTATTTATTTTTATCCCAAAAGCTTCTTCAACTGTTCTTTGAGAAAGCTTTGCGCCCCCAAAAGCGAAAGCATGGTTTATTTTATCAGCCTTGTTTTTTCCTGCCAAATAGACTTTTGAGTCTCTTGGAATAGAAATTACGTTCACATTTTTTCCATAAGGAGCAATGCTGATTAAAAGCATGGTGTCAGAACGAGCGCCTTTGAAAGGATTGTTTGCGTTTGGAGCCACATCAACACCCATTAAGAGAATATTTTGCCTTCTTGGAGAGAAGTTAAAATTGAAATCAAGAGGGGTTTTGTTGTGATTGTCTGTTTTTCCTAAATCATAGCTAAAAGTATTATTCAGAAAATAAAAAACACCAGCTAAAATCAAAATTAAAACCAAAAAGAAAGGTGTTGGGTTTTGTTTTTTTTGACGTCGTCTTCTTTTATACTGCGGCCTGATTGGTATTCTATATACTTGCATTCTGTCTTCTAAATCGTTTTTCATTTTTATCCATTATAAAATATTTTTGTCGATACACTTAATTATACTATATAAATTTAAAATGGAACATTTTCTCTACACATTAAGAAGGTTTTATAATAAAATATTATCTAAAAGGAGAATTTTGTGAAAAGATTTTTTTTAACTTTTTTATTTTTTGGTTTTTTATTTTTTAATTTTTCTTATTCCGCTTTTGCAAAAGAAAACTCTTCTTTAGATTTGTCAGACTTAAGACAAAGAGCTTTTGCATATTATGCCACAGGAAACTATAAAGAAGCGGGGAAAATTTTAGAAGACTTTCCAAAAAGCGAAAAAGACGAAACGATTTATCTAATTCTTTCCAACATCGCCCAAGAAAACAACGACGACAACTTAGCGATTTCGAACTTGAACCGAGCACTAGACAAAAATTATAGCTTCTATAAAGCCTATTATAACCTTGGCTGTATTTTTGCAAGCAAAAAATCTTATCTTTTAGCTTTAAACAACTTTGAACTTGCGATTAAATATAACAAAAACTTCGCCCCTGCGTATTATAACCTTGCAAATTGCCAAATGATTTTAAAAGACTTTAAATCTGCAAAGAAAAACTTGATAAAAGCGCTTGAGCTAGAGCCAAACAACAAAGACGCGGTTTACAATCTGGCATATTGTTACAAGCAATTAAACCAAACAAAAAACGCCAAAAAGACTCTTGAAGTCTATAACAAAATGCCTTAGGCTTTTTATTTTAAGCAGCTCTTGTGGAAAACAAAACGACATCTTGCAAAATATCTGAAAATTCGCTCGCCAAGATTTTGCTAAATTCTTCTGGGTCTATTTGAGTCAAAACAATTTGAGTTAGGTCCATAGGGAGCTCTTGAATCATAGGAATTAAAAATTCTTTATCCAAGCTTCCCATAAGCTTGATTTTATCTTCCTTCATCAAAGACTCCATTGGGCGAATTAAATCGTCATTTTTGAAGAGCAAAAGCAAGCTTTCATCTTGACCCACTATTCCATTTATCAAATTTGCTTTTGAATTTTTCTCCATGGATTTTAAGAACTGGTTGAAGTCGTCGTCCCCCATTGAATTAATTTTTTCTAAGTATTCTTCTCTATTTTTGTCCATCATCTCTGCGCCAAAAGAATACATCATTATTTGCTTCAAAACGTCATTATCCAAGGTTTGGAAATATTTTTGAGCATATTTCCTATCCACATCAGGCTCAGACAAAAATTGGTCCATAGAATTATCAGACATGAGCTCTAAGACATTTTGCAAAGAAAACTTTTGAAAAACTACTCCGATAAGCTCTTCTGTGGGCAAAGCTTCGCACATGGAAGTGAGCTTTGCGTCGTTAAAAAATTGCAAGCCATTAAGCAATTGCTCTTCTTCTAAAAAAGGCAATAGATCGTCTAGGTCGGCTTCGGACATATTTTGCAAAATATTATACTTGTTTTCGACGTTCGAAAGCTTAAATATTTCCAAAATCTTATCCGGATCAGACAAGATTTTTTTATAGTCCTTTGCTTTTTGATTGCCGTCCTCGGCTTCAGCTTTCATGATTTCATCAATATCCATGTTGGCATATTGAGGAATTTTGTTCACCGAAATACCGAAAAATTTATTCAAAAGTGTAAAATCTACGTTTAATTGAAGCACTTTTTTCGCCTTAAATTTTTCTTTTTATATCTATTCTTATATATATAAAGTATATATATAGCAAAAAATTTCCCGTTTTTTAAAAAACTTAATAATTGTTAATATTTTAAAATTAGACTATAATTTCAATATGTTAAAAAGAAAAATTGAGACAATCGCCCTTGTGGCGCCTTGCGGAAGAATAAAAGACTTTGATGAATTAAATAAAAAAATAGAAATCTTATCTAAAAATTTTAAAGTTAAAAAATATTATAGCGAAGAACCTGAAGAAAAAAATCAAACCTATTTAGCAGACAAAGACGAAAAAAGAATAGAATACTTTGAAAAAGCTTTTTTAGATAGCGAAGTCGACCTTGTTTTAAACATAAGAGGAGGCTATGGCGCAATTAGAATAGTAGATAAGATAAACTATGACCTAATCAAAAACCAAAATAAAATCTATTGCGCAAGCTCCGATGGCACAATACTCTTAAGCGCCCTTTATAAAAACACCTCTATAAAATGTTTTCATAGTTTAATGCTCACAAATGGATTTTTAAAAAATTTAGAACAAAACCTTGAAATCATAGAAAACAATTCTTTTTTGCTTCCTTATAAAAAAGTAATAGCCAAAAAAGAAGAAAAAGCAGCAACAGGGGCTCTTTGGGGCGGAAATTTATCTAGTTTAGTGAGCTTATTTAGCTCAAATGCATTTATCCCAAAAGAAGATATAATCTTATTTTTAGAAGATTTGAACGAACCCACTTACAAAATAGATAAAATGCTTTTTGAAATTTATCGCTTTAAAGAATTAAAAGAAAAAATAAAAGGTATCATTTTTGGAGATTTTTATCTTGAAAAAGAAGAAATTATGCCGATTTTAGAAGAATATTCAAAGCTTTTTGATGTGCCCACTTTCTATGCTCCTAAAATCACCCACAAAAAAGACAACATAACTTTGCCTATTGGAAAAATTATACATTTAAAATAATCAAAATAGCCCCTAAAATCATCACAAAAGAAGCTAAAAGTTTTTTTATAAGGTTTTTCTCTTTAAAAATCTTATACCCAAGAAAAATAGAGAGCAAAACAGAAAGCTGAAAAAGGCAAAGCGCATAAGAAACATTCATCATTTTAAATAAAATATTTGTGCTAAATTGCATTATTCCCATTGAAAAAGACAAAAACAACAAATTTAAAATGATTTCTTTTTGAAATTTCAATTTTTTTGTTTTTAGATTTTTGCTTAAAAAATAATATCCAAAAGAGAACAAAAAAGTCCAAAAGCCCCACAAAAAAAGTGCATTTAGAGGATTTGATAAAACTATTAATTTCTTTATAAAAATCGCTTCTAAAGCCGTGAAAAAGACTGCAATAAAACGAAAAATTATATCTTTTCTTTTAAAAATTTTAAAAGAAAATTTCTCTTCAACTGTATCAAAAACAAAAAACGAGCCTAAAAATATCAAAAACACACCAAAAAGCGCGCTTAGGGTTGGAATTTCTTTTAAAAGAAAATAAGAAAAAATTAAGCTAAAAATTATCTTATATGAATTTAAAGGCGCCAAAATAGAAAGTTCACCTTCTTCTAAGGCTTTTATCTGAAAGCAGTTCCCTAACGCCCCAAAAAGCCCCACAAGAGCGCTTGTGAGAAAAATTCCATTGTTCATTTCTAAATTTTTAAAAAAGAAAAGAAAGCAAAAAAGGCTCAAAACAAAATAGCTTATGCCGTTTATGAGGCTTGTAGGCAAGCTCAAAACAAGTTTTTTTTGAAAAACTCCGCTTAAGGAATTTGAAAATATTCTTAATGTTACAAGAAAAATTATCAATAACATACCGCTTTAAATATACCAAAAACAAGAAAATAAAGGCACGGGGGAAAATATTAAGTTATGTAACATATATTTTAAAATCCGCAATTTTATAAAATCAAAAGTGTTTATTTAAATATAAAGTTTTTATTAGTTAATTGAGAGAAAAGAATTATGACAGAAGTTGAATTAAATGCACTTTTTAACATTACCCCAGAGAAAGTTAAAAATGTTTATGCAACAAATTCGCTAAAAAATGTCGAAGAAATCAGAAGAATTGTTAAAATCTTCAACATTGCAAACGCACAAAGAGAAACATCTCGCTCAATCAGCGCAAGAGGTTTGGCTGCATTTAGAGCAATTTTAACCAGCAACAACTAGGATATCTTCTTTTTTAGGATAATTATAAATTTATCTATCAATTCGCGAAGCATTAAACTCATTCTGCGATAGTCGAGAATGGTGAAAGAAATTGTTTCGGTTTCAAAGAGCCTCTTTTGGCCGTTATCCGTTATTGAAAGACGAACTAAAACATGCTCAAATCCGTCATATTCTAAGGCGAAGCTTGCGTTTACGTCGCCCGAAGAAACACTAAACAAAGATTTTGAGCCAACATAAGAATTGATTGCAAACTCTTGTTTTTTAATCCTTAAAATGTCTTCAAACTTTTTAAATACAGGGGTTACAACCACTTTTAGCTTTCTTTGATAAGCTTGGTTAAAGAGTTTGTTGCTGCTTTCGTCAAAAGAATAGTGCCCTTTAGGCGCTTCTTCAAAATCTTCTTTTGATTGTTTGAATTTATTTATAGAGTTTATATTAATAGTAGCTTTTGGCTCAGAAGAATAAAAATCTGAAGCCACGATTAAAGAATTAGTATTTTCGCTTGCGCGATTTAAGGCAGCAGACAAAGCTTCTTTAATATCATCAAAGTTTTGTTCTTGGATTTCTACAACCCCTGCGTTTGCGCCAGAATTTTCCCCAAGACTTTGGTTAATTCTTTCAAACACGCTATATGCGCCATTTAGCTTAGTTTTGTGCAAATACACATAAAACTCATCAACATCTTTAATTACGATGGCGTCGTTTAGACGAATAGATTTTTTGATGATTGAAATGAATTCTCTTGCGTTTTTGTAGTCTGGGTATTTTTTATCAGGCGAAATCAAAAGCAAACAAGCTCTTTCGTTATATTTTTTTGTTTGAGAAATTTCGTTTTTCAAGAATTCGTCACAATATTTTTGAGTATAAACCCCAGAATCAGACTGCACAACGCCAAGGTTCACAAGGAAATTTTCCCTTGATTCAACAGACAAATTGAGTTCGTTTTTCTTTAAGCACCAAATTGTGCGAATAAGGAGCTCGTAGTCTATGACAGGCATAAATAAAACGTCTGAAATCCCCAAGTCAAAGGCTTCTATGATTGTTTCTCTTGAACAATTTTCGTTTAAAAGCAAAATAGGGAGGTTTTTATATAAAGGTTGTTTTTTGATTTTTTTGATTAAATCAATAGCTTGAGGGTCATTTTTTTCGCAATGCAAAATCAAAACATTAGGATTTAAGCTATTTAGCATGTTTTTTGCTTCTAAAAGCGTGCATGACTTAACTTTGTCTAAATTTCTCAACAAAACAAGTTTTGAAGAAATTTGGTTGATAAGCTCTTGCCTATTGCTTATGATAACTACTGTGTTAGCGTCAGCCATGTATTTGAAAAACTCCCCAGCTTCCTGTATATAATAAAAGAATACTACAAAAAAGACATTTGTAAAACATTTAACATTTATTAAAAAAGCCCCTTTAAAGGGGCTTTAAATTTTATTTAAGCGCTGCTTTTTGCTTTGTGTAGTAGTCTACTTGTTTTTGCAAAGGTGCGATTTGAAGCGCTTTTTGAGTTTCTGTTATGTCTTTTTGTTTTTTAATTGCAGCGATTCTTGTATTCAAATCGTTGATTTTTTTGTCAATTTGAGCAATTTTTTCTGCTTTTTTTGCTGCAGCTGTAGAGTTTGCTTCATTTTTAGCATTTGTTATATCTGCTTTAACTGCGTTTTTAAGGTTTGTTCTTGTTGCTTGAGCGTCAGCTTTTGCTGCAGATTTAACGTCTTTTAGGGTTGTTTTAAAGCTGGAAGCAGCGTTTGCGCCGATTGTAGAAAAAGCTAAAACAGCCATTAAGCTTAATGAAAATATTTTTTTCATAGTCATACTCCTTAAAAATTAACACCTATATTTTAAACCGATTTAGATATTTTTTCAATAAATTTAATAAATGTTCAAAATATGCTATACTAAAAATTATTAGAATTAGTTTAAAGGAGCAAATATGAATATCGTTATATTTAGCGAAGAAGGCAAGTCAAATTTAGCCGAGCTTATCAATTTAGACGACGAAACAGAATTAAGAGAATTTTCCCTAGAAGAGCTCGAAAACTATAAGCAATACAACCCAGCGCTTTTGATTTTGGACTTCGATTTAAATAAAATAAGAGAATTTTGTGCAGTAAGAAAACTGGATTGCAGCGTCTTAATCCCGACGCCAATTATTCCAGAAGCCTTAACTGTGCGCGCTTTGGCTTATGACTATATCACATCTCCCTATAACAAAATCGAACTTAACACAAGAATTAAAGCTTTGATGAAAACTTTTGAAATCAAAAAAAGCCTCGTAAAATCGGCAATTTGCGACGAGCTCACAGGCTTATACAACAGAAAATATCTCCACCACAGGCTAGATGCAGAAATTTCTCGCTCAAAAAGATATGGAACACCCGTGTCTTTGGTTTTGATTGATATTGACTATTTTAAAATAGTAAACGACATGTATGGCTACGACTGGGGCGACATTTTGCTCAAAAAAATCGCTCAAATGCTATCTGCGCTAGTAAGAAAAGAAGACGTCTTGACCAGATATGGAGATGAAGAATTTATTGTAGTCTTGCCGGAAACAACAGAGCAACAAGCAAGAATTTTTGCAGAAAGATTTAGAGCAGACGTCGAAAAAATGGAATTCATTCCTGCAAACGAAGACGAACGCCACCCAATCACAATCTCGGGCGGAATTTCTTCTTTCCCAAACGAAGAAGAAATAGAAGAAGATTCAAACACATTAATCCGCTACGCAGAACACGCACTATATAGCGCAAAGCAATCCGGCAAAAATAAAATTGTCGAATTTTCAAAAATGAATTTAGGTTCATAAAAACAAAAAAAATAACCAAAAGAATTAATCAAATAAGCTAATAAAATTTTAAAAAACTGCGTTTTAAAATTCTTTTATGAGGATTTTTTTAACAGTAATAATTTTATTAGCTTTTTTGAATTCCAAAGGTTTTTGTTATAATTTGGATTTTTTTTCTAAGTTTAACGATAAATATTTGGAAAATTATATCCAAATGGCGCTTTTATACAACCATAAATTAAAACAAGCGCAAAAAACCCTTGAACAATATCGTCTCGAAGTGAAGAAAACTTTTTCTAAAGAATTACCCCAAGCAAGCGTTGGAAGCAACTATTTAGGCACACATTTTCCTAGAAACGATAGAAACTTTTTTGTAAAAAACAATTCTTATATTTTGCCTTTGGCTGCAAGATATGAACCCGATTTTCTTTTGAAAAACAGAGACAAAACAAAATCGGAAAAGAAATTATATGAAGCCCAAATAGAAAAAACTCAAGGAGTTTATATAGCGCTTCTTGTGGACGTCGCAAGCGCTTATGTGAATTTACTTTTAAATGATTATTTAATCGAACAGCAAAAAGAAATTATCAAAAATAAAGAAGAAAATTATAGGTTAAATTCTTTGAAATTTTTAAAAGGAACAATCGAAAAAACCGATTTAAACCAAAAAGAAAATTCCCTTTTAGAGCAAAAAGAAATCTTAGACAACTTTGAAAAAACAAGAAATTCGATTTTGTGTTCGCTTGCCCTTTTAACAGGGCAAAGTGCCAAAAACATCGACGAATTTGAAAGAGGAAAGTTGAAAGATTTTGAATATATAGATTCAATCCCAGAAATCATAAATTCAGATTTAATTTACAATAGACCGGATATAAAAGAAATAGAAAAAAAGCTAAAAAGCGCCAAGATAGATATCAAAATAGCAAAAAAGGATTTTTTCCCAAGCTTCAATGTCACAGGATATCTTGTTTTTGACACAGTGGGCCCAGGAAACTTCTTTTCTTGGAATTCTTCTTTTGCTCTTTTGGTGGCTGGGCTCACCCAAGACATCTTTAAAGGAGGAGAAAAAATCGCAAATTTAAAAATCAAAAAAGCAAGGTTTGAAGAGCTACTAGAAGAATACCTAGAAGCCGACTTAAACGCCATAAAAGAGCTAAATAACACGATTTTTTCCATAAAAGAAAATTCAAAAATAGAAAAGAAGGCTTTTAAAAATGTCTCTTTAAAACTTGAAAACACTCTTTTTTCAAAAAGAAAACTGGAAAGAGGAGTTATTTCGAACCTTGAATTTTTGGATTCTAAAACAGAGCTTGAATTCAAAAACCAGCTCCTTGCTGCTTCAAAAGCAACAAGGCTAATTGACTATTTTTCTTTATACAAAGTTTTAGGCGGTGAACTATGAAAATAAATTTTAAAATAACCTTAATTGCGTTTTTAATTATTTTTTTGGTAATCACAGGAATTATCTTATTTTTTTCTTTTAAAAACGAGAAAAAATCCATCAAGCTTTTTGGAAACGTGGAAATAAGGCAAGTCAATTTGTCTTTTGAAGTCGAAGGCAGAATAAAAGAAGTGTTTTTTGAAGAGGGAGATTTTGTGAAAAAAGGAGAGCTTTTAGCGCGCCTAGACGAAAAAGATTTCCTTTCAAAATATAAAAAAGCGTACTTTGAAGCAATTTCAAAAAACGCAAAAATGAAAGATGACACTTTAAAATATCAAAGAAATTACCCTCTTTGCAAAGATGGAATAATCTCAAAACAAGAATGCGACACTCTTTTAAACAACAAAAATTCTTCAAGCGCAGATTTTAAGCTGAGCCTTGCTCAAAGAGATTTTGACAAAAACCAGCTTGAGCACACGTTTTTATATTCTCCATCAGAAGGAATAATCTCAACCAGAAGCGAAGAAAAAGGGGCGAGGGTCTCAAAAGGGCAAATTGTATACGTTTTAAACCTCAAAGAACCTATTTGGATAAGAACATATATTTCAGAAAACGACTTTGGAAATATTAAATATGGCTCAAAAGCAAAAGTTTTAACAGATTCCACAGACCCCAACACAAACAAAAAAAGAGAATATGAAGGCTATGTAGGTTATATTTCTCCTGTTGCAGAATTTAGTCCAAAAATCGTCCAAAGCGAAGAATTAAGAAGCGACTTGGTCTATAGAATAAGAGTTTATATAAAAAATCCGGACGAATTTATCAAACAAGGAATGCCCACAACAATTATGTTTGATTTAAAAAACAAGGAAAAAGAAAATGGACAATTATGTAATCGCCAAAAATTTATACAAAAAATTCGACAAAGAAAATGTGCTTTTGGATATAAATTTTGAAATCAAAAAAGGTTCAATCGTCGCTTTGATAGGGGCAGATGGGGCAGGAAAGACAACTTTAATCAGAGCGATTGTGGGGCTCATAAATAAAACCTCAGGAAAAATCACCACTTTAGGATTTAATTCAGAAAATAAAGAAAATTTTGTCGATTTTTTGGGCTATATGCCACAAAAATTTGGGCTTTACGAAGATTTAACCGTGGAAGAGAATTTGAATTTATATTCAAAGTTAAAAAGAAACGAAAAAGATTTTGAAGAAATTTTAAATTTCACAAAGCTAAAACCTTTTACAAAAAGGCTCGCAAAAAACCTTTCAGGAGGCATGAAACAAAAGCTCGGGCTCGCATGCGCTCTTTTAGGGGAACCAAGGCTCCTTGTTTTAGACGAGCCCTCCGTCGGAGTCGACCCTTTATCGAGGCTAGAATTATTGGAACTTGTGAAAAAAATGATAAATAAAGACACAAGCGTCATTTGGTCCAGCTCATATTTAGATGAAGCTTATAATTTTGACGAGACGATTATCTTAGACAAAGGAAAAATAATTTTCAAAGGAAAGACGAAAGCTTTAGGAGAAAACTATGAGATTTTTGAAAAAAATGTGATAGATTTGATGGGCGGATTTATCCAAAAAGAAAGCACAATTACAAAAAATTATAATGTTTATTTGATTAAAGAAGATTGTTGCGTTTTAGCGGACAATTTGTCTAAAAAATTTGGGGATTTTTGGGCTGTGAAAAATAATTCTTTTTGCATTAATAAAGGCGAAATCTTCGGGCTTTTAGGCCCAAACGGAGCAGGAAAATCCACGACTTTTCAAATGATGTGCGGACTTTTAAAACCCACAAAAGGAAAAAGATATTTGATGGGGTTTGATGTTGATAAAGAACCTCAAAAAGCAAGAGCACACTTAGGATATATGACTCAAAAATTTTCTTTATATTCAAAATTGAGCGTTTTAGATAATTTAGATTTTTTTTCTGGGGTATATGGGCTTTTTGGGGCAAAAAAGAAAGAAAAAATCAAAGAAATGCTTGAATTGTTTGAGCTTGAAGAATATAAAAACACAATCTCAAATCTTCTTCCTTTGGGGCTAAAACAGAGATTATCTTTAGCAAGCGCTCTTATTCAAGAGCCGAGCGTTTTATTTTTAGACGAGCCCACAAGCGGAGTCGACCCGATAAACAGAATGGAATTTTGGGCGCATATCAAAAAGCTCTCTTCTATAGGGGTGAGCGTCCTTGTTACGACACATTTTATGGAAGAAGCAAAATTTTGCGACAAAATTTCTTTATTTTTTAATGGCAAAATAGTCGCTCTAGACAATCCCAAAAATTTAATTGAAAAAACAAATTCTAAAAACATGCAAGAAGTTTTTATAAAATTAATCAAAAAAGCAAGAGAGGAAGCTTAGTTTGAAAGTTGCTTTGGCTCTCATTAAAAAAGAATTTTTGCAAATTAAAAGGGATTATTCGAGCATTTTAATTGCTTTTATTTTGCCTTTGATTATTCTTATCCTATATAGGTACAGCATAAATTTAGACACAGTCAAAATCACTCTTGGAATAAAAAACGACGATTTAAACCCAAAAATCTCCACTTTAATCAATTCTTTTGACAAAAATAAATATATAAAAGCTGATTTTTATAACAACAGAAAATCCCTTTTAAAAGACTTAAAAAACGGGAAAATCAAAGGGGGAGTAGTAATTCCAAATGACTTTACAGGAAAACTTTTAAGAAAAGAAATAGCAGATATTTTTGTGGTGGTTGACGGGTCTGAGACAAATTTAGCTAATTATGTTCAAAATTATTCAATTCAAATTTTAAATAATTGGTTTTATAATTCAGAATTCAAAAACAACCAAGTGCCTGCTTTGATAAATTTAGAAGAGAGATATTGGTTTAACCAAAACATTGATTCTCACCAGTTTATCTTGCCGGGGTCACTTGCTGTCACTATGAATTTAATCGGCATGCTTTTAACGGCTCTTGTGATTTCAAGAGAATGGGAAAGAGGGACAATAGAGGCTTTATATTCTACAAAAATAAAAAGAATAGAATTTGTCATTTCAAAATATTTTCCTTATTTTGTTTTAGGGATTTTATCTTATATTTTAAACATTTTGATTTGCATTTTTATTTTTAAAATAAACTTTAGAGGAAATTTCTTAATCCTTGTTTTAGTAGGGGGCTTGTATTTATTTTGCTGTCTTGGAATAGGACTTTTAATCAGCTCAAACTACAAAGAACAATTTTCTTCTTCTCAAGTTGCGCTTTCTTTTGGGCTTTTACCTGCAATGCTTTTATCCGGCCTTATTTATCCAATCAGCTCCATGCCAAAAATTTTTCAAATTTTGACCACAATTTTACCTCCAAGATATTTTATAATTTTTATCCAAAGCGAATTTATGGCAGGAACAATCAAAGAAATTGTGCTTTTAAATTCATTTTTTCTTGGGATTTTAGGGGTAATTTTATTTTTACTTGTTTTAAAAAATATCAATTTAAGGTTGGAAAATGGATAAAAAAAGAATTACAAGGATTTTTTCTTTAATCAAAAAGGAATTTTTAAATATTTTAAAAGACCCAAAAAATAGAGCGCTTGTCATTATGCCCCCTATAATGCAGCTTTTTGTTTTTGGGTATGCAATCACTTTAGAAGTGAAAAACATAGATTTATCTATCTTGGACTATTCAAATAGCTATTATTCAAGAGAATATATCTCAAGATTTTATAGCTCAAAATGGTTCAAAAAAATTAGGCTTGAAAAAGATATCGAAGATTTTAAGAAAAATATTAATCTAAAAAGGAGCCACCTAGGGCTCATTATCCAAAACGACTTTGATAAAAATATAATCTCAAAAAGGCAAGCAACGGTCGCGGTAATCTTAGACGGGCGCCAGACAAATTCTTCTGGGATAATTTCTGGATATGTTTCTCAAATCACAAGCGACTATAGCGAATTTTTAAACAAAAAATTTGACATAAAAACAAGTAAAATCAATATAATCACAAGAAACAAATACAACGAAAACATAGAATATCGCTGGTTTTTAATCGTGAGCTTGATTGTTATGCTTTCTATGGTTTTGTGCATTTTACTCACTTCTTTATCAATTTCTCAAGAAAGAGAATTGGGAACGATGAACAAGCTTCTTGTGAGCCCTTTAAGTATTGATGAAATTTTATTTGGAAAGCTTGTAGTACCTTTATTTGTAGCTTTTATTTCAACTATTATCATCACACTAATTTCAATTTATATTTTTAAAATTCCTTTCAGAGGAAATTTTTTCTTATATTTAATTTGTGTTTTTGTTTCTCTTGTTTCTTTGTCCGGCGTTGGGCTCTTTATTTCTTCAATTTCAAATACGCAGCAAATGGCAATTTTAGGCGTTTTCACTTTTCAAACCCCAAGCGTTTTGTTATCCGGCTTTGTTTCTCCTGTATATGATATGCCTTTGTTTTTTCAAAAATTATGTTTATTAAATCCTATTTATTATTTCATGCTCATTGCAAAAGGGATTTATTTTAAAGATATGGATTTTATTGTAGTTATAAAAAACTTAATCCCGCTTATTTTAATTGCGTTTTTCACAATTTATTTTGCGAGATTAAGTTTTAAAAAATCTATATGATTTATTTTATCATTTTATTTAAAACAGCGATAACTTCTTCGATTTTTTGTTCGCAATCGGAAGAACCTTTTTCAAGCGCTTCTTTAATGCAATGGTTGAAATGACCTTTTAAAATGTCAAAATTAATTTTTTTCAAAATAGATTGACTAGCCAAGATTTGATTAGAAATTTCAATACAATCTCTATCTTCTTCGCACATTTTAATGAGGCCTTCCACTTGGCCGCGCACAGTCTTTAAAAGTCTTATGACATTTTTATTATCTGCATGCATAATTTTACCCTTTAAAGAATTATTTTGCGCTAGGGGCCAAAATCATTATCACGTTTCTTCCTTCCATTTGAGGTTTCTTTTCAACCACAACAGGTTCTCCTTCAAACTCTCCTTGGAATTTGTTGATAAGGTCGAGCGCCAATTGGCTATGTTGCATTTCTCTTCCTCTTAACATGATAACAACTTTTACTTTATTTCCAGAATTCAAGAATTTTTTTGCTGCCTTTAAGCGAACTTCGTAGTCATGCACATCGATTTTATAGCGCATTTTAACTTCTTTAATGTCAACTGTGTGTTGCTTTTTCTTCGCTTCTTTGGCTTTTTTTTCTGCTTCATATTTGTATTTACCCCAGTCGATAATTTTTGCAACCGGTGGAGCTTGATTTGCAGAAACAACAACCAAATCTAAATCTCTTTCTCGAGCCATTTGTAAGGCTTTTTGAGTAGGAATAGTTCCGTGGTTCACACCTTCGTTATCAATTAATCTAACTTCTCTGGCTCTAATTTTTTCGTTGATGAGCTCGCCTTGGCCCCTTGAATCATTTTTGCTAATTGTTTTATCTCCTTATTTTGTATTTTTTACATTTTCTATATTTATTTATATCATAGTAATTTTATTTTGTAAAAGAATAAAATTCAACTATTCAAAGAGTTTTGAGATTTCGCTAGGTTTAAAAATGCCATATTCAGTGATTATTCCGGTGATTAGCTCGTTTGGAGTCACATCAAAACCGACATTGATAACATTCACCTCTGGAGCACAGATTGATTTTCCGTTTATCATTGTAACTTCTTCTTTGTTTCTTAATTCGATTACAATTTCATCTCCCGATTTGATGTTTGGGTCAATTGTGGATTTTGGAGCAGCTATGTAGAACGGGATATTATGATATTTTGCAGCAATTGCAACTTGATATGTGCCGATTTTGTTTGCAGCGTCGCCATTTAGAGCAATTCTATCAGCGCCTACTACCACAACATCTATCATTTTTTTGCCCATAAAATATGCGCTCATGGTGTCTGCTAATAAAGTCGTATCAATTCCATCTCGAGTAAGCTCATAAGTAGTCAAACGAGCACCTTGTTGGCGAGGGCGAGTTTCGTCCGCAAAAACTTTAATTGTTTTATCTTTTTCATAAGCGCTTCTTACAACCCCTAAAGCCGTGCCCCAGCCTACAGTCGCCAAAGCGCCTGCGTTACAATGAGTTAAAATTGTAGCTCCTTTTGGAATAACGCAAGAGCCATATTCGCCTATTTTTTTATTTATTTCAATATCTTCGTTTTCTAGCTTAATTGCGTTTTCAATAAGCATTTTTGTTAATTCTTCGTTTGTTTTATCAGGATTTTTTCTAATTACATCAAGCTGCTTTTGAATTGCCCAGTGTAAATTCACAGCCGTCGGGCGAGAAGAATTTATATAATCTGCTTTTTTTTCAACATCAGCTAAGAAATTTTCAGACTTTAAATTTTCAATAGCCGCAAGCGCCACCCCGTGGGCACCTGCGATACCGATTGCAGGAGCTCCGCGCACAATCATAGTTTTAATTGCATCATAAATTTCATCTGAAGTTTTAATATCAACATATTTATATTCATAAGGCAAAATAAGCTGGTCTATCATTCTTGAAACGCCAGTCAATTCGCCGGTTTTAACCCATTCTATAGTTTTTTTAATTTCCATATTTTTTCCTTTTATTTTTTAAATTTAATCATCTATTTTAATATCCAATGGCGCGTCATATTCTTTTGGTTTTTCTAAAAAACGCCCCATCACAAAAGAAACACCCATACCCACAGCGGCAGAAGTCATCGCAAACATTATACCAACCATAAAGACAATTATCAAAAATAACCAAAAAGCGTCTTGGATAATGTAAGGAATCGCATAAGTATAATAGCTTTTAAAAATCAAATGAAGCAAAATCACCATCGGGCAAAATGAAATAAAAAAGCCAATCGTAGCAAAAAAGCCAATTAAGCCCCCGATTGTGGCACCTTGTTGAGTGTCTAAAATTGCAAAAAAGTTTTCTTTTGCTCTCATATATGAAATTATGATAACAGGGCAAATAAAAGCCAAAACAAAAAGAGCGAGCCCCATCAAAGCAGGAATCAAAGCCACAAGCCCCAAAGTCGCACCTAAAATCAAAGAAAAAATTGAAGTTCTTTTAATCACAAGCTCGTTCATTTAATTTCCTCCTTAAACCTAGAATTTTGCGCATGGCATACTGCAAGCGCAACAGAATCTATTGTATCATCTAATTTAATATTTTCATCTAATTTAATATAATTTTGAATCATTATTTTAACGTCTCTTTTGTCCGCCCTGCCGTGGCCCGTTATAGTTTGCTTCACGACAAGAGGAGTGTATTCAAACATTGGAATTTTATTTTCCTCTAAAGTAAGCAAAATCACACCCCTTGCTTGGGCTACTGGGATAATTGTTTTTTGATTTTTAAAGAAAAAAAGCTGTTCGATTGAAGCACAATCAGGCTCATATTTTTTAATCAAAAAATCAATATCGGTTTTTAATTCCAAAAGCCTTTTTGGGTGAGGGGCAGTTTTGTCCGTTTGGATTGAGCCGCTTGTCAAAAGATGAAAATTCTCATTTTCATATTCCACAAAACTATAGCCTGTAATCCCTATCCCAGGGTCTATTCCCATAATAAGCATACAAGTAGGATATTTTATAATTTAAAATTTGTCAAAAAAATAACAATACTTAAAAAATTATGTTAATTTTTGTAAATAAAATTGACTTTTCATAAAAAAACTAGCAACTAATTTTTTTGAGGACTGTTAAAGAGCATGTAAACTCCTCTATAAACTCCGTAATACTAATTCTATCCATCACGGCTTAATTTGTTCACAAATTAGCCGTTTTTTTTATGGATAGAATTAATTTTGAATAGAGTTAAATTTTGAAGAATTTATTCTGCAATCGCGCCAAAATTAGCTTGAGAAACGTTTCTTTGATATTTTGACAAATATCCTTTTGGAACTTCGTTAATATATGGCTTAAATTCAGCTTTTCTTTTTTGCATTTCTTCTTCAGTTATGTCTAAATTTATAAGCCTTTTGTTGATGTCAATTTTAATAATATCTCCATCTTTAATAAGCCCGATAGGCCCACCTATTGCGGCTTCTGGAGCGATGTGGCCAACGCATAGCCCTCTTGTTCCGCCTGAAAATCTGCCGTCTGTGATAAGAGCGCATTTTTTTCCTAAACCTTTTCCAACTAAAAGGCTTGTTGGAGCAAGCATTTCTCTCATGCCAGGGCCGCCTTTAGGGCCTTCGTTCCTGATAACTACAACATCACCTGCAACCACTACATCATCTTCAATCGCTTTCATAGCATCTTCTTCGTGGTTAAAGACTTTAGCAACCCCAGAAAATTCAAATACATCTTTATCAACGCCAGAAATTTTCACAACTGCGCCATCAAGTGCAAGGTTGCCATGCAAAATCGCAAGCCCCGGGCTTGTTGTGATTGGGTCTTCTAAAGTATGAATTACAGAATTATCCACCCAAGCATGCTCTGCAATTTCAGAGACTTTTTGACCTATAACATTTGCTGTGTCTTTAAATTCCGGAGTTTTTCCAAACAATGTTTTAAATACGCCAGCAATTCCTCCAGCGTTATCTAGGTCGGTCATAGTCAAAGTGCTTGATGGATCTAATTTTATGATTTGAGGAATTTTAAAGCTCAATTCTTCAAAATCGTCTAAAGAAAGCTCGATATCTGCACTTTTAGCGATTGCAAGCAAATGCAAAATTGAATTTGTGGAGCCGCCTAAAGCCAAGTCTACAACAATCGCGTTTTTAATAGAGTCTTTTGTGATAACGTCTCTTGGAAGAATATTTTCTTTTATGATATCACAAATTGCATAACCTGATTCAAAAGCAATTCTTCTTTTCTTGGCTGAAACAGCGCTTGCTGTGGCGCAACCAGATAAGCTCATACCCATAACTTCAGTTAGACAAGCTAGAGTGTTTGCCGTGTATAATCCTTGGCAAGAGCCAAAAGTAGGGCAAGCATAGTGCACCATTTCGTCTAGTTTTTCTTTTGAGATATCCCCTATTCTATATCTTCCAACAGCCTCTGAGGAGCCTCTTATAAATGTCAATGTTTCGCCTTTGCAATGGCCTTCTAAAGAAGGGCCAGCAGTCACAATGATAGATGGGATATTTAACCTTAAAGCAGCAATTAGCATGCCAGGGGTAATTTTGTCGCAATTAGTGAGAAGCACAAGTCCATCTAGTTGGTGAGCGGAAGCCACAGTCTCTACGCAATCTGCAATCAAATCGCGAGAAGGAAGAGAATATCTCATGCCGCAATGACCCATAGCAAGCCCGTCGCACACGGCAGGAACGCCAAAAATGAAGGCTTGACCGCCATTTGAATGGATACCTTTTTCGATTTGTCTTTCTAAATCGCGCATGCCGGCATGCCCCGGAACTAAATCAGAAAAAGAGCTCGCAATCCCGATAAAAGGTTTTTTGATGTTTAAATCGGAAATCCCTCCGGCATATAATAAGGCTCTGTGGGGCGCATGTTCAATTCCTTTTTTCAATTTGTCACTTCTCATTTTTTATCCCTTTATATCCTTCTAAATTATTTTATTTTTAAAAATATTAATATATCTATTAAAGCACTTTTTTTCTAAATTTGCTATAATTAAAACGTGGATAATATTTTAATCGAAATAAAAAACCTAAAAAAAGTATATAAACAAGAACAAGACTTCTTAAGCCCAAAAAAAGAAGAAAATCTTGTCTTAAATAACATCAATTTAAAAATAAATAAAGGTGAAATCGTGTCTTTAGTGGGCGAATCGGGCTGCGGAAAAACGACTTTAGCCAATTGTATTTTAAAATTAATAAAGCCAGATGAAGGCGAGATTTTATACGACAAAGAAAATATTTTAAATTTCAACAAGAAAGAAACTTTTAACTACAGAAAAAAAATCCAAATGGTCTTTCAAAACCCTTATTCGAGCTTGAACCCAAAGATGAAGATTGAAGAGACTTTGCTTGAGCCTTTAAAAATCCATAAAATCTTCAAAACAAAAAAAGAAAACTTTGAAAGACTTTATGAAACAATTTCTCTTGTGGGTTTATCTAAGGAAGATTTAAAAAAATATCCGCACGAATTTTCCGGAGGTCAAAGGCAAAGAATTGCAATCGCAAGAGCTCTTATTTTAAAGCCGGAGTTCGTTGTGGCAGATGAGCCTGTGAGCGCTCTTGATATTTCGATAAGCGCTCAAGTGATTAATCTTTTGATAGAATTAAAAGAAAAGCTCGATTTAACTATCCTTTTCATTTCCCATGATCTCAATTTAGTGAAATATTTGTCTGATAAAATTGCCGTCATGGACAAAGGAAAAATCGCAGAATTTGGCCCGACAGAAGAAATCTTCAACCACCCAAAAAACGACTATACGAAATTTTTATTGTCCCAAATAAGAAAAATTTAAAAAGCAGAGCAAAAGAAGAAAAGAGGAAATATGAAAATCAACAAAAATTATCAAAAGCTCAAAGAAAGCTATCTTTTTTCCACAATCGCAAAAAAAGTGAGCGAATATTCAAAAGAAAACCCAGATAAAAAAATCATAAGACTAGGAATAGGAGACGTCACAAAGCCTTTGTGCAAAAGCGTTGTGGAGGCGCTTAAAAAAGCAAGTGAAGAAATGGGCGAAAAAGAAGGCTTCCATGGCTACGGCCCAGAGCAAGGCTATAGCTTTTTAAAAGAAGAAATTCAAAAATATTATAAAAAAAGAAATGTTGAGCTTGATTTAGATGAAATCTTCATCTCAGACGGCGCAAAATCTGACCTTGGAAACATCTTAGATTTATTTGACAAAGACAACACTGTCTTAATCCCAGACCCAGTATACCCTGTATATGTAGATACAAACTTAATGCAAGATAGAAAAATTGTTTTTATCAAAGCAGATGAAGAAAACGACTTTTTGCCTTTGCCTGATAATTCCATAAATGCAGATATAATCTATCTTTGCTCTCCAAATAACCCAACAGGAGCAACATATAACAAAGAGCAGCTTAAAAAATGGGTCGATTATGCACTTTCAAATAACGCGGTTATTCTTTTTGATAGCGCTTATGAATGTTTCATTACAGACGAAAACTTGCCAAGAAGTATTTTTGAAATCGAAGGAGCAAAAAAATGTGCAATTGAATTTTGTTCTTATTCAAAAACTGCAGGCTTCACAGGGACGCGCTGCGGCTATACTGTGGTTTCTAAAGAGCTTGTTTTTGAAGATATGAGCTTAAACAAAATGTGGCTAAGGCGCCAAACAACAAAATTTAATGGCGTTGCGTATATTGTCCAAAAAGGCGCACAAGCGATTTATACAGAAGCTGGGCAAAAAGAAATCAAAGAAAACATAGATTATTATAAAGAAAACGCAAAAATGATTGCCCAAACCTTAAAAAAACACGACATTTATTTCACAGGTGGAATAAATTCTCCCTATATTTGGCTAAAATGCCCAAATAACATGTCCTCTTGGGAATTTTTCGACTATTTATTAGAAAATATTCAAGTTGTGGGCACCCCAGGCTCTGGCTTTGGGGAAAATGGCGAAGGCTTCTTTAGATTAACTTCTTTTGGCACAAAAGAAGCAACAAAAGAAGCAATGGAGCGCCTAGATAACTTGCTTAGCAAATAGCATTTTAAATTTACACTAAAGCCGCAATATTTTTTTTGCGGCTTTTTTCAAGCAAAAAATTTTATTTAGAAGCATTATATAATTAAACTATTCGCGCGAATTTAATTTTAGATTATAAAGGTCAAAATGCCAATAGCATTAAATAACATTAATAACAGCCTTTTAAGAACTCCAAAAAAGCAAGCTCAAAGCCAAATTTCCTTTAAGGCACATCATTTTCCCTCCGAAAAAATTGACGAGGTAATTTTATCACGCAAAAACAAAGAAAAACAAGACCATAACGCGCTTAAAACAAGGCAAAAGCTTTCTTTCTTGAGCATTTTTGCCCCTTTTTCAAAACAAAAAGAAAAGCTAAAAAAAGGAGAGCAACTGCCCTTTGAAGCCGAAAAAGAATCTATTCAAATTTCACAAAAAACTATTTCAAAAAAGCCTATCGTGAACATTGAATCTTATGGCGAACTTTATACAATAAAAGTCGATATTCAAGGAAAAAAAGCAAATTTGCGCTGCTTTGAAAGGCACTTTGATAGAAGAGAAACAAGCGATTTTCCAAAAGAATATTTAGACTTTAATGGAAAAGCACATTGTCTTTATATCAGCCATTTAACGGGAGAAGGCTCGGGCTCTGGCACAGAAGCAGTCAAAAAAGTAGCAGAATTAAGCAAAGAATTAGGTTTAAAAGGAAAAATAGCCCTAGAAGCCACAACAATAGACCGCTCAAAAGGGACTCCAATTCCTTTTTATTATAAATTAGGCTTCAAATGCCCAACTAAAAAAATTCAAAAAGAAATCGAAGAAGGCATGAAAAACCTAGAAAAAACAGGTCATTACACCGGCCCAAAAAGCGCCTTCTTATATTTACCCATTAAAAACGTAGAGCGTGTTTTAAATATGTAATTTTTAATAATTCAGCCTTGAATTTGACAAATGCTTAGTTTTAGCCCACAATATTCAAGGAGAAAACAAGGAAAAAAGTTTTATGAATTTTAAAAAAGTTATGACATCTTTTGCTAAAACTTTTTTCTTGTGCACCCCAAGCCCAGAAGGGCTTTCAAAGATTATCAAGTGTTTTTTTCCAAAAGAACTTGAAGAAAAAATTTTGAAATTTGGATATGACACAAAAATCGAAAAAAATTTAAATTATATTGAAAAAAATCAAAAAAAAGTCAAAATAAAATTAAAACAAAAATTAGAACGAAAAGAAAAGCTCAACGTTGCTTTTTATGTTTACGACCCTTCGAAATGGAAATGCCAAAGCTTATATGAGCAAATGGAAAAAGACGAACGCTTCGAGCCTATTGTTTTTGCCACAAAGTGCGCTGCTTCAAAAGAAAACTTCAATTATCAAACAAAAAAAGATGTTAAAGAAACTTATGAATTTTTCAAAAAGAAAAATATAAAGGTCAAATATGCTTTTGATATTTCAAAAGATAAATTTATTCCTTTTGAAAAAATGAAGCCAAAGCCCGATATAATAATATATCAGCACCCTTGGTACGTAGAAACCTCCCAAGGGCCCGTTGTTTGCTCTAAATTTGCTTTAACTTTTTATGTCCCATATTTCATTGCGACAACTAAGATGTTTTTTGAATATGGACTTCGTTTCCATCAATATGTCACAGGGCATTTTGTTTTAAACGAATCCATTAAAGATGAGTTTTCTAAAAAAATACCAAACGAAGGAAAGAATTTAATTTCTGTGGGTCACCCTCAAATTGATGAAATTCTAAAAGACAAAACTCCAAACGAAGAAAAATATATAATTTATGCACCCCATTGGTCCGTGACAGGAGAAAACATCAGGCTTTCCACTTTTGATTGGAGCGCAAAATTTATCCAAGACTTTGCTTTTAAAAATAAAGACCTAAATTGGGTATTTAAACCGCACCCTTTGTTATACAATTTTTTGATTTCGTCAAATTTTATGTCCAAAAAAGAAGTTGATGAATATTTTAATAGATGGGGAAAAATCGGGGAAGTTTTTCTATCAGGAGCATACATTCCTTTGCTTAAAAAATCGTCTATTTTAATCACAGATTGCGGCTCGTTTTTAACGGAGTATTTATTTACAAAAAAACCTTGCGTGCATTTGATTTCAAAAGAAGGGGCAGAATTTAACGAAAGCGTCCAAAAAATCTCTAATTCATATTACCAAGCAAAAAACAAAGAAGAGCTTGAAAAGATTTTAAACTCTCTTATTTTTGAAAAAAATGATTATAAAAAGCCCGAAAGGCAAGCTTGCCTTGAAGAATTAGAGCTTGGAAAAGAAAATTCTTCTTCGAAAATCATTGAAGAAATTTCTAAGTTTTTAAGAAATTGATTTTAGAAATTCGAGCTTTAGATTAATTTCTTCTAAAAGTTCTTTATATTTTTCTTCGCCTTTTTTTTCTAAAAGCCCTTCTTTAAGGACGCTTAAAACAAATTGTTTTAAGTAGATATTTTCTTCGTTTGCGTTTTTATAGCAAATTTTAGCCAAAACTCCAACCAAAAAGCTTTTAAAATTCACAATTTTATTTTTCAACAAATCATTTTCTCTTCTTTTGATATGAGGGGAGATTTCAATATCTTGTGGCATTTCCATAAAATTTTTATATTGAAGACTTGCAAATTCAAGAGGTTTGTTTTGAATAGAAATTTCAAAATCTTCAAACTTCGCTTTTTTCAAAGGAAAAATCATATCATAGCTAAAAAAGCCCGTCCTTGACAAAATATAATTATCAATGTTATCCAATCCATAAAAAATTATTGGGCCGGATTTATCAAAAATAGGGTTATTTAGCCTTTCGGAGTCAAAAAATTCCAAAACTTTATCATATCTTCCAATTGTATATTTTTTTCCTGCAATTTCTTCCATATATCTATTATATTCTTCAATATCAAGATCTTTTGAATAGTTGTCATGGGGAAAAACATCTATATTTACAAAGTTTTCAATATCTTCTCCACAAAGGATTTGGGTATGATGAGGGGTTTTAGAATAAATTATTTTATTTGGATATTTTTTTAAATATTTTGCCCAAACATAAGTTCTATTTTTTGGGGTGAATGTAATTTCTTTTGGGTCTATTGAAATATAATTTTTTTTGCAAAATTCGAGCATTTTATCATAATCATCTCTCATCATGCCAAGGTCAAAATCATCGTCCCAAGGCACAAAGCCTTTATGCCTTATGGCACCAATTAAGGTTCCGCCTACTAAAAAATAGTTTATTTTTTGCTCATCAAATGTTTTTATCATCTTTTTTGCAAATTCAAAAATTTTAAGCTGATGATCTCGAAGCGCCCCTTTTGCGGGCTTTAGTTTTGTGGCTTCAAGGCTCGAAGAAAGAGTTTTAAATTCATTTAATTTTTCACTATATAATTCTTTATATTTTTTCATTTAAAAAAATAACTCCTTTAAAGCAACACCAAATGGCAATTTTAAAAAACTTTCAACCTTAAAATCTTCTTTTTTTAAATCAAACAATAAATCATATTTTAAATATTCTTTTATTTTTCGATGTTGCTTTAACAACACCAAAACTACATCAAAATCTAAGTCTTTAAGCGCACTAGGAGAAATTGCTTTATAGCCAAAAAAGCTTTCGTCTCCGTTGAATCTTTTATCACAAATGGCAATAATTGGAAGTTCCTTTAAATCGTAGTTTTCGAACAAAACCCTTGCCATAATCCCTGCGCCATAAATCACAACTTTTTTATTTTTATATTTTTTTGCAAGATTTTTTATTATTCTATCTAAATGTATTTTTTTATATAAATCGAGATAATTTGCCATATTTTCCACTTTATCGAATATTTTTATATTAAACATTATTTGAATTCTTGTCAATTCAAAACCCAAAAAACTATTTTCCAAAAATTGTCTATACATAAATTTATGAGAAATAGTTTTTAAAAAACGTGCACCATAAGTTTTATCAATATATTTTACAATTCTTTTTGCCATATCAAAATATTTTTTCTTTTTAGCTAGTGGCATTATAGAAAAATAAAAACATAAGCGCTTCATTCGATTTTCCAAATACGAAGCTAAAAGCGCGCCGTCATCGAATTTATATTTTTCAAAAATATTTGTGCACAAATAAAAGACTTTTTCAAAAGTATCTATGTGTTTATAAGATAAAGAAGTCGTGGAGTTTGAATGCACTCTGTAATTTGAGATAAATTCATTTAAACAACAAAAAGAATTCGCTAAAAGAAAAGCTTTTATCATAAAGCTATGGTCTTCAATAAAGCGCGTTGGTGCATATTTTATTTCGTTTTCTATTAAAAATTCCCTTCTATAGACCTTAAAAGGCAAAGCATTAATAGAAAAAAGAATGTCTTTTGCTTCTTCTTTTGAAAAAAGATTTTCTTCAAACCTTTTATAAAACGGTTTGTTATAAAAAATTTCTTTTGATTTTTTTGTGGTTTCATCAAATTTTTTATAATTAAAAATTAAAATATCAGGTTTTAGGCTCTCAAGCTTTTGAAAAAGCTTTTTCAACGCCCCTTCTTCAAGCCAATCATCAGAATCCAAGCACAAGACATATTTTCCTTCTGCCATTTCAAGAGCTACGTTTCTTGCTATTCCTTGGCCTTCATTTTTCTTGTTTATGATTTTTATTCTTTTATCTTTTGCCTCATATTCTTTTAAAATTTTTAAAGAATTATCTTTAGAGCCATCGTTTACGCAAATGACTTCAAAAGAAGAAAATGTTTGCGAAAGCACGCTATTTAAACATTTATTCAAATACTTTTCACAATTATAAATAGGTATAATAATTGAAAAAAATTTCTCCACAAATTCAATCCTTAATACTAAAGTCCAAACAAAAGATTTTAAACAATTGTAACACAAAAAATACTTAATTAACTTTATGATATAATTATTCCAAGAAAAAGAGAGAGTTTGACGATGAAAATTTATTTAGGTATGAGCGCAGATTTATTGCACCCCGGGCATTTAAACATTATCAACGAAGCAAGAAAAATCATAGAAAAAAATGGCGAAGGCGAAATCATAGTGGGCTTGCTCACAGATAAAGCAATCGCTTCTTATAAGCGCTTACCATACATGACATTTGAGCAAAGAAAAGTAATCGTCGAAAACGTAAAAGGGGTGAGCCAAGTTATCCCTCAAGAAACTCTTGACTATGTACCTAATTTATTAAAAATCAAACCGGACTACGTGCTCCATGGTGACGATTGGAAAACAGGGGTCCAAGCAAAAACTCGCCAAAGAATAATAGACACCTTAAAAGAATGGGGTGGCGAAGTCATCGATATTCCTTATACAAAAGGTATTTCTTCAACAAATTTAAATAAATCTTTAAAAGAAGTGGGCACCACTCCTGAAATCAGAAGCCACAGGCTAAAAAGACTTTTAGACAGCAAAGACATTGTAACCATCTGCGAAGCGCATAACGGATTGAGCGGCTTAATTGTGGAAAACACATCAATCGAACAAAATGGCCGCAAAGTCGAATTCGACGGCATTTGGATTTCTTCTTTAACTCAAGCCACAGCGCAAGCAAAACCGGACATCGGCTATTTAGACACAACTTCAAGAATGTCTACTTTAAACGACATCTTGGAAGTCACAACAAAGCCGATAATTTACGATGGAGACAATGGAGGCCCTCAAGAGCACTTTATTTTTACAGTTAAAACCCTAGAGCGCCTAGGCGTTTCTGCGATTATCATCGAAGACAAAATAGGGCTCAAGAAAAACTCTTTATTTGGAACAGAAGTAGAGCAAACGCAAGATTCTCCAGAGGACTTTGCAGCTAAAATCCAAGCAGGAAAACAAGCCCAAGTCACAGATAATTTCATGATTTTTGCGAGGATTGAAAGCCTCATTTTAGAAAAAGGGCTAGATGACGCTATCATACGCGCAAAAGCTTATCTTGACGCAGGCGCAGATGGAATTATGATTCATTCAAGACAAAAGACTTTTGATGAAATCAAAGAATTTACAAAAATCTATAACAAACTTCCAAACAAAAAACCTTTGGTTGTGGTGCCTTCTTCTTATGCTGATGTCAAAGAAGAAGAATTAGTGGAAAACGGCATAAATATTGTAATTTATGCAAACCATCTTTTAAGAGCAGCGTATCCTGCTATGGTAAATGCTGCAAAAAGCATTTTAGAAAACCATAGATGTAAAGAAGCTTCAGACGAATATTGCATGAAAATCAAAGAAATCTTGACATTAATCCCAGGGGGCTGTTAATGATAGATACTAAGCATTTTTACGATATCTTGTTTGAAAACGGCATAGATTGCTTTTGCGGAGTTCCTGATAGCCTTCTTAAAAACTTTTGCGCTTATGTGACAGATCACTCCAAAAACCACACAATCTGCGCGAACGAAGGAAATGCTGTCGCTCTTGCTTGCGGACATTATCTTGCGACAAAGCGCCCTGCTTTAGTTTACATGCAAAATTCGGGCCTTGGAAATTGCGTGAACCCTATTCTTTCTCTTCTTGATGAAGACGTCTATAAAATTCCAGCTTTGTTTTTAATTGGCTGGAGAGGAGAGCCAAACACAAAAGACGAGCCGCAGCACATAAAACAAGGAAAGCTCACCTTAGCGCTTTTAGAGACGATGGGAATAAAGTATTCCGTGCTTGACGAAAATTATGAAAATCAGCTTAAAGAAGCTTTTTCATATATGGAAAAAGAGAGCAAACCATTTGCCCTTGTGGTTAGAAAAAATTCTTTTGACAAGTATAATTTAATCAACAAAAGAACAAACAACTTTGAAATGAGAAGAGAAGAAGCGATTAAGACAATTTTAGACGTTATTCCAAAGGATTCTGTTATAGTTTCAACTACAGGTTTCACTTCAAGAGAACTTTATGAAGCAAGAAAAGAGCACTCTCACGACTTTTTAACTGTGGGCTCAATGGGCCATGCGAGCTCTATCGCTTTAGGGATTGCCTTAGAAAAGCCCGAAAAAGATATCTATTGCTTTGATGGCGACGGGGCGCTTTTAATGCATTATGGTGCAGTTCCTGTGATTAAATCTAAAAATTTAAAGAATTTTAAACATATAGTTTTTAATAACTATGCCCATGATTCAGTAGGGGCGCAGCCTACGGTATCTGGCATGGTAGATTTTAAAAATTTATATGATATCACCTTTGAAGCAAAAAACAAAGAAGAGCTAGAGCGCATTCTTCCAAAATTTGCCGATTTAAAAGAAACAGCTTTGCTTGAAATAAAAGTCAATTGCGGAGCAAGAGAGGACTTGGGCAGGCCAAAAGAAAGCCCAAAAGAAAACAAAATCGCTTTTATGGAGATGTTAAATGGCTGATAAGGTTGAATATATTTATAAAGGAGCCATTGAAAACCTTCAAAAATACAAAGACAACCCCCTTGTTTTCACTGGGAAAAAATCTTTTGAATTAATAGAAGATTATGTAAAAAGCGCTTTAGTCTCGCCTTATTTTTATAATGACTTTTCAACAAACCCAAAAATCGAAGAAATCGAAAAAGCTATTGGAGTTATTGACTTTAAGCCTAATTTCATAATCGCAATCGGGGGCGGAAGTGTCATCGACTTTGCAAAAATCTATCGCTTCAAAAAAGCTTTAGATGTGCCCTTGATTGCAATTCCAACCACTTGTGGCACAGGGTCTGAAGCTACGCAATTTGCGGTTTACTACGAAAACCAAAAAAAACAATCGCTCGACGATGTTAAAATCTTGCCTGATGTTGCAATTGTGGATTCTAGCTTAGTTGAAAAAAACCCAAAATACCTAAAAGCTTGCACTTCGCTTGACGCATATTGCCAAGCTATTGAGTCTTATTTTGCTTGTAAATCCACAAAAGAAAGCAGAGAATATGCGCGCCTTGCGATGGAGCTTTGCAAGGACAACATAATTCCTTATGTTCAAAATGGAGATGATAAATCTTCTTTTAATATGGCAAAAGCCTCAAATTTAGCCGGAAAAGCGATAAATATCTCAAGAACAACAGCAGCACACGCTATGTCATATTCAATCACAACAAAATATAAAATCCCCCACGGGCACGCTGTCGCTTTGAATATTGGAAACTTGCTCGAATACAATAAAGATGTTGACGAAAAAACTCTAAACGACCAAAGGGGTGTGGACTTTGTTAAATCAAGAATTAAAGAAATTTATGAATTGATTGGAATTAAAAACGCAAAAGAATATTTTGACGATTTATTTGAAAAATTGGAAATCGAAAACAAAAGATATAAATCAGACTATATCGACCCAAATAGATTAAAAAACAACCCAAGAAAAATCATCGATAGTGACTGGGAAAAATATGCAAATAACTGATAAATGCTCCGGTTGCTTGGCTTGCTTTTCTTCTTGCCCTTTTGGCGCAATCGAGATAATTCAAAATAAAAAAGGGTTTTATGAACCTAAAATTAATCTTGAAAAATGCAAAAATTGCGGCAAATGTAAAAGAATTTGCCCCAAAGAAAGCAATATAGATTTAAGAAACGACGTCGAAAAATTTTGCTTTGCAGCATATTCAAAAGAAGGTGAATATAAAAAGAGCTCTTCCGGAGGAATATTTGCGCTTTTAGCGAATTATATCTTAGAAGAAGGTGGCATAGTTTTTGGCGCTTCTTTTGACGAAAGCTTTAAAAAAGTTGAGCATATTTTTGTTGATAACAAAAAAGATTTATATAAATTGCGCTTTTCAAAATATCTTCAAAGCAACATTAAAAATTCTTTTAAAGAAGCAAAAGAAAAGCTTGAAGAAAACAAAAAAGTGTTGTTTTGCGGCACTCCTTGCCAAATCGCAGGGCTCAAAGCATATCTTGGAAAAGAATATAGCAATTTATACTTGGTTGATTTATTGTGCCATGGCGTACCTTCTTCTTTAGTTTGGGAAAAATATTTGAAAGAGGTTTCCAAAGGAAGAAAAATAATTTCAGCAAATTTTAGAGATAAAAAATATAGCTCAATACCAAGATTATTAATAGAATTTAAAGACAATTCAAAAATATCTAAAGTCTACAAAGAAAATTTATATTATAGAGCATTTATGGAAAATCTGACTTTAAATGACTCTTGTTATGATTGCAAATATAGAACCTTAAAAAGGACAGGCGACGTGACCTTGGGGGACTTTTGGGGCATTGAAAAAATTGCACCTGAATACACAAACAACAATAACGGAGTTTCTTTGGTCATCGCGAATTCTAAAAAAGGAAAAGAATTATTTCAAAAAATCGAACCTCTGATTTTTAAAAAGAGAATAATAATTGACGCGGTTTTTAATAATGTTTGTAAACCAATCACAAAGCACCCAAACAGAGAAAAATTTTTCGAAGAATTAAATAAAAAGCCAATCTTAGAAAACCTAGAAACTTCGCTTGAGAGAAAATATGATGGAATTATCTTGAATTTCTGGTGGGCTAAAAACAACTATGGCGCGCTTTTGTCCGCATTTGCCATTCAAAAATTCTTTTTAACAGAAGGTTATGATTTTAATATTTTAAATTACGACCCTAAAAACCAATTTTCCAATTTTTGCTCAAATTTTGTGCAAAACAATTTAAAATTGACCCACAAAATAAGCAATTTCAAGCAACTAAAAGAATTAAACAATTGCACAAATAATTTTGTAGTCGGAACAGACCAAGTCTTTAGATATATGCTAACCAAAAAAGACGGACTATTTTTAGCTTACACTCTTTCTTTTTGTGACCTTAAAAAAAGAAAAATCGCTTTTAGCGCAAGCTTTGGAAAAGATAAATTTGACGAAGCAAATTTCTTTATAAAACATCTTTTCAAAAATTCCTTAAAAAGATTTAGCGCAATCTCTACAAGAGAAAGCTCTGGCACAAAAATATGTAAAAATTTTGGCGCAAAAGCAGAAGATATCTTGGACCCTGTTTTCTTACTTGATTTCTCTTTTTGGGAAAATTTAGCAGGGGGGAAAGCAAAAACGCAAGGCAAAATCGTAAGCTATATTTTAGACGAAAGCGAAGAGACGCAAAAAATACTTGATTTTTTGAAAAATAAATATGGTTTAGAAATAGAAAATTTGGCAAATTCGAACCATTCTCCAGAATATTTTCTTTCTGCCATTAAAAATTCAAAATATTTTGTAACCGATTCTTTCCATGGCACCTGTTTTGCTTTAATTTTCAACAAAAAAATTATTTGCCTTTTAAACAAGAAAAGAGGCGAAAGCCGCTTTAAAAATTTAGCAGAAAAATTCAATGTTGATTTTATCTTTTTTGAAAATTATGAAGAAATAAAAAATTCTAAAAATTTATTTCAAAATATAGATTACAAAAACTTCCTCACAAAAACTGAAAACGAAAAAGAAAAAGCGAAATTGTGGCTAAAAAACGCATTTGAAATTAAAGAAAAATATTCATTGAGGAAATTTTTAAGAGAAAAATATTTCCAATTTTTATTAATATGCTTTAAGAAAAACCCATTCAAAAAGCTTTTAAAAAAGCTTAAACAATATAAATTATTTAAAAAATTCAATGCAGCGCTTAAAGAAAATTCTTCTTCTAAAATTGTCTTTTGGGGCGCAAGCTTGTTTTTAAAAGAATTCATTGAAAAATATAAAATCAAAGACGACAATATTTTAGCTATAGTAGACAAAAATCCTTCAAAGAAATTTTTTGGAAAATATGAGATTTTACCAATTGAAAAATTAGAAAATTTAAACCCGGATATTGTTATTTGTTCAATTAAAAATAACCATAAAGCGATTTATCAAAAAATCAAGGGGTATTTAAAAGAAAATTATCCAAAAACCAAGCTCGAAAAAGATTTATTTAGCGAGGATTTCCGCTTTTAAGCTATTCTACAAAAAAACAAATATTTTCCAATAAAAAATGTCGATGGGGGGACTGTCTTGCTCGCTCGCGTTAAACGTGTTGTTTTGAGCGCTTCGTCTTATAAATTCCATGCTTGCGCTAAAACAACACTTGGCTCGCTCGCGCTTAAACCCCGCTGTTTCGCGCAACAGCGCGAATAGGGGGGTTCTTCATCCCCACTTAAAAAAACAAATATTTTCCAATAAAAAATGTCGATGGGGGGACTTGAACCCCCACGGATCTCTCCACATGCACCTCAAGCATGCACGTCTACCATTCCGCCACATCGACACAAATTTAAAAATGGCGCAAAGAAAACCTTACGCCATTAAAGACTATTTTGCAGCTTGTGCAGTTTCAACTAAAACTTTAAAAGCTTCAGGTTCATTAACTGCTAAGTCAGCCAACATTTTTCTGTTAACTTGAATATCAGCTTTTTTCAACATATTCATAAATTTAGAATAGCTCAAGCCTAATTCGCGAACTGCTGCATTGATTCTAACAATCCAAAGAGAACGCATGTTTCTTTTAAGAACGCGTCTGTCTCTGTATTGGTATTTCAATTTTTTCATTACAGCAATGTTTGCTACTTTAAAGATTCTAGATCTTGCGCCAAGGAAACCTTTTGCAAGTTTTAAAATCTTTTTATGTCTTTTTCTTAATACGTTGCCACGTTTAACTCTCATTGTTTTATGTCCTTCCTATCTGGTAAATTTCTTTTTGTATGGTAATTCTTTAGCAATCATTGCTAAGTTTCCTTCAAACACTTCAACTGTGCCTGACAATCTTCCTTTTCTAGCGGGAGATTTGTGAGCAAGCAAGTGTCCTTTACCAGCTTTTTGACGTAAAACTTTTCCTGTAGCAGTTAATTTGTAGCGTTTTGCTGCAGAACGGTGTGTTTTCATTTTAGGCATTTTGTTCTCCTTTTTTGTCTGAGCCCTTGTGGCACACATAAGCCACTTTAGGCAATTATTCTACATAATTTTATTTAAAATAGAACAAAAAATCAAGGAAAAATTAAAAAATATGAATAAATTTTTACTAAAACTGCGATAAATAATTAAAAAACTTAAAATATAAAAAAATAATTTTAAAATTTACTCAAACCCTATTGAAATTCTACGTTAAAGGAATACAATTTTTTTCGTCTGAACATAATTTCAGAAAAAAGCATTAATGATAATTAATTAAAAAGGAGTAATTTATTATGTCAAATGACAACAAAGACTGTTTGGCACCAAACGAAGTCGCACATGGCTTTAGTGAAAAAGTAATGCCAACAAAAGCGGCATATCGCAAATCTAAAATGTTTGTTTTAGCAATCGCAGCCGGCGCTTTCATCGCTTATGGGGCGCAAGTTAGCTTGACTGTTTCTACTGGCGAAGCTGAAATCCTTGGTTGGGGTGCTTCTAAATTAATGGGAGCTATGGTTTTCGCAGCAGGCTTGATGATGGTTGTTTTAACCGGAGCAGAATTGTTCACAGGCAACGTTATGATGATGTTTTCTGTTATCGAAAAGAAAATCAGCTGGGCTAAATTATTAAGAAGCTGGTCAATCGTTTATGTTGGAAACTTCGTAGGCTCAATTTTATTGGCTTTATTAGTTTTCTTTGGCGCTGTTTGCCACAACGACCACGATTTATTAGGCGCAACTACTATCATCAACGCTCACATGAAAGTTAATCTTTCTTTTGTTGAAGCTTTGTGCAGAGGCATTTTGTGTAACTGGTTGGTTTGTTTGGCTGTTTGGATGGCTACAAGTTCAAAAAGAGTTATCGGTAAAATTTTCGCTATCTTCTTCCCAATCATGACATTCGTTGCTTCAGGATATGAACACAGTGTTGCAAACATGTTCTTTATTCCATCTGGAATTTTAATGAAAAACGTCCCATCGGTTGTTGCTGCTTCTGGTTTAACAGACCCACAACTTGCAACATTGACTTGGAAAACATTCTTTGTAAACAACCTATTCCCTGTTACAGTTGGTAATATAATCGGGGCATTGGTTTTCGTAGTATTGCTTTTCTGGATTGCATACTTAAAAGACGACCACAAACAAGAAAACCAAGATTAATAATTTTTATTAAAGCGGCGCATATAACGCCGCTTTTTTATGCTAGAATTTAGAATACAAAAGATTATAATAGCTGAAAGAAAATGAAAAAAACAACAATAATATTGTCTATAGCGCTTTTTTCCCTGTTATCTTGTGCGTTTGCCCTAGATAAAGGGGAAATCTTAATACAAAAAGAAGAGCAAAAACTCGCAGACACAAAAACTACACAAAAAGCCGAAGAAAACTTTGAACAACCTGTTTTGTTGGAACCGGAAGAACAACAAAAAGAAGAGAAAACTTTAACTTTAGAAGAAGAAAAAAAATTTAAATCTGTTTTGCAAGGAATAATCGAAAAAGATTATGATATCAATAGCGCAGATGGTATGTTTAAAGGCCAATTGACGCAACACTTTGAAAGAGGGCCAATCAAAGAAAATACAATCCAATTAAGCAACTTGATGAATTGGACAGAAAAAATCGACAACAATTCTAATTTTGATTACGACTATAATACAATAAACCTCGGGCTAAAAGGTAAATTCAGAAGCGAAAAAGAAAGCTATAACTTGTTGTTCAACCTCACCCCAGACATTCACCAAAACTTTTGGCATAGGTTTGTCTTGGACGCTTGGGTGCAAACAAAAAGAATTCCGCACCACACAATCACATTTGGTACATATAGGCCAACGGTGGGCTATGAAGGCGCTCAAAGTGCTTTTACCGTTCCTTTCATCGCAAGAACACAAATTGCAAGAAACTTTGGAAACATAAGAAAAACCGGACTTAAAATCAACGGCAGCTATAAATATATGGATTATTACTTAGAAGGCTATAGCTCAGACACTTGGTATAGCGAATTTTTCCCAGGGGTCGAAGGTATTGCTTGGGCAGATTTTAAACCTTTAGCAAACACAGATGGAAGATATGGAACCCTCAAAATGGGAGGCGGTATCCAAGGCGGAAGAAGAAATAACGTCGACTATACCGTGACATCTGCTGCTTTAAAATATGACTACAAAAAATTTGGCCTTTTGTCTGAATTTGCTTGGGCAGATGGCTCAAACGGGGCAAGCGGGCTCACAGACAAAAAACGCTGGGGCTACAACGTCACTTTGACTTACATGTTAACTAAAAAGCTACAAATGCTTTTAAGATATGACGACTTTGATAGCAACAAAAAAATCGCCCACAACAACTCAAGAGAATACACGGCAGGCTTAAATTATTTCATTTTGGGGCAAACTTTAAGAGTTGTTCTAAACTATATTTATTGCCAAAACGACGGAAAACACGATTCGCACAAAATCGTCGTTGGAACACAATTTTTGTTATAAAAAATTATTTAAACTTTCTAGCATATTAAAAGCGAGGAATAAATTAAACCTCGCTTTTTGTTTTTTATTCTTCCATTAAATCAAAAATATTATAGAGCATGTGGAAAATAGACATGTGTATATCTTCTGCTATTTGCATATTACAAACCGGAGCATGGATTGAAATATCAACCATGTTTTTCAATTTGCCTCCGTCATAGCCTGTAAAACCTATCGTCTTTGAACCAAGCCTTTTTGCATATTCAATAGCATTTAAAATACTTTTTGAATTTCCGCTTCCGGAAATCCCTATCACTATATCTTCTTTTTTTAAGAAATTTTTAAGTTGCTCTTTGAATGCTTCATCGTAATGAAAATCATTAGAATAAGCTAGAATTGTAGTCAAATTGTCGCTCAAGGGGATTATTCTAAAACGTGCGTCACTATTTTCTTTATTTAAACCTTTATTAAAGTCGCAAGCAAAGTGGCTCGCCGTCGCAGCAGAACCGCCATTTCCCATAATAAAAATGTTTTTGCCTTTTTTTCTTGCTTCTTTTAATTCTTCAACAAATTCTTGAATAGAATTCTTATCTAATTTATCTATCGTTTCTTTTAACAAAGAAAAATAATTATCAATCGCTTTATCCATTCAAGGCAACCCTTCATACAAAATTAAACTCCAAGATAATATGATTTTATCATAAAGTTTAAAATTACAAAAAGTGTTTCGTTAGGTTTATTTTAAAAGTCTGAAATAAACTCCGCCCTTTTGCGTGTGCTTTCCGTTTTTCAAGACTTCGCCTGCTTCATCTATCACTTCTTTTGCTTTTGCATTTTTCAAAAATTCAGGAGTCATCTCGATTATGCCGCAAGTGATAGTAAAACCGCCATTTTTCTTGTAATCATTAAGCCAAGTCTTTGCATAAGCAATTTGTGCCGTTTTTTCAAGTTTAGTTGAAATATAATTATTAACTTCTTCGTTATATATTATTCCTCTTCTATCTTCCTCGTCTCCGACTTCAAGAAGATATATATACGCATATAATTTGTTTGAAATTGCTTGGTTTTTCTCGTCTCTTGCCAATGTCCTCAAAATGCTCTTGTATAATATTGCAAGTTCATGTTTGCTTGAAGCCAAAGACTCTTGAACTGTATCATTCATGCTCAAAGAAGAGTCTTTGCTCATTAATTCCTTCAAAACCTCAATTTTAGTTTTTGTGCGATTTACTTGATCAGCATAACATTGAGTATCCATGCATTCAGAAATGACGCCTTTTGCTTTATCTGTATATATTTCAGAATAATGCGAAATTAATTCGTTAGAAGTTATTCTTCTTTGTACTTCGGTGCATATTTTTTCCGCTTCTGTTCTTGATTTTCCTTTTAAGATAATAACAAATTCTTCGCCCCCAAAACGATAGGACCCGAGATTATTTTCCCTTGCGACATTTTGAACGGAATGGCCGATTTCTTGGATAAAATCATCCCCTGTTTCGTAGCTTAAAAGCTCATTGATAGATTTAAAATTATCCATATCAAACATCGCCACAGTTAAAGTTTCGCCTTCTTGATAGGCTTCTTGGATTTTTTCATCAAGTTTTCTCAACAAACAACTTTTGTCTCTTAACCCCGTAAAGCCATCTCTTGTGATTTTAGTCGTTGGCCTTTTCTCTTCTATAGCGATTGCTTCTATGGGTTTTTCTTCTTGAAGCGCTTGTGGCTTTACTGTTTCTTTTGCTTTATCAATAGAAAAATCTAAAGTATCTTCTTTTGGTCCTTCTAAAAAATTTGTTTGATTTGCTATTGGGTTTGTTGCAGTCATTCTTAAAGGAACAGTTCTTGTTTGCGGCCTTGAAAGCCCCAATATATTATCAAATAGGTTGGTAATTTTCATTTTTTAATTTACTTTTCCAGTTATGCATTTTCTACAAAAACTCTAAAAAAACTTTTTTGCCATATATCTTAAAAACAAATGCATTTTTTACAATTTTAATACTTCAAAGCGATAACGCGCATAACCCAGATTATATCTCAACTTTACGGGAAATTAAATCTTTTTCTCGTTTAATTTTGCTTCCCATAAATATGCGCTTTTTATGCTATCTTTTAAAGAATTTTTAAATTCCCAGCCCAAAACTTCGCTTGCTTTTTTGTTGTTTGCAACAAGGCTTTTTGGGTCGCCTTCTCTTTTTGGCATGACTTTTACTTCGATTTTTTTCCCTGTCACGATTTCTGCCATGTCGAAAATTTCTTTCACAGTCATTCCTTCGTTTGTTCCAAGGTTGAAAAAGTCTGTTTTTCCGCCATTTTGAAGATATTTTAAAGCTAAAATATGCGCTCTAGCTAAGTCTTCAACGTTTATATAGTCTCTAACGCAAGTGCCGTCTTTTGTGTCATAGTCTGTGCCATACATCTCAAAAACTCTTCCTTTTTCAAAAGTAGATTTTAAGATGTTTGGAACAAGGTGTGTTTCCGGATTGTGCCATTCTCCTATTCTTGAATTTTTGTCGGCACCGATGACGTTAAAATATCTTAAACGAACAGATTTTAAGCCATAGGCTTTGTCGTAATCATCAAGAATTTTTTCAATCATGAATTTCGTTTGGCCGTAAGGGTTTATTGGGTTTTGTGGGTGAAATTCGTCGATTGGAATATATTTAGGCTCGCCATAAGTTGCAGCCGTGGAAGAAAAAACAATTTTTAAAACATCAAAATCAAGCATTGTATTTAAAAGATTCAATGTGCCGATGACGTTATTTTGATAGTATTTTCTTGGGTTTTTGACGCTTTGCGCCACTTGAGAAAAAGCAGCAAAATGAAAAACGCAAGAAATATCATATTTTTCAAAAACCGTTTTAATGTCTTTTAAATTCAGCAAGTCGCCTTCAAGGTATTCCAAATTTCCATATTTTTTTAAAGTTTCCAAAGTTTCCTTGTGGCCTGTCGAAAAATTATCAAATACCACAACTTCTTTGTTTTCTTCTAAAAGCGCCAAAACAAGGTGGCTTCCTATATAGCCTGCGCCCCCTGTTACTAATATTTTAGACATTATTTTTTCCTTTTTTAAAATTTAAAATGTATGTTTTAAAAATTGCTTCATAAAACCTTGGCCTCAAGAAAAACAAAGGGCGATATTTAAAATATTCTATTAAAGAAGCAATTTGGTTGTCTTTTGTCCAATGCTTGAGTTCAGCTTCAGAAAGCCTCCAAGGGGTAAGTTGAAGATATTTAAAATATAAATCCCTGTGATATGAAAAGCTTGCAAAGTGCCATGGTTTCTTTTTTGAGACAAAATGGATTATTTTTGGAGAATTTGTATAGCTCGAGCGATTTGTGAAATTAGAAGATTGAACATTCCAAACGTCATTAACAAGAAGAATTCTGCCTTTGCAGACTTCGTTTAAGATTGTTTGATCTCCCACTTTTATTGTTTCAAAATTCTCTTTTGTCCAAGCCAAGAATTTTTCTTCTGTGTTTTCTTTTCTCATTTGAGCTAAGTTGAAAACAAGCATTCCGGCGTTCACGTAGCTTGGGTTTTTCTTGAGCATTTTTTTGTTTATGTCTTTTGCGCCAGCGATTAAATTTTCTTTTAAGTCGATTTCAAATAAATCTTTTAGGGAGCTATTTACCACAGTGTCGCAATCAAGATAAATTATTTTATCAACCGAAGGCAACAATGTCGGGAGCTTTAGGCGGTAATATGTCGCAATTGTGATGTATTTATGAGTTTTGATTTTTGCATATTGAGAAAATAATTCTTCGTCGACTTTGACGAAATTCATTTCGCAATCTTTGATTTCTTTTAAGGAAAAAATTTCTTGTTTTTTTTCTTCTTTTATTCCGCCATCAAGAAAATAGAAGGCAATTTCATCATCTGTATTTGCATTTTTTAAAATTGAAGCTGCGACTACGCCCAAGTATTTTGCATAGTTGTCGTCAGAAGAAATACAAACGTTTATTTTAGACATAAAACTCCTTTTTTAAAGCTCGGGCTTTGAAATTACATAGCAATTTTAGCATAAAAAATGTGTTTATGGAATTTTTGGGTTTAAATGTGCGATGAATTATTTTTGAATTTCTGCTACTAGATACTTTGGCAAAGAAAAAAGCAGCAAAATGTCGCCCTGAACTAGTTTCAGGGTTTTTATTTGATGTTGAATTCTTGTATTCTTTGTTTTAGGGATTCTGAACAGCCCAAAAAACTACGCATAGCTTGTTTTTTAGAGCTTTCAGAATGACGTGTTATTTTATCAAATGTAGGTCGGATTTACTAATCCGACAAGGGCTCCTGCTACGCTTCATTCGAGCTAAAAAAAAGGGGAGGTAAACCTCCCTCACATCAAAACACAAAATAACATGAAAATTTAAATATCTGTAACGCAACGAACAGAATAACCGGCATTTGCATTCAAACCTGATGCAATCCACCTTGTAACACCTGACCACCAAAACTGCACACCCTCTTTACTAGCATGGATTGCAGAAGGATAACAAAGAGCGGCAAAAAACCCTGGGAGACAAGAAGAATAGCGACAATCGGTATCAGTATCAGGACAAAGTTGAAGTTCTTTTGAGATTGCAATCCAATTTTGCATTTCGTCCTTCGTTGGAAGTCTCCAAACTTTTCCACCATTTTTATAAGTTGCACATATTGCATTAGCAGCTTTCCAAGTGCAAATAGTCCTATGACAACCTGAATAATTTTCATAGTAGTCACCAGTAGAACCGCAACCACCCGAAGTATTACCTTGCCAACAACACCTACCATTAGAAGCACTACAATTTGTACCACTAGTCGAAGATGACATCAGATACATAGTCACTTCGGCAGATGAAGAAATCAAATTTTCATCACTGTCGTTCATGTTGTATTTTGTAATACATAAATTACTTTTTTTATAAAAATATCGCCCAGAGCAATCCAAATTTTTAACACATGCCCCCGAGCTCAATGTATACCCACTTTGGCATGTTGCGCATTGGTCGCTAGAAGAGCTATAAGTCGCGCAATTTTGAGCCGTGTATTGTGTGCAACTATCGTTTTTTAAATAAAACCCAAAAGGGCAAGAAAGGCATTTATCTTCTGTTGAGCTAAAAGTTGCACAATTCAAAACGCTATAAGCTTTGCATTCGTTATTAGATAAATAATATCCATCTTCGCAAGCGTTGCAAGTAGAATAAGTTGAATAAACCTTGCAATTATTTATTGTGATTATTTGATTACATTTACAACTATCAGCCTCAAGCATATATCCGCTTTCACAAGTCTTTTTGCACATCACACACAAATCTTTTGTGCAAAGCTTGCAATCGGAATCAAATTTCCCTTGGCAATTTGCACTCACAGAATTTCCACCCCCGGAAGAGCCAAAAATCGAACTTGTTTTTAATTTTTTTGTAATCACAGGGGTGAAAGCAGCAGCCACAAGAGAGATTACTATCAAAGAAATCATTAATTCTATCAAAGAAAAAGCGACTTTTTTAAGATTTAAAGATTTTTTAAAATTAAACAAAAATATTACTCCTGTATATATAATCATTCGATAAACATGGATATTATAATACCTATGTTTTAAATAATCAATAACTTAGTTAAATATATATATTTATTTACCTAAATACACTTATTAAAGCTTTTTATTTAAGATTAATTAAAGAAAAAGCTAAAGCCAAATAATTTAGGAGAAAACAATGTCAAAAATCGCCAAAAATGAACCTTTTTATCAAATTTCACAAGTTTCTAAAATTTTAGGCGTGACTTGCGACAGAATAAGAACATACGAAGAAGAAGGGCTCATAAAACCAAAAAGGACAAACAACTCCGAAAACGGCAAAAGATTATATAGCCAAGAAGACATAGAATGGCTCGAAATCATAAGAGAACTAATTAAATTAGGTGTTACAATACCCGTAATAAGAATATTTCTTTCTTTAGATTTTAAAATAAAACACCCGATAGAAAGAGAAAAAGACAGCGAAATCATCAACCTTTTTCAAAAAATGTGCGCATTTTCTTTTGAAAGCCTTTAAATCCTATTTTTCAAATTCGCGTTTTGCTTTTTCTTCCAATTCTAAAATATATTTTGCATAATCTTCTTTATGGTTTCTATTTTGAAGCTTTGATAATGTGTCATAAGTCAAATATTCGCTTAGTTCGTGGCCATCTTTAAAAGAAATTTCATTTAAGCCTTTTAGGGAAAATTTCTTGTCTAAGAAAGAATTAAAATAATCAAAGATTAAATAAACCGAAAACGCACATTCTTCTAGGGTCTTTTCTTTTAAGAAATCTGGGTTTTCAAAAGAAGAGAGAATATTTTCAATTTTGCAAAATTTTTCGTCTTTTAAAATATACTCTTTCGTATCTTTAAACAAATTAAAAAACCCGAGAGCAAATTTATGGCAAGAAAATATATCCTTTAAAAGATTTTCTTGAATAATTTTATGCGTTAAGGAAAAATCACCTAAAATCGATTTTGCTTTTTCTTCTTTAAGATCTGAGAAATTTTTTATAATTTCTTTTTGCATAAAATCAAAAAGAACAACTTTAGACACAAGCTCCAACAAAGAAGGGTTAAAATTGTCTTTTGAAAAATATTCTGTTATTGTCTTTTTGTAATCGTCGTCAAAACAAAGATTTGAAAAGTCTTGAAGCTTATTTGTTTCGTCTTTTAGAGAAATCTTTATGTTGTCGTCAAAGATATTACGGCCTTTTAAGCCAAAGGAAGGGCAACCAAGCTGAGCTTGATTTATAGGGCTAGTATTGTTTTCATCAGTCATAAAACCTCAAGAATATATTGTTGTCTGGCATAGTTTTTAATATAAATAATATTTATATTAAATTATAATAGAGAAAATAGCACCCTGTCAAGAATTTCAGGTATTTTTGAAAAAATTTTTAACATTTTTCTTTGGTTTTTTATTTTAATTCTTTTCTGCCTACGGAAATATATTCAAAGCCAAGGCTCAAAAGGACTTTTGGGCTATATTGATTTCGCCCGTCAAAAATCAAAGGTTGAGCCATCAAACTTTTCATTTTCTCAAAATCGGGGTTTCTAAATTCATTCCATTCGGACAAAAGCAAAAGTGCTTGAGCGCCTTCTAGGGCAAGATAAGAAGAAGAGCAATAAGTTATTTTGTCTTTAAAATATTCTTTTGCGCTTTCCATGGCTTTTGGGTCATAAGCTTTTATTTTTGCTCCTGAATTTAAAAGCGCATTTATAATTGTAATAGATGGCGCTTCTCTTAAATCGTTCGTTTTGGGCTTAAAAGCCAAGCCCCAAACAGCAAAGGTCTTTCCCTTTATATTGTTTTTAAAATAAGAAAAAATTTTTTCTAAAAATAATTTTCTTTGTTTTTGGTTAATTTCATCTGCCGATTTAATCAAAGAGCAATCGCAATCGTGGTCTTGAGCGGTTTTAATTAAAGCTTTTATATCTTTTGGAAAACAACTTCCCCCAAAGCCAAGCCCTGCATAGAGAAATTTCGAACCTATTCTTGTGTCTGCGCACATTCCAAGGCGGACTTTGTCTATGTCTGCTCCCACTTTTTCGCAAATATTTGCAATTTCATTTGCATAAGAAATTTTAACCGCCAAAAAGCAATTAGAAGCATATTTCACCATTTCAGCAGATTCATTATCCATTGTGATGATTGGGTTTTGATTTCTGACATAAGGGCTATATAAATCAAGCATAATGCCTGTTGCTTTTTTAGAGCTCGAACCGATGATTATCCTATCCGGCCTCAAAAAATCTTCGACTGCGGCTCCTTGTTTTAAAAATTCCGGATTTGAAACGACGTCAAACTCTGCTTTTGCGTTTTTTTGGATTAATTCTTTGACTTTTTTAGAACTCCCAACGGGGACTGTGGATTTATTTACGATGACTTTATAGCTATCTATGGCAAAACCTATGTCAAAAGCCACTTTTTCAACATAAGACAAATCGACAGAGCCATCTTCTTTTTGAGGAGTTCCAACAGCTATGAAGCAAACGAGGGATTTTTTAATCGCTTGCTTTAAATCAGAAGAAAAAGTGAGCCTGCTTTCTTTTACATTTGTTTTGATTAATTCTTCAAGCCCTGCTTCATAGATTGGAATAATTCCATTTTTTAAGTTTTCAAGCTTTTTTTCGTCATTATCAACACAAATGACATCGTTTCCCATCTCAGCAAGGCAAGCACCCGCAACAAGCCCGACATAGCCAACACCCACCACGCACACTTTCATCTAAAAATCCTCTTTCATTTTTTGTTTAAAATATTCTATTGTTTTTTGAAGCCCTTCTGAAAGCTCGATTTTGGGTTCCCAAAGAAGCATTTCTTTGGCCAAAGAAATGTCCGGCTTTCTTTGAGTTGGGTCATCTTTTGGAAGATCTTTGTAAGCTACTTTTAAATTTTTGTTTATTTTTTCTCTAACAAGCTTTGAAAGCTCTTCTATTGTGAATTCTTTTGGATTTCCAAGGTTCACAGGGCCCAAAAAACTATTTTTCGAACTCATCATTTTTATTATGCCATCAATTAAATCGTCAATATAGCAAAAAGAGCGCGTCTGAGAGCCATCTCCAAAGATGGTCAATTCTTTTCCTTTTAAAGCTTGGAAAATAAAGTTCGAAACAACTCTTCCATCATCTTTTCTCATGTTTGGCCCATAAGTGTTAAAAATTCTGATAATTTTAATTTTTGTGCCGTAAGTTCTATGGTAGTCAAAAAACAAGCTCTCAGCCGCCCTTTTTCCTTCGTCATAGCAAGAGCGCACTCCCACGGGGTTCACGTTTCCTCTGTATTCTTCTTTTTGAGGGTGGCAAAGAGGCTCTCCATACACTTCGCTTGTCGAAGCTTGGAGGATTTTTGCGTCATTTTTTCTTGCGAGCTCAAGCAAGTTTAAAGAGCCCAAAACACAGGTTTTAGTAGTGAAAATTGCATTTTTGCCTTGATATTTTAAAGGGGAAGCAGGGCATGCGAAATTATAGATTTCGTCAATTTTTCCTTCAAAAGAAAAAGGCTCTATGATGTCATGCAAGATGAATTTAAAGCGAGGATTATCCAAAAAATCTTTTAAATTGTTTAAATCGCCAGAAAAATCATTATCAAGACAGATTATATTGTTATTTTCATCTTGAATTAATTTTTTGATTAAATTGGAGCCAATGAAGCCTGCGCCGCCTGTGACCAAGATTGTTTTCATATTTCACCTTTTTAGAAGAAATTATAACATAAAATTTTCATTGAGCCCATAATTAGGTTTTATGCTAAGATTGAATTAAGCTTAAAGAAGAAAAAAATGAAAAAAGATTTTGAAAAAAAATTTGCAGCAAGCTTGTCCATTTTATCAAACGGCTTGATTATAATATTCAAACTTGTAGCCGGGTTTATTTCTGGAAGCATTAGTATAATTTCTGAAGCAATCCATTCAACAAGCGACTTTTTGGCTTCTTTGTTGACTTGCTTTGCGGTCATGCGCTCAAGCCAGCCTGCAGACAAAGACCACCCTTTTGGGCACGGAAGATATGAAGATGTGGCCGGGTTCATCGAAGGAATTTTGATTATTTTAGCTTCTTTTTTCATAATTTTAGAATCTTGTAAAAAAATCGTAAGCGACACCCCTTCTGAATTCGACACAAAATTGGGGATAATCGCCATGGGTGTTGCGATTATTTTAAACCTTATTGTGAGCTCTTATTTATTCTATGTTTCAAAAAAGACAGATTCTCTTGCCCTAAAGGCAGACGCAAAGCACCTTAGCACAGACATATATTCTTCTTTAGGGGTTTTAATCGGGCTTGTTTTGATTAAAATCACAAATATTTCTCTTCTAGACCCTTTGATTGCGATTTTTGTTGCTTTAATCATTTTAAAATCAGGGATTTCAATAACAAAAGAAACTCTAAACAACCTTGTTGATGGGACTTTGCCCGAAGAGGACCTTAAAAAAATCAAAGAAATTTTAGACAATTGCGAAAAAATAAATGGCTTTAAAAATTTAAAAAGCAGAAAAACCGGCCCAAACAGAGACATAGATGTCACGATTTTGTGCGAAGAAAATATGCCAATCAAAGATTGCCACAAAATTTGCGATTTTATTGAAGAAAAAATTAAAAGCGTGCTTTCAAATAGCTTGATTACAATACATTGCGAACCTTGCAAAGGAAATGAGAGCAAAAAAGAAAACTAGGCTCTGATTTTTCCTTCCAAATTTTTTAAAAATTTAGGAGTTTGAAGAGGAATAATCTCGTTTTTTTCTATATTTTTTATTAAATAAAACCCAAAATCTTCTTCTTTTAAAGAATTAGGATAAGAAATAGAGACCATATAATTTTCAAAAACAAAGCTTGAAATTTTTTCTTTTATTCTTGATTTATATTCTGCCTCAAAAACAGTCCAAAGCTGGTAGAATTCTTCTTTTGAAACGTTTTTTAAAGATTGATATTTTAAATATTTCAAAATGGCACTATAATTTTTCTCTTTCATAAATTCAACATCGAGCCCGACTTCAAATTCGCAAAAAACCAAAGCCACAAGAGAGTTTGAGTGGGAAATATTAAAAAACAAAGGGTTGTTTTTTAAATAAGGCTTTTTGTTTTTGAGCTCAATTTCAAAATCAAGATTATATTTTTCTGCAAGCAATTTTTTTAAAATTTTTCTTCCTGCTTCATGTTGATTTTTTGAAGAAAGAACTCTATTTTCAAAGCTATCTGTTTTATAAAAAAATATCTCCATAAGCCCATTTTAGCATAGTTTTTTGATATTTTTTAAATTAAAGCTTCAAAATGTCACTCAAATTTTTTAAAGATTTCTCGTTTAATTTTTCTTTTTTAGTTTTTAAATTCTGAACAATTGTTTGATAGTCCTTGTTTTCCATCTCGAGCGCTTTTTGAAGAGCAAGAACAAAATCTTCATTTTTCTCATAAATTATAGAGTTTTCGTTTGTAAAATCATAAACTTTTGCAAAAGCCCCATGTAAAACGCAAGGCTTTAAAAAGCCATAAGCCAATTGAAAACTCCCAGAAGTGCCAAAAGACAAATATCTTTCGTGCTCTTTTAAAGTTGGGTCTAATAGGGGCAAAATAAAATCGGCGTTTTTAATTTCTTCAAACATAGATTGATAATCTATTCGCCCCAAAACGTCAAAATGCTCTAAAAGCCCAGAAGGAAGGGTTTCCATATTTCCATTTCCAATTATTGTCACTTTAAAATTTCTAAAACCTTTTTTATAAAGTTCAAAAATGGCTTTTATAAGCAAAGCGGAATTTCTTCTTTTTTTTGACAATTCTCCTATGGAAATGAAGTTTACGATGTCGTTTTTTTGAATTTTTTTATTTGTTTCTTTCTGAAAATAGTTACAATTTACGACCAAATTTTCTAAAGCTTTGTCTTTTGAAGGGTTTGCCAAGATTATTTCTCTTGCTTTTTTGTTTTCTGGTTTTAAAAATTCAAGATGATGTTGAAGATAAATGTTTTCCTTTTTCCCTTTGGGGATTGGGTTTAAGACCTCTGAAATGTCATAAATTTCTTTTTTTATTCCCTTTTTTATTCCTTCTTTTTTTCCTTCGTAAAAAGCTTTTGAATTAAAAATAATTCTTTCATAAGAAGAAAAATCGAAATTTTTTAAAATTTTATCAAAAGTTTTTTCGTTTGCTTTAAATATCCGAACACCCGAAAAAGAAACGTTATCAAACATTTTTTCAGGATTTCTTCTGGTTAAAATGTCTACTTTGTAGCCTAAATCAAGGCAATGTTTCATAAGCCCCGTCATAGTCTCAAAATGGCAATCGTTGTATTCTACAATCAAAATCGTCTTTGGCTCAATTTTTTTGTTTTTAAAAGCGTTATATAATTTTCTGTTTAAAAAATGCTTAAACCTTAACCTATAGCTCAAACAATTAAAAACAACATTCTTTTTTTCATTTTGTATTTTGAAAAATTCAAAAAGCCTAAACCAATTTTTCAAAATATTCCTCAAAAAAAGCTCTGGGTCTATGTCTATCGCTTTTTTGAGCCAAATCGTCTCAGATTTATTTTTTAAATATAAATTTATAAAAGTCTGGATTTGCTTTTCTCTTGGAAAGTGCATTTTTTGAAGTAAATCTTGGGCATATTTTTCTCTTATTTTTAATGCTCTTTTTTTGTCTGCTTCTTTTAAAATCAATGGCTTTAAGGGAGCTTCAAGCAGGTTTTCATTTAAAAAAGCAATTTTTCCTTTTATTGCAATCTTGAAAAAAAAGTCATAATCTTGAAAATGTGTAAGATTTGGGTTCAATCCCCCATATATTTCCCCAATTAAATTTTCGATTTTTCTGGTAAACAAAAAGCAATTTCCAATGACATTTTCTTCTAAAAGCCCTAAAATGTTTTTGTTTTTAGAGCTCGCGCACACTAAATCTATATCCTTATTTTTTTCTAAAAATTTCTCTAAAACCTCAAGCGCCTCTTTTTTATAGAGGGTTTTGGGAGTTGCCCAAGTGAGATATTTTCCAGTTGCCTTTTTAAAAGCTTCATTTATTTTTTTTGAAAAATTTAAATTTTGCTCGATATTTAAAACCCTAATTCTATCGTCTTTTTTTTGAAATTTTTCAATTGTTTTTAAAACGTTTTCAAAAGAAAAATCGCACACGACCACAAGCTCCAAGCCCCCAAGGCTTTGGCTTAAAAGGTTTTCGAGCGATTTTTCTGCGTCTTTTTCATTTTCATTTAAAAGCAAAACAACGCTAACTTTTGGCATTCATTTTCCTTTTTTTGTTTTTAAGCTTTTAAATCTATTATAAATCAAAGTTCAAATTATTGGGTTTTTATTTATTTATAACAATAGCCTCCGTCTAAAGATAAAATTGTACCATTTATAAAACCGTTATTTACAATAAATTGCACTGCATCAGAAATTTCGTCAATTTTTGCGAAACGACCAAGTGCAGTTTTGTCCTCAATTCTTTTTCGTTGTTCTTGAGGTTTTTTCTTTTGCCAAGGAGTATCTACAAAGCCAGGAGCCACTACGTTCACCCTTATTTTTTCGTCACAAAATTCTTTTACTAAAGATTTTGCCAACATATGCAAACCCGCCTTAGAGACCGCATAAGGAATCGACATCGCATGAGGATAAACTCCTAATATTGAACCAATAAAAATAATATTTCCGGAATGTTTTATGTTTTCTTTTAGTAGTTTCACCATATAAAAAGGAGCATTTAGATTTGTCATCATAACGCTATTCCATTCTTCAAATGTAATAGTATCAAGATTATTTCTATTGGTGGTACCTGCATTTAAAACCAATACATCAATATCTTTTGTGTAAGATATTATTTCTGAACAAAATTTTTCAACACTCTCTTTTGTTGAAAAATCATTTTTCAATATTTTAAAATTACTTGAAAACGATTTCAATTCCTCTTTTAAATCATTTATAGCTAGGTCATCATGTCCATAATTTAAAAAAACAAAATAATCTTTTTTTAAAAAATCAATTGCAATCTGCTTTCCGATACCTTTGCTTGAACCCGTTACGATTGCTGTTTTCATTACCCTTCTCCTTGAGTTTTAGTCATTTGTCGCGCTAAAAACAAATCATTAATTGTATCGAGTTCTGCCCAACTGTATTCTTGTATATCTAAATATTTCACATTCATTTTATTATTTAAAATCGTCTGCACAAGAGCATTTTCATACCATTCATTATAAAAACCATCTTTAACCATTTCTATAATTTCTTGTTTTAAAATTTGCGCATTCTTTTTATTTAATTTAGTAATGCCCGCATATTCTCCAAAATAATCTTTTAATTCTTTGCTCATCAAGATTACATTGTCATCAATAACCTGCACATTATAATCCCCATCTTGTTTTATGGAACTATCTATACAGACAAAAGCTTCTAGTTTTGTTGCGATTATTTCTTGCCACAATGCATCTTCAAAAACAACATCAGCATTAATTATAGTAATATCGCCGTCAAGCAATTCTCTTGCGAACCACACCGAAGCTATGGAGTTTGTGTCCTTATAAAAAGGATTTTCTACAAATCCGCAACCTTTTATTGAAGTCTTTATAATATCTTGATTAAAACCTACAACAGTTGTTATGTTTGCTGTTTTATCATGTTTTCTAATGCTATCAATCGTATTTTGAAGAGCGCTTTTGTTATTTCCCAACTTCAGCATAGATTTTGGATAATTTCTCGTATAAGGGTGAAGTCTTGTACCCATACCAGCTGCTAATATTAAATAATTCATTACTCTTCCTCCCATAATAACAAACCAACTCTTAACAATAAATCTTCAATTGGAAAATCAATATCAAAACCAGCCTCTTTTGCTGTTTTTATTACATTTATTCCTGTTGCTTCCATTGGAATTCTCGCCATTTGCGGATTATTGCACCTCTCTGGATTGCAACCATTTTTGCATAATTTACAAGAACCTCCAATAAAAGATAGGACTAAAACATTATTGTTTTCATACAAAAATTTTTCTGCCTTCAACAAGGCTTGATGCAATTTCACCGTTGTCGCTAATCTGACACTTTCAAAATTTTCTTTATTTATTGGCTCTTCATAACAAACCAACAACCCTTTTGAATATTCTTTTTTTATAATAGTTTCATAATCTAATTTGGGAATTTTAGGCGGACAAGTCCACTTATGGTTATATTTGTTGCATTGAAAACATTTAAGTTTTACTCTTTCCTCAAAACAAATTTGAGAAGTTTTTATTTCAATAGTTTTAAAATTCCTATTAGAAAATACCGCCTCTATTAATTTATCTTTTATATGACCCATCTCGTACCTCTAGCATATAAGATTTCAAAATTGCTACAACATTTCGAGAAGGCTCTTCAATAAATCCTCCGCAAAAATAATCTGTATCAATCAAATTTTTCGATTCATGTTGTAATTTATTTATTTCATTATCAAAATCAGCATAATTATTTATTATTTTAATTTTTGATAAAACCGTTTCGTTATAATATAATTCCAAATTTTCTCTTGGCGATAGTAACAAAATTTTTAATTTTTTGTTTAAATATGGAATTTCTGTTGAAGCACCAGATTTTGCGTCTATAAGTGCATAATCTCCAATTAACGCTGCTTCTTCCAATGAACTGTTGCCATCAAGAACTTTGTCTGAAATTTCATAAAGTTTATATAAATCATCTTTTTTTTCATTTAATCTAAACGTGCAATGATGAGCCTTTGCAACTACATAAAAATCTTTTCTTAAATCTTTAATTTTATTTGCAAATTTTTGAATAGAAGAATCTTCGTCCCATGTCGGGAAATATACAAGAATTTTTTTATCTGTATTAATTTCTAATTTATCTAAAATTTCCGCTTTATTATGAGGCATAGCAAAATATTTTTCGTGCTTTGGCCAGCCGATAATGTGGATATCCTTCTCGTTCATATACTTTATTTGTTTATCTTTTTGATATTGTCCGTGAACAAATCGAATATCAAAACCCTCGACCGTATTTTTATCAATTGCAAAATTATCTTTATTAAGACCTACGCCATAAGATAAGCAAGCTTTTTTATTTCTATATTTAGACAACAAATCCGCCCTTTGGGTTGTGATTGCGATTTTTGCGTTTGGGTTTGCTTTTGTGCAATAATCAATATTATTTTCTTCTAAAATTCTAATTGCCTCGTTGTAGTCAAACCATTTTCCGCTTGTATTTATTTCGCAAGGCTCCGCAACAATCTTTGCGTTTATTCCTTGTTTTAATAATTCATTATAAATTGGCAAATAATGATAAATTTCGAAAGAATCGATAAGATAAAATTCGACTTGCGAGTTTTTGTCTTGAATTATTGGTTGTTCGAAAAATTCATTTCTGCAATCCAAATGGTGCGACAAACCTAAGTCGCTAGGAAATTCCATGAAATTTCCATATTGACCTTCCAAAACTACATTATAATTATTTGGTATAAAAAATTCGCAATTTTCATATTTTGCTTTTTTTAAAGGAAAAACATCTTTTGCTTGGAAAAAATATGTTCTGCCGACTAGTGCACTACTATCAAAACTTCCTGCAATTTTTTCTGACTTTTGTTTAATTATTGGAGAATTTTTAATAGTTTCTTTTAAAAATAAGAGCACCTTGTTTAAAGAATCAATTTTGATTTGCTTTTCTCTGATGATATCATATTGCGCAACATATTGCTCTTTTGTCATTTTTTCGTCAATATAGTCAAGCGGAAAAATATCAACCGAAACACAATTCAAAAAGCTTGTGCCTTTTAGTATAATAATATGCTCATTATTTCTAAAATAAATATATTTTTTTGGATTTTTTCTTAAATATTCATCATAAAGCTTGTATCTTGCCCTAGTATATTTTTCTATATCGGCGATATGAAGCTTTGAAGAATCTAAACAAACCATATTTTCTGCGCAATATTTTGAAAATTCTTCATAATCTTTTCTCATCATACCAAAATCAAAGTCGTCGTCCCAAGGAATAAATCCTTTATGTCTAACGGCGCCCAATAAATTTCCACCGATTAAAAAATATTCTAAATTGTTCTTGTTGATAAGATTTGCCACTTCCGAAGCCAAGCCCAAAGTCCTTAATTGTAGCTCTCTGAGCTCCCCTGTTGCAGGTTTGAGCTTTGTGATATCAGAATGTTTTTTTAAATAGTTTAATTGTTCCAAAGTTTGCTCATATAAACTTTTATAGTAATTATTTTTTCCTTTCTTTTTATATGAAATCTTCAAGCCTAAAAGATGAATTATTCTTTTATCGCCTTGTTTTTCTTTATGAAATAATAACAATTATTTACCCTTTCTTTTCTTATATTTTATTTTTATTCCTAAAATACAAATATCTATTCTTTCTTCATTGTTTACAAAAGAAAATATTTTTAATCTATTTTTCAACTTTGCAAAATTCTTCTTTTTCATATTTTGCATTGAAAATTCCAAATAGTTCATTTTAGAAATATTCTCAACATATTCTTTGGTTTCTTGCTTTAATAGATTAGAAATTTTTTTATTTTCTAAATAATCAACAAAACTATTAAATCTATTTTTATATGTCTCGCTAAATTTTGTATAATCCAATTCTTTATATAAAAACAAAAAGTATCCTTTTCATATTACCTTTTTACCCCAATCCAAGCGGAAAATAAGCCATCTTGCCTATTTCCTTCGTATTTCAAATTTGACTTCAAAATAGCTTTGAGCCCATTTCTTTCCAACCTTTGGCACAAATCTTTTTCGCCAAACCATTGTTCAAAATCTGCCAATTTTAATTGACCCATTGATTTGATGTTTTTATCAATAATGATTAGCTTTCCTTCCGGTTTTAGAATTCTTGCTATTTCAGGAATTGTGTTGTCTAAATCTATGCAATGTTCCAAAGCTTCGCAGATATAAATAAAATCAAAAGAGTTATCCTCAAAAGGAATATTTAAAACAGAGCCTTCTTTCTTTTCTACGTCGCATTTAATTAATTCTAAAACACTCGAGGACAAGTCCATGCAGCAAAAGTTCTTGTTTGGGTATTTTTCGATTAATTTTTTTGTATATCTTGCTTTTCCGGAGCCTAGGTCTAATATTTTTTGATATTTTTCGTCATTCAATTCTTTTTCTATTAAAGAATATCTTTCGTCGTCACTATCTATTGAATCAAGAAAAAAATTTGCGCAATCTTCGTATTTTGTTTTTTCCCTGTAATAAATCGCATCTAAGAAATATTTCACAGCCCAATCTATTTCGCCCTCTGGGAAATAGTTTGCTTTGTCTTTGCCTACGCTATAGCTTCCAAAAAAGCCACCCGACTTGTTTTGCAAATTGCAAGCATAATCAAAAGCTTTGTTTGCTTTTTCTAATTCGCCCAATTTATACCAACAAATCGCATATTGGAATAACCCAGTTGAACAAACAAAATCCACAAAAGAATACGCAGGAACCATGCCGGTTTCCCTTTGGTGCAAAGAGATTAAATCCATTGCTCTTTTTGCCCTTTTTGTTTCGCCTAGGTCTATAAGCCCTTCTATGACATAAGCATTAAAATGAGATAAGGTCATAAAGTCTGTTAAATCTTCTTTTGAAAGATAGAAGTTCAAAGCCTTTTGAACACAAGCTTCGTATTTTTCGATATTGTACATTTGAGAAGCTTTTCTTAATGGCTCAAGGCAATAAACGTGGATATATTCAGGAACGCGCTTATTATATGGCAAGCCCCAAGCGCCGTAGTCGGCAGTCGAAATAGAGCCATCTTCTCTTTGCATAGATAAAATATAGTCACAACCTTTTAACAAAGCATTTTTATATTTATCGTTTTCATCTAAGTTATTTTCAATAAGCGCCACAAGCCCTTTTGCAATTTGAGCTGTGTCAAAAGTATAAGGATTTTTTCCGCTTGGCTCACTCCAAGAGCCATCGGCATTTTGAATAGAAATCAAATAATTTCCAAAATTTACTGCTCTTTTTTTATCACCAAATTTCAAAAGAGTCGGGATATAATAGCCCGTGCATTCCGGGTATATTGTGTTTGCCTGAGTCGAAACAACAGCTATTCCTTTGTTTTCGATTGTATATTTTTCAATCCATTTTTTTGCCAACTTATATTTTTCAAGATAATTTATTTCTTTTTTAGCCTTGCTTGGCTTTCTTTTGAATTTGATTTTTATTCCAAAAGCAGCTATAACCTTTCTTTCGCCTTCTCTTGAAATCCCAAATGCTTTTTTCATCTCTCTTTTAAACCCCTCGATTTTATAGCCATATTTGATGTCAAACATTATTTTTTTTAGTTTTTTATCGGGTAAGCCAATTTTTCCTGCTAAAATTGGCACATTTTTCAAGCGCACTCTTCTTGCAACTTTTCGGATTTCAAGCATTCTTGTTGCGGACAAGGACTTTGAATGTACTCTATATTGGTATAAATTTTCTTTCGCAAAATATATTTCGCCTTTTTGAGCAATCCTGAGCCAATAGTCGTAGTCTTCCGCAAGGAAAGTTTCTGGGTCATATTCGCCGACTTCTTTTGCCACAGAAGCGCGATATAAAAAACAAGCGCCGATGTTGTTGTTTTCTAGTAGTTCTTCTGTTGTTCTTGCTCTAAACCAATTAGAAGAAGGTTCTTTAAAATCTCCGTTTTCATCTATGACGTCAAATTGGCAGCTTACAAGAGCCACATCTTTCTTATCGTTTAAAAGATTTACCATGGTCTCTAAAGCTTTTGGTTTAAACAAATTATCATCAGAAGTCCAAGTAAAATATTCACCTTTTGCGCTTTTGAAGCCGATGTTTAAGCCTTTTGGGAGCTTTTGGTTAGTTTTATTGTCGATTAATTTTATTCTATTATCTTTTTTTTGATATTCTTCTACTATTTCTTTTGTTTTATCTTTCGAACAATCGTTCACGATTATTAATTCAAAGTTTGAATACGTTTGCCCGAGCACGCTTTCGATTGATTGAGCGATATATTTTTCGCCATTATATACAGGCAAGACTATTGAGACTAAATTGCGCTCCATTATATTTATTCCTCCAATTATAATTTTATTTTTTTACTTTCCTTTTAAATTTAATTGTTACACCCATAATTTGTAACTTCTTATAAATTCCGTCATTTCTTAATAAAAATATAAATTGCAAAAATTGTTTTATTTTAGCCAATTTTACCTTATTTAAAATTTTCTTTTCATGCTCGGCTTCTTTTTCTTCGTAAAAAGGAGTTTGTTTATAAATGTTCCACCACTCTTTTATCATTGGATAATCATAGGCATATCGTTCGTTATAAGCCCAAGGTTTATTTTCTCCGACATAATGTATGATGTATGGAGTTTTTTGTTTTTTATTATCAATAATTTTTTGCCAATCTTTAAGCACATTCCAACGAACATCTAAAAATTTAACATTATTTTCAAATACCGCATTCAATGCATCTTGATCTTGAAATTCCAATGGGCTATTTGCTATTGTAAAATCCCACAATTTTGAAATTATGTTATCGTTTCGAATTTTAGCTAAATTCAACAACAAGACACCTGCATTAAAATAATCTTGATTTTCTTTTTTTAGAATTTCTTTTAAATATTGCCCATACGATAATTTTGGATATTCTTGTGTTTTAAAAAATTCATCTTGCATAAAACTTGTTAAAAAAGAATCTCTAACAACACCGCTATAAAATCCATCAATATTTTCTTCAAACAACACAGATAAATCATTATTAACTAAAACATCAGCGTCCAAATACAAAATTTTTTCATATTTCAAAAACAATTCCGGTATAAAATATCTAAAATATGTTTCTAAAGAAATATAAGTATAGCCATCTCTTCTGGACATTAATGCTTCTAAATCAATATTTCTTATTATAGATTTCATATCTACAAAATTTATTTTTGCGCCTAGCTGATTCACGTACGAATTTAATATATTTTGATTTTTATCAGATATATCGGTTGAAAGTATATGAAATTCATAGTCACTATTTCTATAATTGTTTTGCATTATAGAAGTTATAACCGTTGCAAGTTGCTTTACATAACCATTATTAATTGCAAATACTATCGGTATCAGCATTTTATTCGCCCTTTCTCATTTATCATTTCTTTCAAGCTATTTTTTATGTCCACTTTTGGAACATAAGCGAAAAGCTCCATCAGCTTTTTGTTATTTAAAACGCTTTTTGGAATATCGCCCCTTCTTGCTTGAGTGTATTCAGGCTCAAGACTATAGTTCAAGCCTTCTTTTAAAATTTCAAAAAGCTCTTTTATTGTGGTCTTTGTGTTTGTCGAAACATTTATTGTTGTATTTGTAATATCTTTTTCAAGCGCCAAAACATTGACTTTTGCGACATCTTTCACGTTTACAAAGTCTCTATATTGTTCCCCGTTTCCATGGATTTGAATTGGTTTATTTTGACTCATCAAGTCGAAGAATTTTGCCACAACACCCGCTTCGCCCTTGCAATCTTGGCCATAGCCATAGACATTTGAATAGCGAAAGATTATGTAATCCAAGCCACAAAATTTAATATAATTTTCAGAAGCATTTTTTGTAATCGCATAAGGAGACAAAAACGCGGTCGGGTGCTCTTCGTCTACGGGCAGATATTTTGGGTTTGCGTATACGGCCGCAGTCGAAGAAAACACAAGCTTTTTAACATTATATTTTTTAGCAAAAGAGCAAACATTCACAGTTGCGTAATAATTATCCATGCAATCTTTTAAAGGGGTGTCAATCGAAAGAGCCACAGAAGGCAAAGCGGCAAGGTGGATAACATATTCGATATTGTTTTCTTTGAATACTTTTTCAAAATCGCAAGATGTGACATCAAGGCTATAATATTTAAAAGGAAAGTCCGAAGGTTTTTCTTTTCTGTCCACGATTATGGGCTCAAAGCCTTCTTTTTTGAGTTCTTGAACTGTATATTTTCCGATAAACCCAGCGCCCCCGGTCACCAAAACATTTGCACCAATATGCTTATTCATTATGCTCTCCTTGTTTTTTGCGCAACTTTTATCGTGCCGAAAAGATAATATTTTGTTGTCATTTTATATTGATATATGCGCAAAACATTTATCCCAAAAAGAACTATATCCTCCTTGTATTCGTAATCTTTAGAATTTTTTAATTTGTATTTTTCACATATTTCATTTAAAAACTTGTGTGCCAAAAATTTATCAAACCTCGCTTTGTCAGAATCTATCTTGACTAATGTTCCAGAATGTTTCCAATAATGATAAAAAACATTTGGAACGACCGCCAAAAGAGCCGATTTTTCGATTATTTGCGAAGTGAAAAACATGTCTTCATATAAAGCTTGTTCTTTGAATTTTGTTTCTTTGATTAATTTTGCGCTATATAATTTGTTGCAAGAATAATTGTGGTCTGGAACACCCGCTAATTCCAGCTTTTTTTCTATTTCAGAAGCAAAAAGAATTTCTTTATAAGATAATAAAATTTTTCTTTTTTTCTCGTTTTCTCGAACCATGCCAGCGCAAACTATGTCAGCGCCAGATTTTTGCGCCACTTCATATAGTTTTTCAAAAAAATCTTTATCCACAAAATCATCGGAGTCCACAAGCCCGATGTATTCCCCGGAAGCATTTTCAACACCGGCATTCCTTGCACAAGAAAGACCGGCATTTTTTTGAGATACGATTTTTATTCTTGAATCATTCTTTGCAAATTGTTCTGCAATATCCAAAGAACCATCTAAAGAACCGTCATTTACAAGCACAATTTCTAAATCTCTTAAAGTTTGGCCAACAAGGGAATTTAAACATCTTTCAAGATAATCTCTTGAATTAAAAAAAGGAACAACAACAGAAACCTTAGGCATTTGGCGCCTCCAAAGCTAGCTTTATCATATAATTTTTTGAGTTGATAATAAATCTTATTCTGGATTTGAATCTCACCCTAAATTCCTCTATTAGCCTATGGGTTGCTGTTTAACTTTCCTCGTCTTTTAAATAAAACAACATAATCAATATTTTGTTGAATATTCTATTTAATTCTTGAGATTATTGTAGCATAAAATATTTTTTACCTACACAAATTATCATTTTATGTTTAGTTTGCTTAATATTTTCTCATTTTATGTTGTTTTATTGTGCTTTTGAGCTTTCAAAATTTTAAAGCCATTATTAAAAATATTAAACTTGATTTTAAGTGTGTTGAAAGATTGTTGTATTTTCGATATTCACAAGGTTTCAACCGTAACATTTAATAGATATTAAGCAAATTCAACATAAATAAGGAACATTTGTACCAGCAAAAATCTTTATGAATTCATGTAATTAGAATTTAATTTATAATAAAAGGATGCAAAAGAACACATGCTTTGATTATTTAGAACAAATGGTTTGACTATTACGGGTAAACGAATTTTTTCTAAATTTATTAGCATTGCATTCTTGATCTTTAGTCATGGCATCAAGAAATTAAAGTTTATCAAGGTCTAAATAAACATTATTTCAAAATATTTTTTATTTCTTCTAAAAACGCATTTGCAGGTTTTGTAAATATTGGATAGCGTTTCCAAACTAAAGCATATTTTGTTGTAAGTTTGGGTTTTAGTGGAATAAAACATACATTTTCATTCAGACTTTTTTCAATCAAATCCTTCGTTGTCAAAAAATACCCCAAACCGCTTTCTACAAACGAAATTGGACTACCCTGCACAACATTATAAGATGCTACAATATTTAAATCTTCCAAATTTATATCAGCCCACTTTGCAATAACACGTTGTAATCCAATTCTTCTATGCAAAATTAGCGGTAAGGATTTTAAGTTTTCTTTTGTTATAAACTGTTGTTTTGCCAATTTACAATCAGAGGACATTAATATTCCCCACTCTGAACCGTCCGGTAAGGATATGTAGTCATATTTCACACTATCAACAGGCTCCAGTAAGATCGCAAAATCTAAACTTCCATGTTCAAGTCTTTCACATACATCTTCGGTATCACCACTATAAAAATTAAACTTAACACCATTATATTTTTTTATTAAATTAGATGCAGTTTTTAATATTGTTTTTACAGGATTTCCGCCAATAGAAATTTCTCCTTCGATATTGCTTAAATCTGAACCGATTTCTCTTTCTGTTTTTTCAAGCAAAGAAACAATTTCTTCGGCTCTTTTTCGCAAAATAACACCTTCTTCCGTTAGAGTTATTTTTCTTTTTCCTCTGACCAAAAGTTTTTTGCCTAA
>CAKURL010000002.1 GCA_934675685.1 uncultured Candidatus Melainabacteria bacterium | reverse complement strand
ACTTCCACCACAAGGCCTGTTGTTCGAGGTGTTTATAAATTCAACAACAACTTCAAATTAAGATATGGAAGAAGCGCATATATCCCTGAAGGCTTCTTTGGTTCAAGAAAGTCTGGCTATGCTGTGCAATTCGAATATTTAAAAACTTTCCAAGATACAGACCACAAAATCACATTTGACAACGGTGTCTATGCAGGTTTCTTTTCAGACTACCAAAAAAGCCACCAAGAGGACGCTTATGCGACCACAAGATTTAGATACATGGCAGGCTTAACTAAAACTATAATGGAGTTTGAAAACAAAGAACAAGATTTAAAAATCAAACTTTCGGCGACTGCTCAAGGGGCAGCAACCTTATATGGCTCAGGGCAAACCCATGGCGTAGTGAGAATTGGGCCAACTTTGACCACAAAAGTGAAACATTGGGAATCTCATATAGGCTATGCCCTATCCGGTATCCATGGCGAAAGCCCATTTTATTTTGATAGATATATGTATGGCACCTCAACTGTCATGATTAACGAAAAAATCAATTTCGGGGATAAATTCGCCCTTGGCTACAGGGCCTTCATCACCCCAAAAAGAGACAACTGGGAAGACAAATTGCTCACAGAATCAGCTTTCTATGCGATATTTGGCCCGCAAGATTTGAAATTCGTTATTTCCTATGACTTCGTGAGAGAAAACGCAAACTTGAACATGATGTTTTTATTGGGAAGCGATTCTACTAGAATAAACTTTGAAAAACTAAAAACCGAAAACATCGACAACACCAAAAACAAAAAAGATTTCTATAAATACGTTAAAAAAAGCGCAGATATTTAATCTACGCTTTTAATTTTTCTTCCATTATTTTCTTAAATTTTTCATAATCATCTTTTGTGTCTATCCCGATTGGGTTTAAATCCACAATTGCAACTTTAATTTTCATGCCATTTTTTAAAGCGCGAAGCTGTTCAAGGCTTTCTTGTTTTTCTAAATCTGCTTGCTCTAGTGAAGTCAATTTCAAAAGCGATTGTTTTTTATAGCCATAAATCCCAATATGGGCATAATAATCACATTCGCCTTTATTCCTTTCATAAGGAATTGGGCACCTTGAAAAATAAAGCGCATTTTTATTATTATCAAAAACGCATTTCACGCAATTTGGGTTATCAATTTGTTCTTTTGAGGTGATTTTTCGAACTAAAGTCGAAATATCGGAAGTTTTGTCCTCTAAAAGTGCGTCTATAGCACAATCAATCACCTCCGGAGTGATTTGAGGTTCATCTCCTTGGAGATTTAAAATATAGTCAAATTCCTCGTGGCGCTTTGCAATTTCTGCAATTCTATCTGAGCCGCATTTGTGGTTTTTATCTGTCATCTCAGCCACACCTCCAAAAGCTTCAACGGCGCTTTTTATTCTTTCGTCATCTGTAGCCACTATGACATTTTTTCCATATTTTGACTTTTTGCTTGCTTCATAAACATATTGAATGATTGGTTTTCCCAAAACTTCAAGCAAAGGTTTAGCAGGAAGCCTCGAAGAGCCATATCTTGCAGGAATAACAATTGCAATATTATCCATATTTTCTCCTAATAATATTTTTTACCTAAGTCTAAAACTTTCTTTTGAACAAGGTCAACTAAATCTTTTTCATCTGGCTCAATTGAAAGGAATTTTTCATAAGCCACGAGTGCCCCTCTTCCGTCATTTATTTTCTCATAAGCAAGGCCAAGCTGGTAATATGCCATATAGAAAGATGGGTCTAAATCAATCGCTTTTTGCAAATCCAAAATTTGAGCTGCATTTCTATTCATTGCGTCATAAATTAACGCACGATAATAGTACATTTGAGAGCTATTTGGGAATTTTTTAATGCCGTCATCTAAAATTGAAAAAGCTGAAACATAATCTTTCTTTTCAAATTTTTCATAAGATGTATTTAAAATTCTTGTAACCATTTTTTGGTTCACAAAAGAAAGCATATTTATGATTTTTTTGTCGTCAGGGCTTAATTTTTGGCCTTTTTCAAGATATGTTTTAGCATTTTGCAAATCATCAATTTCTACATAAACTAGAGCAATGTTGAAATAAATGTCAGAATCAATCGCGTCTAATTTTAGAGCATTTTTATAATTCAAAATTGCATTTGTATATTCGCCCATAAGCTTATATGTATTTGCAATAGCGACATAAGTCAACTTGTCTTTTGGGTTGATTGCAAGATATTTATCAAGTGCGCTTTTATGTTCATAATATTTTTTAGAATTCTTTTTAATCGCCGCTTTTCTTTCTTGTTGGATTTTGTTTTCTTGGGCCTTTTTCTCGTCTTGAGAAGTTTGTTTTGGCTTTTGTATAGCCTCTTGTTTTTGGTTTTGAGTTTTTTGCGGTACTTGTGGTTGCTTTTGCGCTTGAGAGTCTTTTTTTGCTACTGCCGAAGGCGCATTTTGAGTTTTATTTTGCCCTTGCTTCAATTCTTGCTTCAATTCTTGCTTCAATTCTTGTTTTTTTGGTTGCTCAACTTTCCTTTCAACCTTCTTTTCAACCTTTTTTTCAACCTTAATTTCAGGGGATTTCTTTGGTTGTTGGATTTTATTTTCTTCTCTTTTTTCTAATAATTTAGCTTTATTATTTAAATCCTTTTGCCCATTTGAAGAATTTGAAGAAGTGGTTTTCTTTTGAGCTTTTGAATTTGAGTTATTTTTAGAAGAAGCTTGAGAAATTGTCTTATTTTTTGAAGGCAAAACAGCTAATTTATCGGCCAAATTTTCTTTAGCGCAAATTGAATTAAAATAATCCAAAAACAACTCTTGACCTTCTAAATCGCCAACATTTTTTAAGAAAGTCGAAAAATCAAGATAATCCTTTTTTGAAGGAGAAAAATTAGGATTATTTTTATTTATTATCTCAAGGATTTTTTTAGGAGATTCTTTTCCTCTATATATTTTATAAATTTCATATTTTGCATAAGCTGAATTTGGGTATTCTTTTAAAATCGCCAAATATTCACTTGCTGCTTCATATAAATTTCCCTCTTGATGCAAAATGTCTGCTTTTGTTTTTCTGATTTGAGAATCAGATTTATTTGTCTCTAAGATTGAATTTAAAACCTTTAGGGCGTCAGAATTTTTGTTATTTTTTAAATAAATATCAGCAAGGCGATATTTCAAAAAAATGTCTTGCGGATTTAGGTCTATCGCCCTTTTATAAGCACGATAGGTTTCAGGGTAATTACCTTCTTTTTCATAAATTATCCCTAAAATTTCATATAAATTGTTTGCTTCATAGCGGTTTTGAGGCTGAATTTTGTTTAAAATAATATACTCGATTTCTTGAAGCAAATTAATGTCTTGGCTTAAAAGAACGACTTTTTTTAAGTTTTCGATACCTAAAATGTTTCTTTTTTCTCTAAAATATAATTTTGAAAGTTTGAAAGTGGCACTTAGGTTGTTTTCGTCTTTTTGAATTGCTTGTTTATAATATTTTGCAACTACAGAAGGGCTTTTATTAAGTTTTTTTGAAATATCTCCAAGATATTCAAGGCATTTAGATTCTTTATATTTGCTTGAAATCAAGCTCCTCGCTTCATAAATTGCAGCTTCATATTTGCATTCTTTAATCAGCCTTTCGAGTTCCAAAAAGCGCGCTTCAAAGGAATAGTCTATTTTATTTTGCAAAACAAATTTCTTTAATTTTTGCTCAACTTTTAAATATTCAGGAGAATTTTCGCTCAAAATCGACAAATTTGCTCTTAAAGAATCCAATTCATCAAGCTTTGTTAAACCAAAAGATTGAAAAGAAAAAAGGGAAAAATTCAAATAAAGCAACACAAAAAGAAGCCTTGTTATATTTATTTTGATAAACTTTTTATTGCCAAAAATTCCCAAATTCTACCTCGTTATCTTATTTGAAATTCTAATACAAAAAATGTATAAAATAAAGAGATTGTAGGCTAAATTTAAAATATTGTTGCATTTTAATATAAAGCTATTACAATTAAATTATGAAAAAGATTTATTTAAAAGAATTAATTATATTAAGCGCAGTTTTAGCAACAATCAACCTTCCCACAAGCGCAAAAATGACAAGCCAAGCGAATAGATTATATAATAGCGCAATTATTCAAGAACAAGCAGGAAACTACAAAGAAGCCCTTGAAGCAGTCCAAAAAGCGCTCACGTATTCACCTAACGACCCTATTTTAAATATTAAATTAGCAGGGATTTACACAAATCTCGGGCAAGTGGATAGTGCAATCAATGCTTATGAAAATGCTATTAAATTAAGGCCACAAGACGGCTTTTTATATATTAGCCTTGGAAATTTATATTCTCAAAAATATGACTATCAAAACGCCCTTAAAAACTACCTAAGCGCGCAAAATGTCATGAGTGACTATAAATATAATTTTTTAAATATCGCAAGCGCAAAATATTCTCTTCAAGACCTTGATGGCGCAATCCAAGCTTATGAAGAATTTTTAAAAGAATACCCAAACGACCTAGAAGGCGAATGCGCGATTGCAAACATATATCTTGAAAAAAAAGATTACGAAAAATCTATTGAAAGCTTCGCGCACGCTTTAAGAAACAACCAAAAAGAATTCAGAGACTACGCAAACTATGGGCTTGCGCTTTTAAGAAAAGGTGATTTAGAAAAAGCAGAAATCGCTTTCACAAGCGCAGTTGGCGTTAACAAAAACGATTCTATGAGCTATGCAAATTTGGCAGTTGTTCAAATGAAACAAGATAAATTTGACCCAGCGCTTGTTAATTTTAAAAAAGCTCTTGAATATGACCCTGATTTAAACGCAATTCGATATGATTATGCGACATTATTGCTTCAAAAAAATAAACCGGAAGAAGCGAAAGAGCAGCTTGAAAAATTTATTCAAGAATACCCTCAAATGCAAGACGCATATTCAAAATTAGCGGAAATTTATTCTAACGGACAAGATTACGAAAAAGCTATTGAAGTTTTGCAAAATTATAAAAAATTAGACAAAAACAACACAGATATCACTCTTTTGTTGGCCAAAATGTACCAAAACAACGCAGAATTCAACGAAGCTTTAATTTGCTATAATGAAATTTTAACTCAAGACAAAACAAACCCAGTAGCTATATATAATAAGGCAATCGTCTTGGGCCAACTTGGGCAAACACAAGAAGCAATTGGTTTGTATAATAGTTTATTAAAAACAGACGAAGAAAAATTGAGCCAATATGGAATAACACATAAAGATATCAAAAATGACTTAATGGAAACTTCCATTTATTCTGCGCAAGATTTATACAAAAAAGGCGATTATAAAAAAGCAAGAACGATTTATTTGAAGCTTTTAGAAAGTGTTCCTGATGATTATAGGATATATTTAGGGCTTGCAGATAGCTCTTTGTCTTTAGGAATGTATACTTTTGCAAAAGATTATTTTGAAAAAGCAATAGAAATAGATAACTCTTCAAGCGAGACACTTTTACATTATGCGCAAGCTTTGTATGAATTAAAAGACTATGAAACAGCACTTGTGGTCTTAGACAAAGCTCAAGAAAACGCAAAAAAAGACGAAATAGATAATATCTTATATAATAAGTCATTGATTAATTACGAAACAAAAAACTATGAACAAGCTTTATCTAACATCAAAAAAGCACTTGAGAAAGATCCGCAAGATGCAAGCTATTATTATCTTCAAGGCTTAATCGAAGAAGCCTTGGGCTACACAAAAGAAGCAATTTTTTCATACGAAAAATATATTGAATTAGAAAAAGATTCAAATACGCAAAACATTCAAAAGCACGTAAAAGCGCTCTATGACAGCATTGTAAAAGAAGAGAATAAAGAAGAAACCAAAGAAGAAGACATAAAAAATGAAGAAAAATAATTTTTTAATTATATTATTCTTTTTATTTTCTTTTATATTTTTTAGCGCAAATACGTTTGGCTTTGAGTTATTCAAAAAAACCCCAAAACCCGCTTTGTTTTTGACTTCTTATAACCCTTCAACAGAGCTTCAATATGACAAAATAATAAAATCTCAAGAATTTTTCAAAACAAATTCAAGAATTTATTTTCAAATATACAATCCAAAAGGCTTCAAGGCGGATTATATAAAATATCAAATCATAAAACAAGACGACAACGCGCACACAGGGGGCTATTCAAGAATTAGAAACATAACAAGTCGACTTAAAAATAAAAATTATTACTCAAATTATTTCACATTGAGCGAAGCAGGTAAATATTACCTTCAAATTTTCGACATAGAGAACCTGCAACAATGGGTCGCAATCGCACATTTTACGGTGGAAAATGATTAATTTTAAAAAAGTTAAAGATTTTTTTGAAGATTTTTTCTTGGATATTTATAATAAAATGTTTTCTTCAAAATATATAATCAAAGGAAAATGCGCTCGCTGCGGAAAATGTTGCAGAAACATCTTGTTTTCAACTAAAGATGGCTATGTTAAAGACGAAAAAGTGTTTTTCGAGATGAGAAAAAAACACAGATACTATAGAAACTTTGAAATTTCAGGAAAAATCAAAGACAAAAAAGACTTTCAAAATGGCGCTTTGACATTTAAATGCAAACACATCTCAAACGACAACAAATGTAAAATCTATTTCTTTCGCCCAATTTTTTGTAGAGACTATCCAGCGCTAGATTCAAGCCTTATCTATGACGGCGTCACAATGCTTGATGGGTGCGGCTTTTGGTTTGATACAAACAAAAAATTCAAAGAATATTTAAAATAATTTTAGCTTAAATTTCAAACAAATGTAAAGAAACTTTAACAATTTATTCTTTTTTCTAAAGTTTTCATTAAAAAATCCGATAGATAAACCATAAGGCACACAAAAGGATAGGCAATAATGAAAATCTTAGAAAAAATTGAATTAGCTAAAGAAAAATTAAATAATATAGAAAAACAAATTTTAAACTTGGACAACTTCAACATAGCTTGTGTTTTGATTTGCAAAAACAACAAAGAAGAAAAACAAGATTTAAAAGAATATAATATCGAACAAATCGCAGATGTAGGCTGCGAAAACATCAGAAAAGATATTAATTCAATAATGGAATTCTAATTTATTCTCCTCCCTCTTCTAATTATTAATACTAAAAATAGCTCTTCTAATAGAAAGAGCTATTTTTTTATAATTATTAAATTTTAAAAAACTAAAGATTAAAAGAAGCTAGGTTTTTTAACGCTTTGAACACCTTGCATAGCTTCCCAATTTGCAGCCATGATTTTTTTGAAAGATTTCAAAGCAGTGTCTTCTAATTCGCCCAATTCTTCTGCATTGATGATTAATTCTCTTAATGGCAACAATGCCCTTTGGTCTCTTAAAACTCCAAGTGCAGCAGCAGCGCCGGCACGAACCAAATCATTTTCTTTTTCGTTTTTCATAACTTCGATTAAAGCAGGAACGGCTTTTTTGTCGTTCAATTTGCCCAAAGAAGTTACAGCATAAATTCGAACGTTAACCCATTCGTCGTTTAACATGCCGATGATTTTTTCAACGCATTTTGGGTTTCCGATTTCACCAAGAGCACGAGTAGCGTCGCAACGAACATTTACTTTTTCGTGATCCAAAGATTCGATTAATGCGTCTGTTGCAACGTCGCCGATTTCGATTAATGCTTCTGTTGCAGTAATGCAAACTTGAGGATTTTCGTCATTTAGAGCTTCTACTAATGGCTCAACCACTACTTCGCCGCCCAAACGGCCGAGAGCACGAGCAGCACGAACGCGAACATCTACGTTTCTATCTAATTTTAAAGATTCAATTAGAGGAACTGTAGCGTTTGTGTCGCCCAATTCGCCAAGAGCACGAGCTGCATACAAGCGAACAGAACCATTTTTGTCATTTTTCAAAACATTGATTAATGGCTCAACTGCGTTGAAATCGCCCATTTCGCCTAAAATACGAGCAGCATTATATCTAACTTTTTCAGAATTAGAAGTTTTTAAATCCTTAACTAATTCGTCGAAAGATTTTTTCGAACTTTTTTTTCTATTGTTTACACTAATTGTCATTGATTGCCTCCAATAACATTACACACTATTACCTACTTACTTATATATAAAAAATTTTTGTTTTTGAAAATTGTCTTTTTTGTTAATGATTTTTAATTTTTGTTACGACATAATTTTGTCATCTAAATTTGTTTGCCTCGATTTATGTTGCTTGTTTATATTATCATTTTTTTTAGAGTTTGTCTTACATTATTTAGTTTAGATGGCATTTTTTAAAAATTATTTAAATAAAGATACCGAACAATAGCATTTTTGCGTTATGCTTAAGTTAACATTTCTTAACATAAATTTTCACTTTTTTCTTCTTTGTGATAAGGAACTATTTTTTAGCATGATAATATTTTTTTAAATCTAAAAAAATATCTCTTCAAAAATCAAAGAAAAAGAAGGGGGGATTAAAATTCTTGTTTTAATTTTTCCCAAAATAAAAACTCTCCTTTTGGAGAGTTTAATTTAATGGTGCCCTGGGCCAGACTTGAACTGGCACGAAGTTATTAGCCTCATCGGATTTTAAGTCCGACGTGTCTACCGATTCCACCACCAGGGCGAAAGTAATATTGTTTTCAAGTGACTGGAATGTACCCTGAAAGCCACATATAAACAATACTACAAAATTATTTTATTGTCCAGCATTTTTTTCAATAACAGAATTCATATCGTTTACCATAGCATCGATATCAATCCCGTGCACTTTTGCGCCTGCTTCTAGGTTTTCAAAGTGCGCAGCAGCACAGCCAATGCAGCCCATGCCATATTTTGCGAAAATTTCCAATGTTTCGGGGTGCGCTGTAACAATATCCATAATTCCCATATCTTTTGTAATTTTTGTCATATTTTACCTTTTTCTATTTTGACTTTTTTGTAAATTCCATTAATAAAATACCATGGAAAACAAAAATAATACAACATTTTATTCAATCGGCCTCAAAGACTTAAAAAGAAAAGAACTAAAAAGCAGATTAAGCTTGGACTTGACTAAATTAAGCTTATTGGTCAGACTCAAAATTCTTTTTGAGTAATTTTTCAAAGTCTGAAGGCTTGATGTCTTTTACAAATTCTCTAAATTCTTGAGCTTCTTGTTCGTCTTTTTGAACATCAGTAGAAACAACACCTGCCGCAAGCACGTTTGCTGTGACAAAAATTGGAACATCTGCTCGAAGAGCAATAGCAATAGCATCCGATGGGCGAGAATCGATTTCAATTTCTTTGTCTAATTCTTTATTATACATATAAACTGAAGAAAAATATGTTTGCTCTTCTACGTCATTGATTTCGATTTTTGTAATTTCAAAACCGGTCTTTTTTGCCATGTCTAAAAAAAGGTCATGGGTCATCGGGCGAGTAGATGGAATATTTTCGATTTTTCTGATTATTGCAGAAGCTTCAGCTGAGCCTATCCAAATAGGAAGAGCTTTCCTATTTTCTTTATCATTTAAAACTACAATGGGAGAGCCTGTTCGAGTATCCAAGGCAATACCCATTACGCGCATTTCAATCATTATTTTCTCCTTTTAAACCATCATAACATTAAAATATTTATAAATTTACAAATATTTAGACTATTTTTTCAAAAAATATAATATAATAGATGTTGTACTTTATAGGAAGGAAATTTTTTCTTAATGGAAACAACAAATATATTATCATTTATCGAAAAAAGGACTAAAGAATTAGAAGACCACATCGCGCTTGGAATTCGCTCCTATTTAGGCTGGAACGAAATCACGTTTAAGGGTCTTGGAGTATTATCCATAAAATTAGCGAGCTATTTAATTTCAATTGGAATTGATAAAGGAGATAAAATCGCGATTTTATCTGAATCCATGCCCGAGCTTGGAGCGACTCTTTTTGCAAACGTCTTAGCAGGGGCAACAAGTATCCCTCTAGACATCAAGCTCACAATCCACGAATTAACGCATATTTTATCTGATTGCTTGCCAAAAGTCATCATGACTTCAAGTGCACACTTAGATGACGCAATAAAATTAAAAGAAATAATCCCGTCAATTGAACATATTATTATCATTGACGGCAAAGGTGCAAATAAAGATTATGTAAATTTACACGCACTAGAGGACATGCCGGATAAAAAATGGCGCCATAGAAGCCTCGATAAAACTGCCCTCATTGTTTATACATCAGGCACCACAGGAAACCCAAAAGGGGTCGAAACGACTTTTAGAAACATCTATTCTCAAGTCCAAGCGGTTGGAAAATGTTTTAATTTCAACTCAAACGACGCGATGTTATCCATTCTTCCGATGAATCATTTGTTTGAAATTTCTGTTGGATTTATGACATTTTTAAACAAAGGTGCTTCAATTTACTATTCAAACAGCTTAAAGCCAAAAGACATTTTCACAACTATGCAAGAAAAGAAAATCACATTCATGGTTGCGGTTCCTGCTTTTATTAAGCTTATGAAATCCACTTTAGAATCCGAAATCAAGCAATATGGCCCGTTTAAAAAAGCCTTCTTTAATTTTAAATATGCAATCTCAAGAGTCTTAAAGCAACAATGGCTTTCAAAATTGATGTTTAGAGAATTAAGGTTGAAATTTGGAGGCCGCTTCAAAGGCTTCATGTCTGGGGGTGCACCTTTAGATATTGATGTTGCAAAATTCTTTGACAACATCGGCATCAGGATTTATGAGGTTTATGGCTTAACGGAATCAAGCCCAATCATCACGATGAACACAGATAAACACAGAAAACTTGGCTCCGTTGGAAAACCAATCGACGGCGTAAAAGTGCGCCTAGACAGAAACACTAAAGAGCTTCAAATCTTAGGTGACAACGTTATCATGCCGGACGGTTGGCTAAAAACGGGCGACATTGCCTCAATCGATTCAAATGGCTTTATTTATATCACAGGCAGAATTAAAAACATGATTGTTTTATCAGGCGGCAAAAAAATCTTTCCAGAAGAAGTGGAAGCAGTTTTATCTAAAAGCCCGATGATAGAAGAAGTTATCGTTTATTCTCACAAAATTAAAACAGGCTCCAAAAAAGGGACAGAAGAAATCGAAGCAAAAATCCACCCTAAAAAAGACGTTTTGGAAAAATACCCTGACGACAAAGAACTAGAAAAAGCAATCAGAAGCGAAGTGAAAAAATTATCTTTAGAATTATCCAGCTACAAAAGGCCAAATTCAATCATAGTGACCAGAGAACCACTTCCAAGAACGGGGATTTCCAAGGTTTCAAGAAAAAAAGCGAAAGCAGAAGTTTAAATTTAAACTAAACTATATACTAAAAAAGGAGGAAAAAACCTCCTTTTTTATTGCAAAAAATATATAAAAACAATATAATAGTTTTAAAGTTATTATTCCTAGAGTATTTGTGCTCAAGGGTGCAAATAGAAAGGTTTAATTTCTGAAATATCGTCGATTTAACCCATAAAAAGGGGCTCAATTCTTGCACATTTTATTTTGAAAAAACTTCAAGCAAAGACTTTAAAACAATATCTTTTTAGAATTTGTTTTAAATATCAAACAATCGACAGCATTGACTTTTGCCTTTTGCTTTGCGACAACTATTCAGGCTACTCTTCTGCCTACTGCGACAATTCCAATAGTTGCCCCGGCTCCAACAATGGCAATTGCAACCCGAACATCGTATGGAGTGGCACTATCAACAGTTCCACGAACGCATACAACTACAACTTGTCGCAAGGTAGTTGGAATAAGAATAACAACAACCGCACGAACGCGTTTTCTGTCCGTTGCCTCCAAGGATATTTCAGACATCAAAAAGCTCTCAAAAATCGAGAGCTTTTAAAAAAAAGACTAAACTTTACAAATATTTACAAAATTTTTTGTAAAAAACGCAAAATATTACCCACATGTCCTATATCATTATTGCCGAATTTAAAGTAGAATTTAATAAAAATTAAACAAAAGAGCCTAAACTCCAAGCAAAGAGGTATTATGGAACAAATCATAGACGAAACGAAAGCGAATTCGCTGCTTTTAAATGCGATTATGGAAAATTGCGAAGAAATTATCACGATTAAGGATTTAAATTACCGCTACATTTCCTGCAACGACGCATTTTTAGAACATTTCAACCTTGAAAGCAGAGAGGAGGCAATCGGAAAATCTATCTTTGAGTTCTTGCCAAAAGAAAATGCCAGTTGTATCAAAGAAAACATTGAAAAATCAATCCGAACAAAAAAGCCTTCCAGATACAAAATGCGCATTATTAGAGACAGCCTCAACACAATTGTCCAGCAGACCTCGAGCCCAGTTTTAGACAACGGAAAAATCAAATACATTTTAACCATTTCAAGAGACATTACAAACGACGAGCTAATTAGAGAAGAGCTCATTAGCAAAAACAATTTATTAAATTCGCTTTTAGAATATACGCCGGTGATGATTTATATGAAAAACAAAAAGAAAGAGTATATCTTGGGCTCAAAATATGCCAAAGATTTCGCTTTCGAAGGTTATGACAGGCATGTCGATTGCCCAAGGTTGGATATGGAAAATTGTGCAAATTTAACAGACGAAGAGGACAGAAAAGTAATTGAAAATAAAGAATTAATTTTGAAGGAAAAATGCGTACTCGATTTCGAGAAAAATCCGCATTGGTATAATTTAGTGAAAGCGCCGGTTTTAAAAGAAAATGGCGAAGTAGATGGTATAATTACCATCACGAGAAACATCGACCGCCAAAAAGAATTAGAAAACCAAAAAGACATCTTTGTGGCAACTTTGGTTCATGACCTTAAAAACCCATTATTAGCACAAATCAGCTGTCTTGATTTATTTAAAAAAGGGCGCTTTGGCTCTTTGAACGAAATCCAAAATGAAATGTTGGAAAACACTCTTGAATCCGCAAATTATATGAAAGAAATGCTTTTCACTATGATTAACACATATAAATATGAAAGCGGAAATATTACGCTATCAAAAGTGGAAACAGATATCGAAGCTTTGATAAAGACCTGTATCAAAGAGGCAAGTTCAATGGCTTGCGAAAGAGATATCAAATTAACCATCGAAAACAATTTGAAAGACAACAACATCTATATGGATTCAAAGCAAATCAGGCGCGTAATTTCCAACCTTTTAAATAACGGCATAAATTATGCACACGAACACACAGAATTTAAAATTGTCCTTAAAGAAAACGGTGAAAACATAGAAGTCGCTTTGACAAATAAAGGGCCATTGATAGACGAAAAAACAAAAGAACATCTTTTTGAAAAATATATCACGGGCGCAAATAGATACCAAAAAATCGGTTTCGGCTTGGGTATGTATTTATCAAAGAAAATCATACAAGCTCACGACGGGGATATATGGTATAAAGGCAAAAACGACTCGAGTACATTCACATTCAGCTTGCCAAGAAAAGACCTCGTAAAAGCCAAAGTTAAGTGGTAACCTGAGCGAAGCGAAAGCTAGGCAGACTTGCCAGCTTGAGCAAAGCGAAGGCAGATTTGTGCGAAGCTCGTGATTGTCGGTGGCGTTGAGCCCCCGACAAGACAGAGCGGAGACCTTTAATCGGCGACGTAGGAGCGCAGGGCGTGCCCGAGCACCACAGGAGCAAACCTGAAACAAGTGAAGCGTAGTTTTTAAACTATACGGAATCTCTAAAACGTGGCATTATTTTATTTAACAACCTTGACTTGTTCATTTTTCTTCTGCTCCTGTGGTGCTCGGCTTTGCCTGCGCTCCTACGTCGCCATCGTAGTGCTTAAATGTCTTGCTCGACGCAAGCCATTTATCGCACCGGCTACCGCTTTCTTCGCACAAATCTGCCTTCAACTTCGTTTACCAAGCGCAGTCGCGCTAAGGTTCATTCGTTTCAGGTCAAAAAAAGGGGAGGGTGAGCCCTCCCACACATCAAAACACAAAAATAACATGAAATTTTTTACATAGAGGTTACACAACGAACAGACATGCCTACTGTCATAATGCCATTTTTTTTAGTCCAGCTTCCTTCTTTTAGATAATATAAAAGCTTATAATCACTAGCTCCAACGACATATTCTCTACTCCATACATACATTGGATAACAATAATTGTTATATGCTCCTTTGCAATTATATGATCCTTTGCAATATGTTGACGAATAACCAGAAACTTGATCGCACAACATTAGTCCATCAGTTCCATAGCCTTTTGAATTTGCTAACCAACTAGACATTTCAGATGTGCTTGGCAAGCGCCAAGTAACACCATCTTTAACAAAATTAGCACAAATAGCATTTGCTGCAGCCCAATTGCAGATAGTTCTAGAACAGCCCGAATAAACACCATTTGTGGTGTCACAATTTGATCCGGAAGTTTTTCCCTTCCAACAACATTTCGCCGTATAATTATCGCTCGAACCACATGTTGAACCTGCATTCACAACAGTTACACCAGCAGAAGAAGGTATCGCCATATCCGTAGAATCGCCCATATTATATTTTGTGACACACACATTTCCGACTTGCATAAATGCCCCTGTACAATTAATGCTTTTACTACACACATTATTCTTCAACGTATACCCCGAGTAACAAGATAAACATGTATCAGACGTTGTGGACATAGAAGCACAATTTGCGATATGAGAATGTGCATAACAATATCCGCCAGACAAATAATACCCCGAGTTACAAGAAACACAAGAAGCTCCAGAATAACTTGCGCAATTTGAAATCGTTGGACGAGCTATGCATTTTCCATTGGACAAATAGTATCCATCGTTACAAGCCATACAAGTATTGCCTGAAACTATTTTGCAATTAGGAACAATTTCAGTTACACAGCGGACGGAAAACGCACTTGTACGCGAGGTTTCAGCCTTGTACCATTTGTCATTATACAAAGTGTAGTAGTACGCGTCTGAAGAACCGTAGAAAGAACCACTCCATGTAATATCCGCATAGCAATTGCCGGTGTAGGAGCCGTTGCAACTATTTGAGCTGTCACAATAGGCAGAAGAGTAGCCCGAGCTGCCGTCACAAAACATTAAACCATTGCTTCCGAGACTTTTTGAATTATTGCCCCAATTCTCCATCTCGGCAATTGTTGGAAGGCGCCAAGTCTTTCCGCTTTTTGCCCAATTAGCACAAATCGCAGTTGCTGCAGCAAAATTGCAAACAGTTCTGTTACAGCCTGAATAATCTCCATTTGTTGCATTACAAGAAGAAGAAGTCTTACCTTTCCAACAGCATTTTGCTGAATAATCATTTTCAGAGCCACAAGTTGCCCCTGCGTTTACCACAGTGACTCCTGCGGCGCTTGGGATTGCAGTATCTGTATTGTCACCCATGTTGTATTTTGTGACATACAAATTATCGACTGCCATGTAAAATGGAGATTTTTCGCATTTTCCGTTTTTTAATTCATACCCATTTTTACAAGTTTCGCACTTGTTTTCTGTTTTTGAATATGTTTCGCAATTTTCTACTTCTGTTGTTTTTTTGCACTCTTTTCCTGATAAATAATATCCACTTTCGCAAGCTGTGCAAGTTTCGCCGTCGCTAGCAAAAGTTTCGCAATTTGAAACTATTTCAGAAACACAGCGAACGGAAAAGGCATAGGTGCTGAAACTATTGATAGGGCCATACCAACCGCCACTATTCAAGTAATGGTGGTATGCATTTGAATCATCAAAAACAGAACCGCTCCATACGCAATTCGGAAGACAATAACCATTTCGAGCACCAGGGCAACCAATGGAATTGTCACAATAAGCAGAAGAGTAGCCTGTATAGTAATCGCAAAGCATTAAGCCATAGTTCCCTTTGCCTTTCGAATGAATTGCCCAATTAGACATCTCAGAACTTGTAGGAAGTCTCCAAGTCCTTCCATCTTGTTTATAATTGGCACAAATTGCATTTGCCGCAGCCCAATTGCAAGAAGTTCTGTTACAACCGTAATAATCCCCATTTGAAGAATCACAGTCTAAACCTAAAGTGGCGCCTTTCCAGCAACATTTTGCGGAATGATCAGTTTCCGAACCACATGATTCACCAGTCTTTACAACAGTCACACCTGCTTCTTTGGGGATTTTAGTTTTATAACTGTCTCCCATGTTGAATTTTGTGACATACAAGCCATCAACTGCCATATAATACGGGATTTTGGTTTCGCAAGAACAATCAGAAGTGTTCAAAGTTTCACCTGTGTCGCACTTGTTTTTGCAAGAAAGACAAGTATCCCCTGCGCACAATGCGCAATCTTCGCTAATATTAGAACAAGTTTTGCTAAAGCCGCCACCAGCGCTTCCGGCAAAAATCGAACTTGAAGATAATTTTTTAGTTATCACCGGCACAAAAGCCGCAGCGATTAGAGAGATTACGATTAGCGAAATCATGAGCTCGACTAAAGAAAAACCATTTTTAAAGAAATTAAACTTCAAAATCCCATTTTTGCGCAATTCAAAAAAACGCAATTTTTTCATAAAATTGTTAATAAAATAATTCATAAAATATGTTCCTGTTATTTTGTTCTATCACGTTCGTGAACGTGATAGAAACATATTACATTTATTATTATAAAAATGCAAGAAAAATTTAAAAAAATATCCAAAAAAGAGACAGAAACAAGCCAAAAAGAGCTCGTAGCAAAGGCTTTAGCTATTGTCTTAAATAAACACAAAAACAACAAAAGCAACTACATTTTGGCTATGGAATATGGATTTTCGACTTCTCTATTAAATCTTTTATCGAGAGGCAAAAAAGACCCTCAAATCACGACTATTTTTAAGCTTTCACAAGCGCTTGGCATGAAGGCGAGCAAATTTGTAGAAGAAATGGAAAAAAATCTTCCCGAAGGTTTTAGCTTGATTGAAAATTAATTAAATGTGCCTAATGGGATTCAAACCCACAGTCTTTGGCTTCGGAGACCAATGCTTTATTCGATTAAGCTATAGGCACAAAAATTTACACATTTTTGTCTAATTTTGAATTTTTATCTTTATCGTTTACTTTTTGCGTCACCAAATTCAAAATCGGGTGGATAATTTTGTTTACAATTTGGGGCGCAACAATCGCCAAAATCACACCGGAAGCCAAAATCGACATGAGCTCTTGTGCGCCATTCACTTTTTTTAAGAATTCTTTATCTGTTATTTTTGAAAGCGCTGTTTTAAATTCGTCGTTATTTTTCGCTTTCAAAACGCTATCGATTTGCTCTTTTGAAGCTAAGTTTGCTTTGTTTTCGCTGTTGTATTTCGTGAGTTGTGGAAATTTTCCTAAAAGCTTATGAGTGTTGTTTTTCACAGGGAAAATGAGCCCAAAATAAGAAGCCATAGACAAAGATTGGTATAAAAATTCTTTTGTCGCGCTATATTGTCTTTCTTCTTTTGTGGCCGTGTCGTCCATAAGAGTGAAAACAGGCCTTCCTGCTGCTTTTAAGCTGCCTTCCGAGAGGACTTGGCAAGCGGAATTTTGGACAAAATTAGCGGTCTTTGGACTAGTCAAAAAATTAACAACGAAGCTCATTATAGCCTCCAACTCTAGTCATTGACATATATTTTGCCATATCCGGAACCGAGCCAAAAGCAAGCTCTGTTGCTTTATCGTTGTTAAACTGCTTTTTTTCAAAATAAATTTTATTTGCTTTGGGTTCTTTTATGTCAAGCTTTGGCTTTTCGGATTTGTTTGCGATAGCTTCTAAGATTTTATTTGTGACAAAAGGGATAACTGTGAGCGCCAAAGTGCAAACGCAAACATGGGAAATTGATTTTTTAGTGTTCAAATAAAGTTCTTTAGGCTCTTGCAAAGCGGGTAAAGAGGAAGCTTTATCTTTTAAAGTTGCATTTAAATTTAAGACAGTTGCTTTTAAATTTTCCATATTTTCTTTTTGAGCTTCAGTTAATTTATCGGAAGATAAAGCATTTAAAGCAAGCTCTTTTGGGTTTACTGAATTTAAAATTTTAAATTCATCTGAATTTTCTTTCAAAGAACCGTTTTTCAAAAGCTCAGTTGCTTTTTGTTTATAATATTTTGAAGCAATTGGGCCAGAAAAAAGCTTTTTTGCTTGCGCAGTAATTCCTATGTATCCCGTGAGTGCAATGGATTCAGTGAGCATATCTCTTTTTAGAGTGTATTTTTTTTGCTCGTTAGTTGATTTTTTATCCGACATTGTGGCTATTGGGATAAAGAACAATTTAAAAGCAGCCAAAATCGCCGTAGTGATTTCAGAATCATTAGATTCACCAAGCCTTGTGATAATTTTATCAACAATTTTATTAAATTTATTTCCAATTGACTGATTTAATTGCATTTTACTTCTGACGCTCTGGCGGATTAAAAAAATTTATTAGCAACATAAAATATTATATTTGATTTTACTAAATTTGTCATTAAATAATTTAAAAATATGCAAAGTTATTATGAAATATTAAGCGTTAAAGAAAACGCGAGCAAACAAGAAATAAAAGCTCAATATCACAAATTGGCGAGAATGTACCACCCAGACGTCAATTCTAGCCTTGAAGCTGAAAAATTTTTTAAAGAAATAAATAGAGCAGCTTCAATTTTGCTCGACGACGAAAAAAGGAAAAAATATGACGACTTAAGGACGGGCTACAAAAATAAATTTGAAAACAAGGTTGAAAATAAGTTTGAAAACAGCCATAAAAACGATACAAAAAACAAAGAAATTCTTTTCCCCAAAAAAGGAGAGGACATAACTCTTGAAGTCACAATCAGCATAAAAGAGGCGATTTTGGGCTGCGAAAGGGTAGTAAATGTTTCTCAAACAAGGGTTTGCGAGACTTGCCACGGGAGGAAATTTTCTTCTTTTTCTTGCCCAAATTGCAAAGGAAAAGGAGAAATCACAAAAAACAGAAAAATCACAGTCAAAATCCCGCCTTCAATCAAAAACAAAGCAAAATTAAGAATAAAAAACGAAGGAAAAGAGGGCAAAAACGGGGGCGAAAGAGGAAACTTATATATTATAGTCAACATCGAAGAAATCGAAAATTTAAAAATCAAAGACGACATTGTCTATTTTGAAACCTTCATAAGCCCTTATACTGCCGTCTTAGGGGGAGACATCAAAGTTTCAACTTTATGGGGAGAGACGACTTTAAAAATCCCGCCTTTGACAAAAAGCAACCAAAGCTTTAAGATAATGAATGTTGGGGTTTTTGACAAACGCCAAAACAAAAAGGGTGACGAAATCGTAAAAGTCATAATCCAAATCCCATCGAACATTTCAGACGAAGAATATTTTCTTTATGAAAAATTAAAAGAAATCAATTTAAAAAAGAAAAATGCCAGAAACTATTAAAAAAACATACATCAGAGAAATTTTTTCTTCTATCCAAGGAGAAGGCCCTTATGTCGGGCAAAAACAGGCTTTTGTGCGCTTTTGCCGCTGCAATTTGAATTGCGAATTCTGTGACACCGATTTTTTAATTAAAAACGCGAAGCTTTTTTCGACAAAAGATTTGTTTTTGGCTCTTGAAAAGCTAGATTTTGAAGCTATTAGCTTTACAGGGGGCGAGCCACTATTAGAAGTTGATTTTTTAAAAGAATTTTTAACAAAATACAAAGAAAAACTAGGGAAAAAGATTTATTTAGAAACTAATGGCACGCTTTATAAGAATTTAGAAGAAATTATAGATTTAGTGGACATCGTAGCGATGGATATTAAAATCGAAAGTGCCACAAAAGAAGAAAATAAATTCAAAGAAAACGAAGAATTTTTGAAAATCGCTTCTAAAAAAGAGGTTTTTATAAAAGTTGTTTTTGGAGAAAATATTTTAGATGAAGAAATTGAAACAATTTCAAAAATTTGCTCTATTCAAAATTCTCTTTTAATATTACAGCCTAAAATGCCCATGGACAAAGGTTTAAAGCTTGAAGAAATTTTTGAAAAATTTTATAAATTACACAAAAACACAAGATTAATCCCTCAAGTGCACAAATTTTTAAATTTGATGTAAAATAAGCCTATATCATTATGGACTTAGGGGAAAAATTGAATAGCGTTATTAATTTTATAAAAAACAACAAAAAAGGGTTTGGAATTTTTGGAATTTTATTATTCATTTATGTTTTATTTTTCTTAAACCTTGGAAATTACGAACTTTTAGACCTAGACGAGACAAGATATGTCGACATGTCAAAAGTAATGCACCAGACAAAAGACTTTTTGACATTATATTTAAATGGAGAATATTTCTTCGAAAAGCCACCTCTTTATTTTTGGCTTGAAAACATTTCTTTCTTTATTTTTCAAAAAATCAATGAATTTACAGCGAGAATTCCAGGGGTCTTGGAAACGATAATTTCAATATTTGCTTTGTGTTTTGGAATTTTAAAAGCAACAAAAAACAAAGTTTTTGCTTTTACAACGAGCATAATACTGGCTACTGAAGTAGAATATTTAATGCTTTCTAAGATTGCAATTTTGGATATTTTGCTCGCTAATTGCGTTTTTGCTTCTATTTTTTGCTTTGTTGCAACTTTATTTTCGAAAGAAAAAAATAAAAAATATTTTTGGTGGGGCTTTTATTTGTTTTGTGCATTAGCGACTCTTGCAAAAGGAATCCCAGGGCTATTTTTGCCTTTTGCTTGCGCATTTTTTGCGGGGCTTTACACAAAAAAACTAAAAGAATATTTTAAGCCAAAATACCTTTTAGTGGGGCTTTTTATATTTTTTGTCGTAGTTTTACCTTGGCACATTATAATGTTCCATATCCACGACCCTTTGTTTTTTAATGAATATATTATAAAGCACCATATAGCGCGCTTTTTAGGGGGCGAAATAATCCACAGGGACGAGCCTTTTTGGTTTTATTTTGTGGTCTTGCTTTGGGGCATGGTTCCATATACGCATAGCTTCTTTGCGCTTATTATAGAAAAAATTGGAAAGCTAAAAAATTTCAAAGATTTAAAAAGCTTTAAATTTGAAAAATATGAAAATTTAACAAACGAAAACAAACTTATTTCGCTTTCTATCATCTTTATGATTGTGATTTTCTTATTTTTCACATCTTCAAAAACAAAACTTGTAACATATATTTTACCAATTTATCCATTTTTAGCTTTGGTTTTAGGCTCATATTGGGCAAATTACATAACAAACAAAGACCACAAAAAACCGCTTGAAATTTCTTGTTTGGTTTTTAGCTCGGTTTTGCTTTTGGGCGCGATTGTTGCCCCTATTGTGTTTCAATTTTTAAAAGAACCTCTAAAAGGCGACTTGATTTTTGTTCAAAATCCAACAGCAATAATTGCGATAGTTTGTTCTATAGTTAGCTTAACCGCTATAAAAAAAGAAAAAAGGTTGATTTTATTTTTATCATATCCTTTGCTCATCGCGCTTTTGAGCGGTTTTTGTTTTCATAAATTTTTGAAAATGGACTACCGCTTCGGGCAAAAAGATTTGATGGAATTTTCAAAAATAATAAAAGAAAAAGATTATAATATTTATACTTATGAAACGGGGCTAAAATATAGCTTGAATTATTATGCCCAAAGAAACGTAAAATTCAACATTTCAAACGAAGAAATAAAAGACATCTTAAAAGATGAAAACAATATCATTATCACAAGAAACAAAAATCTGGGTGAAATCAAAGAAAACTACAAAATCCTTCAAGAAGGAAGGAAATTTATCTTAATCCACAAATAATTTTAAATTAAAAATTATTTAATTTCGTCTTCAATAATGTATCTGGGGCGGCCTTTGACTTCAAGCAAAATCTGCCCAATGTATTCTCCAATGATACCAATGCAAAGGATTTGAACAGCAGCTATAAACGTTTCCCAAACTTCATAAGGAGCAATCGAAGGAGACAAAATGTCTGCTTTAAAAAGTATTTGAATTAACATTAAAAATGCCAATAAAGAGCTCACAAAAGCAACAAAAACTCCGGCAAAAAACACAAATCTCAAAGGCCTTGCCGAAAAAGAGATAATTCCCCCTATCGCCATTCTTGTTAAAGAGACAAAGTTAAATTTAGATTCGCCTAGAGCTCTTTTTTTGATTGAATATTCAATATTTTTTGTTTTTAAGCCGATATCTGAAATCATTCCTCGAACAAAGATGTTTGTTTCATGGTACTGAGCCAAGATATCAAGCCCTTTTTTGCTTATTAAGCGATATTCAGAGTGGTTTGGAACAAGCTTCACTCCTAAAAAATTGATAAGCTTATAAAATAAAGATGAAGTAATACTCTTTAGGCTATATTTATTATGATACCCTTGCCTAATTCCGCACACAATGTCATAGCCTTCTTTATATGCTTGAACAAAATCTTTTATTTTTTCTTCGTCTTGCTGAAGGTCAGCGTCAATTGTGACAGCAGCGTCGCAGCCTGCTTTTTGAACATATTGATAACCGGCTACGATTGCGCTTTGGTTTCCAAAGTTTTTTGAAAATTTAATCGCTTTTAAGCGAGGCATGGATTTTTTTGTTTCTTGAATAACTTCCCAAGTTTTATCTTTAGAGCCATCATTCACAATCAAAAAATAGCTATCAGAAGAAATAATATTTTCTCTAACATATTTTTCAATCAAACTGTTGATAGTCTCCATAGTGTTTCTTATGGCTAGCTCCTCGTTAAAAGCAGGAATAATTATTGCGAGTTTCATATTTTTTCCAGTTCTCCTTCTTTTTATTGTATAATTTTTATAAGGAATTTACAATACGAAAATGAAAAAAAATATAATTATTACGGCAGACGATTTTGGAAAAGATAAGCAATCAAACGAAGCAATAAAACTGGCTTTCGAAAAAAACATTTTAAAAAGCACTTGCCTTATGACAAATATGGAAGGCTTTTTAGATGCTATTCGTATTATCAAAAATTCCAAAAACAAATTCGATATCGGGCTTCATTTAAATTTAATCGAAGGAAATTCTCTTGTTTTCAAGAAAAAAAGTCTTTTGACGGACGAAAAAGGAACTTTTTCAAATTCTTTTATCGGGCTTTTAATTAAAAGTTTCAATAAAAATTTTTTAGCCCAAGTTGAAGAAGAATTCTGTGCCCAAATAGAAAAAGCTTTAAAAGAAGGGGTGGAAATTTCTTATATAAATTCTCATGTCCACACACATAGCATTCCAAATATTTTTAAGCTTGTTCTTAAAATGTGCGAAAAATATGGAATAAAAGCAATAAGGACACAAAAAGAAGAATTTTATTTTGCAAAAGATTTGCCTTGGCACATTAAAAATTTAAAAGAATATTTAACAAACATCATTAAAAATCTACTTTTAAATTTCTTTTCTTTTATAAACAAAAAAACTCTAAAAGGAAAAAATATAAAAACAAACGAAAATTTTATAGGGGTCTTATACACTGCAAATATGGACAAAACAACCATTTTAGAGGGCATTAAAAAAATAAAAAATAACTCTGAAATTATCCTCCACCCAACAACGGAAGAAAAAAAGAAAAAAAATTTCAAAGAATTTCAAACGCTTTTAGATTTAGACCTCAAAAAAGAGTTAGAAAAAGAAAACATAAATCTCGTAAATTGGCATGATTTTACTTTTATGTCATAATTTTCTTATGACAATAAAAGATTTAGAAAAAATAGATTTTACAAGCGCAAAAGAGCTAATTTTAAATAAAATAAATTTCACTTCAAAAGCTCCTTTAGTGGAAGCTATGAAAAACTATAAAAAAACACCTATGACAGGCTTTCATATCCCAGGGCACAACAGGGGGCTTGGGATTTTGCCCGAGTTTTCAAATTTAATCGGAAGTGACGTCTTAAATTTAGACACAACCGACGAATTTGATAACCTTGGAACCTTGCACCCTCAAACAGGGGCAATCAAAGAAGCGCAGGAGCTCGCAGCTAAGACTTATGGCGCAAAAAGAACTTTTTTTGTCACAGGAGGTTCTACAATCGCAAACCTTGCTTTGGCTTTTGCCATAACAAACCCTTTTGAAGAAGTTTTAATCGGAAGAAACTGCCATAGGTCAGTCTTGACCGGGCTTATCATTTCAGGCGCCAAAGTGAATTGGGCAATCCCAAAAAAGCTAAGTGATTGGTCTATCTTTGGAAACATAGACGCTTTAACAATTGAAGAAAACCTAAAAAGAAATAGAAACATAAAACTCGTCTGGATTACAAATCCGACTTACGAAGGTGTCGTATCCGACATAAAGAAAATTTCTCAAATTTGCAAACACTATAAAGCAGCGCTAATTGTAGATGAAGCCCATGGGTCTTTGTGGAATTATAACCAAAAATTACCCACAAGCGCGCTTCACTTAGGGGCAGACGCGGTTGTCCATTCAATCCACAAGACAGCAGGAGCAATGGTGCAATCTTCTATGCTTCATTTGTCAAAAAATTCTTGCTTTGATGAAAACAAACTTGAACATGCGCTTAAGCTTTTGCACACAACAAGCCCAAGCCTTCTTTTGCTCACGAGCTTAGACGCCGCAAGGGCAAATTTATCAAGCCCCACAGGGCAAAAGATGTTGGGAAATGCTATCGAAAACGCGACTTATTTTAGAAAAGAAGCAAAAAAAATAGATAAACTTCAAGTGCTTGATGAAGTAGATGTCGATATTACTAAGATTTTTATAAAAATGAAAAACCTTACAGGGCTTCAATTAGAAGAGATTTTAGAAAAAGATTATAAAATTGAAGTCGAATCTGCTTCAGACGAAGGTATTCTGATTTTGTCTAACATCGGGGGTAAAAAAGAAGAATTCGATTATTTATTGAATTGCTTAAAAGAAATTTCTCAAAAAGAATATGAAACAAAGGCCAAAAATGTCAAAATCATGCCTTTGATTGACCCCGAGATAGTTATGAACTTAAGAGAAGCATATTTTGCCCCAAAAGAATATGTCTTAAAAAAAGACGCAATTGGAAGAATTTCAAGCGAAGTTGTGGCTTTGTGCCCTCCTGGGATTTCTATTTTGCTCCCTGGAGAAATAATCAAAGAAGAACATATTCCATATTTATTCCAAAGCGAAAAAATTGAAGTCATAAAAGAATAATTATTCTATCACGATTTCTGTTTCGTTTTTATATGTGACATAGCCTAAATAAGTGTTTGGCGGCTTTTTGAGGTTTTGTCTTTTTGTCATGATAATAGAAACTTTAGAAGAATTTTTTGCTTTAGAATTTTCTTTAGTGATTTTTGCGCAATATTCCAAAACTTCTTTTGGAGGTGCATTTTTGCCTTTTGGAAGTTTCAAGATAATATGCGCGCTTGGAAAATTGAGCCCATGGAACCATAAATCTTCATTTTTTGCAATTTTCGAGATTAAATAGTCGTTTTGGACATTATTTTTTCCAATATAAATCGTGTAGCCCATAAATTCAATTTTATTAATATGAATTTTTTCTTCGTCTTTTTTCTTTTTTCCTTGGTTTTCTTTGTTATTCTTATAAAGCCCAAGCTCCGCCATTTCTTCAATGATTTCATTTAATTCTTCAAAATTAGAAGAATTTTCGATGTTAAAAAGAATAGAATTAAAATATTCGAGCTTTTCTTTTGCTAATTTTGCGCTATTTTCCCAATATTCAAAAGCGCCTTTTGCTTTTTTATATTGTTCATAGTATTTTTGAGCATTTTCGTTTGGAGTTAAATTTTCATCTAGCTCAATTTTTAAATCCTCCACGAGGAGCTCTTTTTGCCCCAAAGAAATTGAATACATAAAAGTCATTATATAATCTGCTTTTTTCTTCAAAAGAAGATGTTTTTCTTCATTTGGGCAATTTAAGATGACTTTAGATATTTTTTTAATCTCTTTATTTAAAAGATTTTTGAGGCGAGATTTCATCGAAGAAGAAATATCTAAAAACATTTGAGAAGAAAAATATTTATCAATTGCAGCGCTTATTGAAACTTTTTCAAAGTCTTTCTCTTTATTTTCCAGCCAAAAAGAAACAATAAAATCAGGGTTTTTTGCGCTTTCAAGGTTTTGTAAATATGAAAAAGTGTCTTCTTGAGAAAGATTTTTTTCAAAAATAGAATTTAAAATATTTTGAGAAAAATAATAAAATTCGCTAGAAATTTTTTTCACATCTTTTTCTTTTGCGATTTCAAAAAAAGTGCTGTAGCTTGTGTTTAACAAGTCTAATTTTTCTTTCATGGGAGGATAGATATAATTTATTCCGCCATAGATTTCTCTAATCGAGCTTTTGTCTTTTGAGACATTATGAATTGAGCCTATTATTATTCTATTTTGAGCATTATATAAAATGACATTAGAGTGCTTGCCCATAAATTCCAAAGCTAGGCACATTCTTGTTAAAGAGCCAATTTCATCAAAATAGTCGAAATATAATTCCAAAATTCTTTCATATTTCACAAGCTTAAAATCTTTTATTTTTGAACCATTTAAATATTTTCTTAATTGCATACAAAACATAGGGGGCACTTTTGGGATTTCTATGTTTCTTAATTTCATGGATTTTTCATCTATAAAACAAATATGAGGATATTTTGGGTTAATGTTTATATAAAGTTTCTCGTTCTTTTTAAATTCAATATTTCTCAAGTTGAGAATTATTTCGTGCCTTGAAGGCAAGTGAATTTTTTGAACGACAGAATTTCTGATGAAATTTTCATTTTCTTCGAAAAAATATTTTAAACTTAATGAATCAAAATTATACATAACAGAATTATTGTAATATAATTATAGTAATTATGATATGTTATTTTTTTGGAACATTCAACCCAATCCATCTGGGGCATATTGAAATCGCAAGAAAAGCAAAAGAAGAATTTGGCTTTTCGAGGGTTATTTTCGTGCCTGCTTTTATTCCTCCCCACAAAGTCGAAGATTTAGCAAGCTTTGAAGATAGATATAATATGCTAAAATTGGCTCTTAAAGAAGAAAATGTCTCAAGCATTGAATCGAAGCTCAAAATTCCAAGCTACACATATCGCACAATCGAAAAATTATTTGAAGAAAACAATAACCAAAAAATCAATTTTTTAATCGGCTACGACCAATTTTTCAAAATCGAACAATGGAAAGAACCCGATATTTTAAAAGAAAAAATCAACTTTTTTGTCTACCCAAGGCATTTATTCAACGGCCAAACCATAAACGAAAGCGCTTTTGACTATTTCAGCAAAAAAGGTTATTCTTTTAAAATTTTTAAAACAGATTTTTTAGATATTTCATCTAGTATGATAAGAAGTTATGTAGAAAAAGGCCAAAATATCACAGGGCTCACAACTAAGGAAGTAAGGGAATATATTGAAAACAGAGAATTATATAGAAAATTGGCTAAAAATCAATTTATCAGATAAAAGGTTTTTCCATTCCCAAGGAGTGGCAAAGACTGCAAAAAAACTAGCCAAAATGTTCAACCAAGATGAAAATAAAGCATATTTAGCAGGGCTTTTGCATGACTGCGCTAAAAACATCGACAACAACAGGCTTTTGAGCATAATAAAAGACGAAATTAAAACCGGCTTTGACGAAAAAGAATTAAAAAACCCAAAAACTTTCCATGCAATCGTGGGCGCATATTTAGTGAAAAAAGAATTTAAAATAGAGGACGAAGAAATCATAAGCGCCATAAGAAAGCACACCATAGGCGACATCAAGATGTCTGTTTTTGAAAAAATAATCTTTCTTGCAGACAAAATCGAGCCAAACACAAGAGACGAAAAATACACCCAAAAAATTTGGAAACTTTTAAAAGAAAACAAGGGCGTAATTGGGCTTAATTTGGCACTTTTAAGGTGCTTTTCAGAAACCATTAAAAGCTTAGTTAAAAGAAAACTCTATATTTGCCCATCAACCATTGATGTCTACAATCTTCTTTTAGAAGAAGTGGGGGACATTTTAAAAGAGGATTAATTTAGCTGTCTTTTGGAATTTCATTAAGCATTTTTGCAATTTTTGCTGTAGTTTTTGGAAAATATTGCACAATCATCTGCGCTCTATATCCCATATCGTCCGCTTGATCAAAACCTTTTAAGATAAGGTATGTTTCGGCTAAAATTTCGACTAACCCAGAATAATCCAAGCTATCCGGAACCAAGGTCGAAAGATATTCAAAAGAAGCGCGATATTGATTAGGAAAATTGTCTCTTAGAAGCTTTTGCTCTTCTTCAATTGTGTCTAAAAGATCTTTATCTATATCAAAATCATTGTTCAAAGTGACCAGATGGCCTAATTCGTGGACATAATAAGGAGGCTTCGCGCAAGTATTTATTCGTCCTCTTGTAACATAAGCGCAGCTTTCATAACTTTTATTTGGCAAATATTTTACAGATTTTAAATATTCAATAGAATCCAATAAGACGTCCGCAGGAAGTGCTTTAAACATTTTCCAAAGCTTTTCTTTGTCCGATCCTTTTTCTTTTTGATTTGCAAAATAAACGCTATCTAAATCAAAAACACCTGCTAAATTGTCGCCATCTAAAATTGTGATTTTTTTATAAAAATCGTCAAAATATGCAAAATATTTTTTGTCATTTATCCTTGTGATAGACATAGAAGGGGTTTGGGTGAAACTTCTATTTATATCTAAGATTTTTTCGCCGTCACTTTTTGTTATTCTATAAGCCCTTCTTTTTGTAGTTGTGTCTTGAACTTTGCTGAATGCGTCGATTTTATGAGTCAGCGTTTTATTATAGTTATATGTTTCTTCGCATTTTTGTCCTGTTTTTGTTGTTCTTATTCTAGATAAAAAGCAGCTCGGGAAAACTCTTCCTCCTTTGATTTCTGAAATCATATCGACGTCAGAAGGATAGTCGCCTAAATCATATTTTTCAATCTCATAATGACCTTGCATTTCGTCTGATTTTTTTGTGTGGATAATTGAAGGATTTACGCCATCATTTATTATTTGAAAAATTTCTTTAACGTATTCATTAGAATTTGAAAAACCTTTGTCATAAGCTTGTCCATAATCAATTAAAAAAGTGGATTTTGAGCCTTCTTGGTGTGCTCTTGCTTCTCCTCTGGTCAAGCTAGGATAATAACTTTCCACTCTTTCATTATAACTTGTGCCATTTTGAGCTAAGATTTTTGTAGTCTTAATCATAAGATTGTCATCTGTAAAACAAGATTTTGTTCCAACTAAATCTCTATCTCCATTTTGAAGCCCAACTATCTTCACTTCATAACCTTTTGAAGAATCCATAAAATTTCGAAATTGCGCTTCAGAACAAAAATTGTCTCTGAAATATAATTTTACTCTTTTCTTTTGTTTTTCAACAAAAGAAGAAATTCTTGTTGTTAAATGCGGTGATGTTACTTTCATTTTTAATACATTCTAATTTTTAAAGACACTAACGCCTTTAAGACCCATTTTTTTAGATAAAATTATTATATCATCAACATCTTTTTTTGTGGCATTTTCTTTTAAAATTATCGTATTTGAAATCTGTCCAAGGCCACCATCTTCATCTATCTGCTTTTGCGCAACGCTTAAAGTTTTTATTTGCTCAAAGTAATCAGTATTTTTTTTAGGTTCTATTGAAAAGCTTGTTTTTAAAAAGCGAGAAGTTGTGGAAGTGGGACTTATGGCCACTTTTGAACCAGCATTTTGGATTTCTTCTATTGCTTTTTTTAAGATTTCTAAAGCCAAAGGAGAAGAATATTCAATTTTCAATTTATCTAAAAGCTCTTGATAGCCTAAAAGACCGATTTTATGATTTTCGTCTATTTTATTTGTTGCAAGCGTTAAAATCTTTGCTGCTTTTTTAAAATTATGCCAATCGACATTGCCTTCTTTTTCAAATTTGGAAAGATTTACATGAGCCAAAGTCAAATTTTCGCCTTTTTTTAGCTCTGAAGCTGCGCAAGAATCGCAAATATAGTCTTTTTTGTTTGAAAAAATAACAGCAGGCTCCCCTGAATTAAGCATATTCTCAACTAAAGCTTCATAAATTTCAATTGCGTTTTTATCTTTTTTTTCTAATTTTTGAAAAAAATCATCATTTAAAACAATAGATAAATCAAAACACCAATCGTTGTAATTTGGATTATTTTTTAATATAATGAAATTTAAAATGTCGCTATTGTCCCAATTCAAAAGGGCAATCCCCGCAGGAGGCCTTTTATTTGGAGATTTTTCTTCTATATATTTAAAATAGTCGTTTATTTTTAAAATATCTTGCGTTGGGTTTTTAGATTTTGAAAAATTAATCCCAACCCCCACTCCTTGAAAGATTGCGTCATTTAACAACAGCAAATTTTTTGATATCGGACTGTCAAAATCAAGCTCATAAGCCCTTGCGCTTTGAGGATTTGAGAGGTTTTTATAACAAGAACTTGATAAAGTTATTTCTCCTTTTTTTAAGCGCAGCAAAAATTCTTCTTTTTCTTTTTTTTCTTCATTATCTTTAAAAATAGAGCTTGAAATTCTATTAAAAAATTGCTCTAAGCTTTCCCCTTCTTTTATAATCCCTCTTTTAAAAAACAAAGAAGTATCAAAAGAAGCCAAATTTGAAAAGCTTGCGCAATCAAGATTTTGCGCAAAAAACACCCTTCCAAAAGAAAAATTTTGGAATTTAGAAGGTTTTATTGAAGCTAATTTTATAGGATTTATTTTCATTTTAGAGATTTTTTAAATCTTGCTTTGCATCAAGCACTTTTACGAGAGCTTTAATGTCGCCCTTAAGTTTAAAATACTCCTGAAACTTTTTTGTTGTCCTAATATTATAACTTCTTCCATTTTTGTCTTTTGTTCTTGAAATGAGCCCTTGTTCAAGTAATTCTGCTATGTGTTCATAAGCGCTTGAGCGCATTTCTTTAAGCTCTGCTTGGCGAATTGGTTCTTTTAGAGCAATTACAGTCAATGTCTTTAGTACTGCAGGAGACAATTCCACAGGGCAAAGTTTTTCCACTATATCCATGTGCTCCGCTTTGACTTGGATAATATAGCCATCTTCGTCGTCAATTTCAAGAGCACCATTTCTTGAAGAATAATCAAACATCAATTCTAAAAGCGCACTTTCAACAATTTCAACATCTTCTATTCCTAAAATTTGCGCAATTTCCATAGGTTCAATCGCGCGAGATGTGATAAACAATACAGCTTCAATCTTCGCTTTTAATTCTTCAATTTCCATCTTGGACCTCGCTTAATTGTTCTTCTTGCCCATTTTCCTTATTTTCTTTTTGGGCTTTTATAGCATACAATTTTCCATAAAAATCTTCTTGGAAAATATCAAATTCTTCTTCTCTTGTCAAAAACAAAAGCGCAATAAAAGCGGAGCTTCTATCAAAACCCAATAAGCAAAGCTCTCTTAATTCAATTCTTTCTTCTTTTTTTAAGATTTGAGCTAAGTTTTGACGCATTTTTTCTACGACTTGTTCCACGTATTCTGCGTGCGCAAGTTCTTTGATTTCAGCAGCTTTTAGTTTTGAATAATTCCTTACTCGCCTTTCTTTTCTATCGAGCGCATTTTTTATAGCATATTTTTTGTCTAATTCTTCGTAAAATTGAATATGGCGGATTAAATCCTTCAAGGTCACTGTTCTTTTTCTGTTCAAGCGAACAGATGTTCTTCTTTGCAAGACTTCATCAAAAGAAACGACGTTGTTTGTAGGGATTTGCATTTGCTCGTAATCTTCGTCATAATCTTCAAAAAAGTCCTCAGGCTCTGCCTCAAAATCGTCGATTGAAATACCTTGTAAGATATCTGATTTTATTTTAAGCAAAGTCGAAGAAAACAAAAGCGCTTTTCCAACTGACCTAAGGTTATCTTGTTTTAATTCCGAAATTCTTTTTATATATTTATCATACAAGTCTACTATATCAATATTCCAAGGGTCGACTTTTCCCATTTTCACGAGGTCTAAGATAATTTCAATCGCGTCTGTTTGAGTATCTTTTTTGATACCCGATTTTGTCACAAATTCGTTTTCGGAATTGAAATCAATAGTTGAATCCAAAAACTCGATATTTTCATATATTTCGTTTGTATTTGAATAAAATTCGCTTAGCGCTTCAGACATTTTCTTATTCATCTCTCAACTTAATGCCAGAAATCTTTGTCACACCCTTGTCTTTTTGAGTTACACCAATCATTCTATCGGCATTATCTAACATTGGCTTTCTTAATGATACTACCACAAATTGAGCAGTTTTGGATTGATTTGTGATAATCGCGGACAATCTTTCCACGTTTGGACCATCTAAGTGCATATCGACCTCATCAAATGCATAAAATGGTGAAGGTAAATATTTTTGAACAGCAAACACAAAAGCTAAAGCCGTCAAAGACTTTTCGCCACCCGACATGCCAGCTAGTTTTTGGTTCACTTTGTCTCTGATGTTTGCTCTAAAAGTCAAACCTCCGGAGAACGGATCAGCCTCGTTTTCAAGATATAAAGTGCCTTCGCCTTGAGAAATTTGGGCAAAAACTTCTTTAAAATTCTTATTTATTGCGTGGTACGCATTCAAGAATGTATCTTTTTTGAGCCCTTGATAGCCATTCATTCTTGTTTTAATTTCGTCTTTTTCGTTTTCCAAAGTCGAAACTTTTTCTTTATAAGAATTCTGTCTTTCCATGACCTCGTCATATTCAGTCAAAGCCCTCATATTCACAGGCTCAAGCTCGTCCATTTTCTTTTGAAGTTTTGAAATCTTAGAATTAATTTCATCAAGAGAAATTTCCACTTGTTCAAGCTCTTTTGAATTTATTCCCGCTTCTTGGAATTCTTTTAAGATTTTTTCAAGCTGAGGTTCAAGCTCTCTTCTTCTTGCTTTATAACTTTCTTCTTGTTCTAGCAATCTATCTAGTTCATCTTGAGCTTTATTTTTTGAAGTTTTTAAATTTAAAAGCTTTTCTTGAATTTCGTCTCTTTTTGCTTGGAGCTCGACTAGGTTTTTCCCTAATTCTTTAATTTCATTTTCCAATTCTTCTAATTGAGCTTTCACGATTTCAATTTCTTTTAAAAATTGTTCCACATCAGCCTTCAATTGAGAATTATCAGCTTCCAATTTTTTAATATCGGCTTGGCGAGTCGAAATAGTGTTTTGTTGGAATTTTATGTTATTTTCGTCCTTTTGAATATCGTTTTGAACGACCATTATCGTCTTTTCGATATTCTTAATTTCTTCTTCTGTACCGGTTGTTTTTTCTTTTAGTTTTTTGAGTTCACCCTCGTCAATTAATTTTTCAACTTGGTCCAATTCTTCTTGTTTTTCTTGGAAAATATCATTTAATTTTATTCTTTTTTCTTCAATTTTATCTAATTCTTTTTCTAATTGATTTGCTTTTTGAGTTAATTCTTTGATTTCTTCTTCGCCTTTTTTAATAATGTCGGAAGACGCTTCGTTATTTGAAACCAAAGTCTTTAATTCATATTTAGTTTGAGACAAAGTTGTAGTCGCCGTTGAATAATTTTGACGAATGTCATTTAATCTTCTATCTAAATCCTTTTCTTTTTGCGCAAGCTCTCGCCCTTTTTGTTCTACTTCTTGCAACAATTTTTTGTGCTTATTCAATTCTCTTTCTTGAGATTTATCAAAAAGATTGTTACTTTTTCTTTTAGCGCCCCCTGTAATCAAACCGGATTTTTCGGTGATGTCACCATCTAAGGTCACTACTCTATATTTTCTTGCTAATTTTTTTGCTGCAATTTCGTTTTCAACAACAATTGTCTCGCCTAAAGCAAAATAAAAAGCATCTAAATATTCATCTTCAAAATCAATCAAATTGATTGCATAATCAATCACGCCTTCTACTTTTGGAAGAGCAAGCTTTGTTGGGGCTTTTTTAATAATATCCATAGGGATAAAAGAAGCTCTATCTCGCCCTTGAGAGCGCAAAACTTGGATTGCTTGATACGCTGCGTCTTGAGAATCGACAACAATAGAAGTCGCTCTCGCCCCAAGCGCAACATTAAGCGCGTCCATATATTCGCCTTCCACGTCGCACAACTGCGCTAACGGCTGGTGCACGCCTTTAATATGGGCATTTAAGACCGTTTCAATCCCAGAAGAAGCGGCTCCTGATTTATAAACCCTTTGATTTGCTTCTAAAATCGCTATTCTTTTTTGGATTTGTTGATATTGGTGGGCTAAATCTTCTTTTTGGGATTTAGTTTTATCTAATTCTTCAAAAGTTTTTGTCTGCAAAATCTTAAACTCATCAACTTCTGAAGTCAAAGTTTCCACTTGCAAGCTTAATTTGTCTTTTTCTGATTCAAAGATTTTAGCATTATTTAAAAGTTTTTCTATTTGTTCTTTTGTAGATTTTATTTTATCTTTCGCATTTTTATATTCGTTGTCTTTTGGAAGCTGTTCTTTTAATAAATCTGTTTCTTTATCTTTTAAATCTTCAAGCTCTTTTCTTAAATTATTTCTATTTTCAATATGCACACTCACAGACTTGTCAAGACCAGTCATTTCAAGCAAAATCTTGTTTAGTTCTTCTTTTTTGAGTTTTAGCTCTTCTTCCAGTTTTTCTAATTCTTCATTTTTCTTTTTTGTAGAATTTTCATATTCTAAAATCTTAGAATTACAAACTTCTATGCCATTTTTAAAACCTTCAATGGATTTTAAATTATCCAAAACAGTCTTGTTTGCCATAGCGATAGCAGAATTTTTACGCTCAATTTCGCCTTTTTTGCCTTCTGCTTGCTTTTTGACTTCGAGCTGCTTTTCTTCCCCTTGGGCTTTTACTTGTTCATTGATTTCGTCATATTTGATTTTTGTGTCATCAATTTTTGAAGCAAATTCTTTTAATTTTTCGTTTAGAGTTTTTTTGTCTTTAGTCGCTTGCAAAATGTTTTGGTGCACTAAATCTAAAGAACGCACAATGTCAAAATATTTTGCACTTTGAATTTGGTTTTCAAGCCCAGTTTTTTCGTCTTTAAATTTTTTGTATTTTAGGGCAATTTCTCTTTCTTGTTTTAATTGTTCAATTCTTGAATCAATTTCGTCCATCAAGATTTTTTTGTTTGCAATTTCATCTTCCACGCCTTGAATTTGCTCAAGCGCAAGAGAGATTTTTCTGTCGAAATCAGCAGTGCCTGCAATTTCGTCTATTATTTTTCTTCTTTCTGTTGCAGAACAATTTGCAATTTCTGTAACGTCCCCTTGCATCATGACATTATAACCGTTTGGAGTGATATTATATTTTTCAAGCTCAAGGTGGATTTGAGTCAAGGTCGCGGGTTTGTCGTTGTAGTAATATGTAGAAGATGTAACTCCACTTTTATTTTTCTTAATATATCTTCTAATAGAAAATTCTTCGTCGCCATTTTGGAAAGTTACTTTAACGCTCGCTTCGTTTCTTTTGTTGTGGTTTGTGATTAAATCCGCAACACCTTGTTCCGAGCGCAAAGAGCGTGCGGTCGTGAGGCCCAAAGCAAACAAAATACTATCTATGATGTTACTTTTTCCTGAGCCATTTGGACCAGAAATCGCAGTAAAGCCTTCCATCAAAGGGACGGTCACTTTGTTTGCAAAAGATTTAAAGTTATCTATTTCTATTTCTTTAATATACATTTTCTTTAAAAAATCAGTCTAGTATTATAATTAGACTATGAATACTCCCATGCTGTCAAATTAGATAAAAAAGTTAATATCTGTTTAAAATATAATCATATTTTACGTAATTACTTCCAAATTTTTCTTGATTTAGCTCAAAATATCTATCTTTAAGCTTATTTATTCTAGCGATTGGCCAGAACATAAAATTCGCCCTGCCGATTACTCTATTTCTATCCAAAAAGCCCCAAAAACGGCTATCTTGGGAGTTGTCTCGGTTGTCTCCCATCATGAAATAATGGTCTTTTGGAATTGCAAAAGGTCCGCAATACATCTCGGAATTGCAAGGCGTCCAATTTACTTTTGAGCTTATATATGGCTCGTTTAAAGCAACATCATTGATGAACACTCTATATTCCCCAGAAACCTCATCTTGTTTAATTTCAAATTTATCATTAGGCAAACCTATTACTCTTTTGATAAATGCGATATCACGACAAAAAATCCCAGAAAGCCTTGATAATATTGCAAAAGGCGAATTAGACAAAGTAGTTTCTGGGGGATAGAAAACTAAAATATCCCCTCTTTTTATTTCTTTTTTAGGATAATCCAATTTTTCAACAAACACTCTATCGTGTTCTAAGATAGTAGGGCGCATAGAGCCAGATGGAATCCAGCGAAGCTCGCCTATAAAATATCTAATCACTATCACAGCCAAAATCACAAACAAAATCGTGCTTATGATTTCTTTTGTGTAATCCGTTTTTTCGTCACATTCTTTTTCGTCGAACAAAATTATCTTGATTAAATACCCGAGCCCTTGCTCTTTTGTGTTTTTAACATGCTTTAAAAAACCATTTTTCAAATTTTTAAAATAATTTAAAATGTTTTCCCTAAATTCATTGTTGATTTTTTCATAATCAAAAAACAAATAAAGAAGAACTATCCAAACAAAAATCGAAATAAATAAAATCCCCATAAACATCAAAAACGAATTAAATGGATTTGAATAAATTTCTTTTAAAGTTGTGAGTTCTTCTAATTTTGAAGTAGGAAATTTATTAAACACAAATTCAGAAATTTCATCTACAATTTGTTTATTTTTTTCTTCAATTTTTAAAGGCAAAGCGATGAAAAGCGAATTTTTAATTTGCTTATTGTCTTTATCAAACAAGACTTCTTTAGAATTATTTTCAACATCAACAAAAGAATATTTGATGTTCAACTGAAGTAATTTGTTTCTGATTTCGTTTTTTGAATTTTCAATCAATTTTTCGTCTTGAGAAACGCTATATTCTAGGACTGTTCCTCTTTTTAAAATATAGTTTAAAGATTGAATATTTAAATTATAAACAAAAGAAACAGCGCAAAAACAAACTAAAAACAAAAGAATTTTTACATTCTTTTTAAAAAAACAAGTCAAATTTTCTTTTATTTTATTTATTATTTCAAACTTTTCCACAATTTTATTCCCCAATTAACAAATTATTTAAATCTTTCAAGATTTCTAATTCGTTTTTATTTTCAATTTTTTCTTCAATATTTTTTAAATAAATTAAAGAATTTTTATTTATTTCTTCAACTTTTAAATTTGCTTTTTTGATATATTTTTCTAATTTTTTAATATCAATTTTGCCCAATTCTTCCTTATTTTCTTCTTTGAAATATATGATAGGCAAAGTAAAGTTGCCATTTTTATAATCGCTTGAATTTTTAGAAAAATCATCAATGTCGTTTTTTATTTGAAAAGCTAAAGAAAAATTATAAAGATATTTTTTTAAGTTTTCTTTAATAAAATCATCAATTTCCTTTAAGCAAAACAAGGATTCAAGTCCTGCCATGAAAATATTTCCCGTTTTTTCAAAAGATTTTTTATAATAATTTTCGATTTTTAAAACAACATTTTTGCTATCCCATTGAGAAATTTCGCCCTTAACCGTATTTAAAATTTTTTTTGAAAAAATTTCTACAATTTCTTTTGGCAAAGTTGATAATATCTTTAAAGCCAAAGCCAAAAGAAAATCCCCTTGTAAAATCGAAAGCTTGTTTCCATGTTCAATTTGAAAAGCTTTTTGCCCTCTTCTTTTTTCTTCGTTATCTAAAATGTCATCATGGAACAAAGTCGCATTATGCAAAAATTCGCACAAAAGCGCGATTTTAAAAACATCGTTTTCTTTTTCTTTTGAAATATTTAAAATTTTAGAAAACAAAAAAACAAAAATGACTCTTAGCCTTTTTGCGCCTAAAGACAAATAAGAATATAATTCTTCCGATAAAAAATTCTTTTCTTCAAAAATGGCATTTTTGAATTTTTCTTCAAAAACCTCCATTTCAGCTTTTATGGGATTAATTATATTCTTAATTTGTTCTTCTTTTTTGTTTAAAGTCATTTTCTAAATTATAAATTTACCGTTTTCATAAATCAGCTTATCGTCGGCATAGATTTTTCCGCCGTTTTTCATATTTTTAATCATGTCCCAATGAAGGCCGGATTTGTTTTTTCCGCCGGCTTCAGGGTAGCTTGCGCCCACTGCCATGTGGATTGAGCCTCCGATTTTTTCGTCAAACAAAATGTTTCCTGTGACATTTTGTATTCTTTCGTTTGTACCTATGGCAATTTCGCCTATAAATTTAGAACCTTCGTCCATATTTATCATATCTTGCAAAAAGTCGTTTCCAACTTCCGCTTTTGCTTCTTGGATTTTCCCATCTTTTAATGTTATATAGACTTCGCGAGCTGTGGAGCCATGGTAATTTTGAGGAAAATCAAAATAAATTATGCCATTTGCGCTATCTTCCACAGGAGAAGTGAAAATTTCGCCATCAGGGAAATTCATATTGCCGGAGCAAGGAATCCAAGTTCTTCCTTTAGTCGAAAAAGTGATATCTGTTTTTTCGCCCACGATATGTAAACTTGTTGTTTTATTTAAAATTTCAGCAATTCTTTTTTGCTCTTTATCGATTTCAATCCATTTTTCTCTTGGATTTTCTAAATCTAAATAGCAAGAATTGATTAAAAATTCGCTATATTCTTCAAGGCTCATAGAAGCTTCTTGAGCAAGTGCGTTTGTAGGATAATCCGCAATAACCCAACGCATATCGCCTTTTGCGGACCTTTCAAGCCTTCTTGAAAGCACTGGCAAGCTTGCTTTTGAGCGTTTTGCCATCTTAGAGCTATCTGCGTTTGCCATATTTTTAATGTTATTTGGAGCACCAATGAAAATCATGACGTCTGCAGTTTCTACTTCGAGTTTTGAAAATTCATCAATATATTCTAATTGTTCGTCAGATGCATATTTGATAAATGTTTCAGCCAACTCGTCCATAGAAGTTCTGACTATTGGATTTGCGCCATTTTCTAAGCACAGCTTATATATTTCTTTTACAAGAGGCTGCGCACTATATCCCCTAGCATAGATTATTACAAGATCGCCTTTTTTTACCGATGTTGAATAATTAACTAAAACATCAGCATATTTTTTCATTAGTGGGTTAAACATTATTCTTCGCTTTCTTCCATTTTTCCGTGATATGCAGCCTTATCTCTTAAAGTGCAGCCTCTTTTTGAAGTTCTCACGAAATCTACAAGATTATCTACATATTTGTTGCCTTTGAATTCTTTTTCAATTAATTCAAGAGCTTGTGTAGTATTATATTCTTCGCTTCTTAAAATTCTAATAGCCTTGTGGATAGCGTCACGAGATTCTTTATCTACCCCTTTTCTTCTTAAACCGATTGCATTTAGCCCAACAGGCAAGCAAGGAATTCCTTCTGCTTTGCAATAAGGAATGATATCAAGCCTAGCTGCCGAAGCGCCAGAGATAATTGCCATATCGCCAATTCTAAGGTTTTGATGGAAAACGCTCATACCCCCCAAGAAAGCACCAAAACCAACATGGCAATGTCCGCCAATGGTCGCTGCGTTTGCCATAATTACATTGTCACCTAAGACGCAATTATGGGCAACGTGGGTATACGCCATAAGCATGCAGTTATTTCCAACGATTGTGTTGCCTTCGCCTGAAGCTCTATTTACTGTTGCAAATTCTCTAATCCAGCAATTTTCGCCAATGATAACACCTGTTTTTTCGCCTTTATAGCCAAGGTCTTGAGGTTCACCCCCGATAGAAGCAAAAGGAGAAATCTTTGTATTTTTTCCAATGTGTGCAAATTGGATATTTGCGCTTTCGCCGATTTTGCAGCCTTCTTCAATAACTACGTCTTTTCCGATTATTGCATAAGCTCCGATTTCAACATTTTCAGCGATTTTTGCGCTTGGGTCGATTATTGCTGTATTATGTATCATATTTTTCCCTCTATTTTAAATTATTGTTTTATTTTAAAGCTACGGTCAAGATTGCTTCTGTGCAAAGCTTTCCGTCTACAAAAGAGCGTCCTAAACATTTTGCTATAGGCCCTTTAACTTTTAAACATTCTGTTTCCATTTCGAGTTTATCTCCAGGGCGCACAATGTTTTTGAATTTTGCACTTTCAACGCCAGCAAACAAAGTTAATTTACCTCTATATTGTTCCATTGTCATCAAAATAGGAGCAGAAGTTTGAGCTAAAGCTTCAATTTGCAAAACTCCTGGCATGATAGGGTTTTCCGGAAAATGACCTTGGAAAAATGGTTCGTTAAAAGTCACGTTTTTGTAACCTTTAGAATACTTGCCAGGGACACATTCAGTTATCCTGTCGACCAATAAAAAAGGGTAGCGATGTGGTAACATTTCCAAAATTTCTTTATAATCAAGAGAGATTGGAGTTACAATTTGTTCGTTGTCCATTTTATTTTTATTCTCCTATTTTTCTATAATTTTTTTCAAATTTTTAGCTAATTCGACGTGGTATCCGTGGCCCGCTTCTTTAACTAAAATATTGCAATTTAATTTCAAAGGATTATATCCCGTTAAATATAAATCGCCAATAATGTCTAAAATCTTATGTTTCAAAGGTTCATATTCTGATCTTAATTCAGTTGTATATGTACCATCGTCTTTTAAGCCAACCGTGTTTTCAATAGTAACACCTTTTGAATAACCTGCAGCTTGAAATTTTTCCAAATCCGACAAATAACCAAAAGTCCTTGCTTCAATTATTTCATCTAAATTTTTATCAAGCTCCAAATTTGCCCATCTGTTTTTCAATTCAGGGTGCCTAAAGTTTACCATATAAGTGATTGTGGTTTCATTTTCAGTTGGAATTAAAGAAATCGCAGAATTATTTTTCACAAAATTCACAGGTTCTTTTAAAGGTTCGACTTTTTCAGCCTCTCCCACAAAGCCAACTTTTTTAAATTCTTCAACCCATTTTTTAGCGCTTCCGTCAAAAATAGGCATTTCGAACCCTTGAGAATTAAAATAAACATCAAGAGCGTCGATTTCACAAATTGCGCATGCTGCCATAAAATGTTCAATTAGAGCAATTTTGTTTTTTGCACCATTTTTGATGTCAGCCACTATAACGCAATGTTCAGTAGAAACAACGTTATCTGTACATGCTTCAATTTCGGAATTATTGATATAAAATCTTATTCCTTTTTTGTCGCTTGGTTTGATTTCCAATTCCACAGGAGCTGCGAACATAAGCCCTGCGCCATTTAATTTAATACTAGATTTTACCGTCTTCATTTAAAAATTTCTCATAATCTTCTAACAAATGTTGATATTTTTTATATTTTTGAACCATCACTTCCGCTTCGTCTAAATATTTTAAGCGTTTGATGAAGTCTTTTCTCAATACCGCAGGAGCTCCCATAATCACAGATTTTTTAGGGAACGACTTAGTAATACCTGCTTTAGCCAAGATGATTGAATCTTCTCCTATTTCGACATGGTCTTTTAAGCCGGCTTGGCCTGCAATTACGACTCTATCTCCAATCACACAAGAACCGGCAATACCTACTTGAGAAACGATTGTGCAAGCTTTGCCGATTTTGCAATTGTGGCCAATCATAACAAGGTTATCTATTTTTGTTTGAGAACCGATTGTGGTGTTTTCAATTGTTCCTCTGTCTACTGTTGAATTTGCACCGATTTCAACATCGTCTCCAATTTCAACCGAGCCCAAGGAAGGAATTTTAAACACTTTCACTTCTTTATTTGTTTCTTTAATTGCGCCTTCTTTTTGTGCTTGTTCAAGGTTGCTTGGAGCTTCTGTTACAAAAGAAAAGCCATCTGCGCCCAAAGAAACGCCGTGGTGGAAGATACATCTAGAGCCAACTATTACTCTATCTCCAATATTCACTCCAGGGTGCAACAAACAGTCTGAGCCAATTTTAACACCAGTCCCAACATAGCAATTTGGCATAAGAGCAGTGTTATCGCCAATTACAGCATCGCGCCCAACAAAAACATTTGCGCCTATAGAAACATTATTTCCTAATTTCGCGCTTGGGTCCACAACTGCGGTTGGGTGGATTTCTCGAGGTGTCAAAGGTGCTTTATAGAAAACATTTAAAAGCTTCATAAAAGCCAAACGAGGTCTTTCAACTTCAATAGTAGAAATTCCTTCTAAATTAACGCCCAAAGGCACCAATACCGCTTTTGCTTTTGATTGAGCAATATTTTCAATTTCTTCTTCGTTCATCGCAAGAGCTAATGTATTTTCGTCCGCTAATTTTGGCGGAGCAACGTTTGTGATAGTTGCATCTTGCGCTTTAGTTAAAATGCCCCCAACAATTTCAGATAATTGTTCAAGGCTAAACTTTTTTTCTTCACCCATTTTGGCACTCCCTCGTATTACTTTTTATTAAGTCTATTTTATAACAACCAAAATTATTTTGGCAATTTCTTTACAAAACTTTTATTTTAATTATTTTTTAAGCGCATTAAAAAGAGCGGATTTTTTAAAATCTCCGCTCTTAATTTCTTTTTAAAAACTTTATTGTTGATAAGCTTGGAACAATGGAAGATATAATGCCAAAGCCAAGAAACCTACAATACAACCAATGAAAATCATAAGCAAAGGTTCGATTAACTTTGTAAAGCCATCAACTACAGCTTCAAGTTTTTTATCAATATAGTTTACGCAATGATACAAAGAATCGCCCAAACGACCGGATTGCTCGCCTGTCGCAATCATAAATGTCATCATTGTTGGAACCTCCGAAACATTTTTTAAGGCAACAGATAAGTGTGTACCTTGTTGCACTTTGCTTGCTGCGTTCATAATGGCTGTTTTTAAAACAAAGTTTTCCATAGTCAAATTCGCCAAAAACAAACAATCGACAATTGGAATACCGGCTTCATAAGCAACTTGTAAAACCGCAATAAAGTTTGCAAAGTTTGAATATTTCATCATATCAGCAAGCATAGGAAGCCTTAGAGCAATTTTATCTATGAAATTTCTAATCGCAGGGTTTTGCATAGCAGCTTTCAAGGCAAGTATGCCGCCACCTAAAGAAATCAAGCACAAAGCCCAATATGTCTTCATAAAGACGCCCATATTCATACAAGCTTTTGTAATCCAAGGAAGAGGTTTTCCTAAGTTATTGAACATTTCATCAAACGCAGGGAATACAAAAACAAGCATGATTACAATCGCCACAATTGCAAGCAAGACTACAATTGCAGGATAAATCAAAGCGCCAATTACTTTGCCTTTGATTGCTTCTTGTTTTTTCAACAAGTCCAACATACGAACAAGGGTTTTGTCCAATTCCCCGGAATCTTCACCGGCTTTTACAAGCCCAATATAAACCCTTCCAAAGATGGAGCGGTATTTTTCCAAGGTTTCGCCTAAAGTTGCGCCCCCTATGATTTGTTTTCTAAATTCGTGGCACATCGCCCTTACTCTTTGAGAGTCTGAATTTTGCTCAACGAACAAAAGGGCTTCGATGATAGGAATACCAGTTGAAGTCAAGATTTCTAAAGTCGATGTAAAATCAATTTTTTCTCTTAAACTCAAAGCGCTGATTGCTTTAGCGCCCGATTGTTTTCCTTCTTTTCCTTGTTTTTCTTGGACTTCAGAAATAGAAGTTGGAACAAGGTTCATTTCGCGAACCAACCTGCGGGCTTCTTTGATGTCTTCTGCCTTTAGGTTTCCGCTCACCATGGTTTTATTTTGTCTAAATGCTGTATATTTAAAAGTTGCCATTATAATTCACTCGCCAAGCCCAATATTCTAACTTGTTCATCAATAGAAGTGTTGCCTTCTAAAATGTGCCTCAAACAAGACATCTTAAGAGTTTTCATACCTTGTTTCACTGCGTAATCTTCGATTTCAACGTCATGCGCCCTTTGGGCAATCATTTTTCTTATTTCATTATTAATTACAAGGATTTCCAAAATCGCCAAACGACCAAGGTAGCCAGTGTTTTTGCAATTTGGACAACCGTGCGGACGATATAATTTTGTTTTTGTTAATTGCCTGATTTCTTCTGGGTCAGTCAAAATTTTCTTTGCTTCTTCTTCCGTTGGATAATATTCTTCTTTGCAACTTGGGCAAAGTTTTTTCACAAGACGTTGCGCCACAATTCCAGATAAAGTGGAAGAAATCAAATAGTCTTTAGCGCCCATCTCAATCAAACGAGTAACAGTTGCACATGCTGAGTTTGTGTGGATTGTGGATAATACTAAGTGACCCGTCAAAGAAGCACTAATCGCAACTTCAAGAGTTTCATAGTCACGAATTTCCCCGATTAAGATAGTGTCAGGGTCTTGTCTTAAAATTGCTCTTAAAGAATTCGCAAAAGTGATACCTGCTTTCGTGTTAATTGAAGATTGGTTTACGCCTTCAAGCTTGATTTCGACCGGATCTTCGATTGTTGTAATGTTTACATCATCTGAATTCATGTATCTCAAAAGTGCATATAATGTTGTGGTTTTACCTGAACCTGTTGGACCTGCGGTAAGCACAATGCCATTTGGAGAAGATACTAAATAACGAATTTTTTTAACATCATCTTCTGAAGCGCCCACAATTTCGATTTTGTCCGCTTTAGCTTGTTTAGAATCCATCTGAGGAGCCAAAACACGAATAACCATCTTTTCTCTGCCCGCAACAGGAAGAGTGTTCACACGAAAGTCTTGTGCTCTATTTTTATATTTCAAAGTGAAAGAGCCGTCTTGCGCGCGCCTGTGTTCTGCAATATTCATTCTTGACAATACTTTAAATCTTGAAATTACAGCACTATCTACCTTAGGAGGAATTTTTAGAGCTTCATGCAAGGAGCCATCAATTCTCAAACGAACACGATAGCCACTAGACATAGGCTCAATGTGGATATCTGATGCGCGTCTGTCAATTGCCATTGTGATGATTTTATTTGCCAATTGAGAAACAGCGCCGCTTGAATCTTGGATTTCTTGTTCTACTTGCTCCCAAAGCTCTCCGCCAGTTTCTTGAATATCTTGTTCATCAAATTTTTCAAGCAAATCTTCTGTGTCGGATTTGTCCACATTATAATATGTGTTTAAGAAATTCTCAAATTCAAGGTGGGTCACCAAAACAACTGTTGGCTTCAAACCTGTTTGATAAACTATTTGGTCAATGACATTTTTGTCATTTGGGTTTACCATGCCGACTACTAAGGACTTGTCTGTCATGCTCAAAGGAACGACTTTATTCACCTTAACAAATTCTTCAGGTAAGATAGAAATTGCTTGAGGCAATGCTCTTAATTGTTCTGCAGTTGCATATTTTAGCCCCATTTGAGCGCCAAGCGCTTCTTTTAAATCTTTAATGGTTACAAAGCCCATCTTGATTAAGATTGAGCCTAATGGGACATTTTGAACTTTGCTTTCAGCGAGCGCAATTTCTAATTGCTTATCAGAAATTAAGCCACCTTCAATTAAAATTTCGCCTAATTTTTTCTTGTTTGGATTTTTAACTTTTTGAACACTTTTTTCACCAGTTGGTTGTTCTTCTTTTTTTTCTTCAAAAGTGTCGTCAAAGCTATCGTCTTTTAAGTCAATTTTGTCTTCACCGTCTGAATTAAAATCGTCGTCTAAAGACTCTTTTAAAGTACCATCGTCATTTGAATCATCGAAAAGATTATCGGAATTTAAATCGCTTTCAAAGTTGTCATCGATTTCAAGCTCTTCATCTGAATCAATTCCAAACATATCATCATCGTCATCGGCGTCTTCAGAATCGCTTGATGGAAATTTATCCAAAAAACTTATGTCTGCGTTTCCGTTTCTTTGAGCAAATTCTTTAACGAAAGCTGAAAACAAAACTTCAAAGTTTTCTTTAGTTAGATAGATAAATTCAATTTTATTATCGATTATATTAGAAATGTATTTTAAAATTTTATCTTTATTCGAGCTAGAATAAATAGCCACAAAAAAGACGCCATTTTGCATGTTCACCGGAACAAAAGCGAGCTCTTGAGCCGTGGAGAGCTCGAATTTGTTGGCAAATTCAAAATTTATTTTTCTAATTAATTTATTAATTAAATTGTTATCCATTTTGCTTTTTCTTATTTACGAATTATAGGTCATACAAATTGTTTGAAGGTTTGTCGTTATACATTGCTTCATCGCCATCTTTGATGATATGAGGAGTTACAACGATAACCATTTCGTTTCTATCTCTTGAACTAGAGCTTTTTCTGAAGAACGCACCCAAGAAAGGAAGATCGCCCAAAAGTGGAACTTTAGCAGTCGCTTGGGTTTCTGTTTCTTTAATCAAACCAGCCAAGATAAGTGTTTCACCATCTTTCACTCTGATGTTTCTTAATTCCAAGTCTCTTCTTTGAAGCAATGTTGCGGCGATTAAACCTTGTTCGTCCATTACCCTTTGTTTGATTGTTGAAAACTCAGGAGTGATGTTCATCGCAACATATCCATCAGGAGAGATGAAAGGCACGATTTCGACTTTAATACCTTCGTCTGAGCCGATTTCATAAGTCTTTTGAGTTGCAGAAGTGATAGAAGAAGAACTTTGTAATACTTGGCTTGTTACAGATTTGATATAGTCAGAAGTCATATCAATTGTAGCTTTTCTTCCATTTGTAACCATGATTTTTGGATTTGTAAGCACTCTACCATTTTCGTTTTCAATTGAATATTGAAGCGAATATAAAAGAGCGTGGTTATTTGTTCTTGTATATTTTGTAGGTGTAGATGTAGTGCTTGTAGTACCGTCATCGTTTGTGGTTACTGTAGTTGCTTCTGTTGTATATTCATGTCCCCAGATGAAGAAAGGAGAATTTCCGCCCCCAACCGAGAAGTTTGTTCCATCGAAGCCTAATGTAATGAATGGTGTCCATAAATTCCAAGTGTTCGCAAACGCTTTAGAACCTGCGTCATTTAATTCAATTACCGAAACTTCAATGTATGCCATCATTTGTTTTTTGTCGTGTTCTTTGATGAAATCTTTGATTACTTCCGCTTGTTCTACTGAACCACCGTAGATTGCTACTCTTCCTAAGTCTGTAAAATATGTAACAGTTAAAGGTTGAGCTTTAAATGCGCTTAATTGTGTTCCAGAGCCATCTGAGCTTGAATTTGAATCTGAATCAGATGAGCTATCTTGGCACATTACAATGCCGCCACCTAAAACGATATTTTCTTCTTCGGTATCGTCGTTTTCTTGGCCTTTTGAAGTAGAGCTATCGGAGCTTCCTGAAACATTAAACATGGAGTCACAAATCAAGGCAGCCATTTCTTTTGGAGTTGTGTGGTTAACTTTGAAATTATTAACTAATGGTTTAGTGTCAAGTGTTGGTAAAATTCTTTTTACAGTAGCAACGTCAGCATTTGAGCCAAAAACTACGATTTGATTTGTTCTTGGGTTTGATGTGACGATTGCTTGAGTGGACAAGCCAAAGACATTTGATTTAAAAATATTTTCATTTAAGAATTTAGCAACATTTTCAGCGCCCACATAGCGAACAGGTAAAACTGTCATGTTTCTTCTTGTGTAACCTAAGTCTTTTGCTGCTTCTAAAGTCATTACAGTGATTGTATTTCCGTCCATTGTATAGGTCAATTGAGAAGATTTAAAAATCACCATAAAAGCATCGTTGATTTTGATATTTTCAAGGTCAAGAGTGATTTTGCCCTCTACAGATTTATCAAAAACGATGTTTAATTTTGCTTTGTGTGCAAGCATTCTCAAAGCTTGTCTTATGTCAGAATCTCTCAAAGAAAGATTAACTTTGTCATTTATATTTGTGATTGTTGGAGTTGAGTCTAATTTCAAAGTTGTTTCAACCCCTCTCGCGTCAGGAGAAGCAATATTCAGCAAATTAGTCTCCGTGGACGTTTGCCCATATAAATAAGAATTTGTTACGCTATCTAAGTAACTAACTTTGTTTTCATATCCAAATACGCAGCCCGAGAGCAGAGTCAAGCTCAACAAGCTCAAAAAAGCTCCATTTATTTTTCTGGCTATTGATTTTTGCATTTTATTCTTTCTCCTAGATATTAATATTTTGTTTAATTTTTAGCTTTCACTTCAACGTCTAAAGGCGAAACATATCCGCGTTTAGAAGTGTTAGAATCACTTTCAGAATTTACAGAGTGGTAATATCTTCCGTGGTTATTTAGATATTGTGCATTACCTTCGAAGTTAGAAGTGATTTTAAATTCTTCTCCGACACTCGCTCTATAGATATCTTTTCCTAAAGAAATCAAAACAGCGTTTTTAGTAATGTCGATTACTCTATAATCATCTAATCTATCACCTTTTTGAACAAAGTAATCGTTGTCTTCAAAAGTGATGATTGCAGAAGGTTTTTGAGGGTCATACATAATCCCAGAAACCGCAATAGATAAAAGTTTGTCTATTTGTTCTGTGTTTTGCCCAAATTCCTTTGGAGGCTTTGGAATGTTCACTTTGTCATAAGCTACGATTTTTTCAGGAGCTTTAACATATTTTCCGATTGGCACAAAAGGATTTACGCGCCCTGTTGGGATAATAGTTAAAACTTCTTTTTTATCTTCTTGTTCTTTTTCGTCCGGTTTTACTTCGTCCAAATTTTCTTCGTTTACGACATCAATTTCGTCTTTTTGTCTATTTTCGATGTCTTGTTGAGTTGTATTGTTTAATGTTTCTTGAACGCTTGGCTGGTTGAGTTCTTCCACGTCATCATTATCTTTAAAGAAAGTAAGATAATAATAAACTCCCCCTACAATCACAACGAAAAACAAAATCGCAATAAGCAAAGGAGAAACTCCGCCTTTTGCATTTTTAATTCCAATTTCTTCTTTTCTTGAAATTGGTTTTTCTTCTTCGTTTGGAATATTTATTTCGTCGTCTTGAGGGATTTCTTGACCCAAATCTTCTTGATTATTTTCTTCAATGTTGCTTTCGATTTCATCTAAAGGATTATCTAAATCAAGGTCAGGAATAACGTCCTCTTCTTCTTGATTTTGATTATCGCCAAAAGCATCAAATGCTTTTTGTCTTGAAGAAGCATTTTTATTGGAGTCGCCATTTAAGATTTGCCTTAATTGTTCATCGTCTAAATCTTCATCTTCGTCTTGAACAAGCTCCAAGTCGTCTCCCAAATCAACAATAGCATCGTCTTTTGAGCCACCTTTTTTGGTGTCTTTGATTGAAACGATGTCATCGTCTTTTTGCGCTTTTGTGTCATCTAAGACTTCGTCCCAAGTAATTAAATCGTCGTCGTCTAAATGAACTTCGCCGTCGTTTCCAATAATTAAATCTTTATCTTCTTCAAAATACATTTCTATTTAAACTCTTCAATACTAAATTATAAACTCTCTTACTACCACATATACATAGTTTACTATGTCTTAGGCGTTTGTCAAAAATGTAACTTTTTAGTAATACTCTTCATCATAAGTTAGCTCTATCCCTGCTGCAATAATAGTATCACCGTTATTCACTCCGCATTCTCGAAGCGCTTCATAGACCCCCATTGAATCCATGATATTTGTAAAACGTTTTAGCTGATAAGTGTTTCTGATATCAACCACAGAAGCCAATCTCTTTAGCTTTCCGCCCGTTATTACATAAGTATTTTTGTTAATTTTTTCTATCTCAAATTCAGAATCGTCATTGTTAAATGAATCTAAATCTTCTTCGATGTCAAGTTCGATATTGATATCTTCGATTTCTTCAAGCTTTTTATAGACACAAGCTAAAAGTTCCTTTATGCCTGCTTTTGTGGCAGTTGAGATTAGAAAAATTTCATCTTTTTTTAGAAAAACTTTAGAAAATTCTTCTTTAATTTCTTGAGCATGCTCCAAATCCACAAGGTCAATTTTATTTAAAACTAAAATTTGCTCCCTTTTAGATAATTCTTCGTCAAATTTTATCAGTTCTTCATTGATTTTTTTAAAATTATCAATAGCTTCTTCTTTAGTGATATCAACCACATGGAGCAATAATTTGCACCTTTGAACATGCCTTAAAAATTCATGCCCCAACCCGAGCCCCAAAGAAGCTCCTTCAATAAGCCCAGGGATGTCAGCCACTACAAAACCGTCTCCTTGAGGCTTTTTTACTACTCCAAGGTTTGGAACTAAAGTCGTAAATGGGTAATCTGCGATTTTAGGCTTTGCAGAGCTCACTACGGAAATAAAGCTTGATTTTCCGGCATTTGGCATGCCAACAAGCCCAACGTCAGCCAAAAGCTTCAATTCAAGCTCTAATTCGCGCTCGATTGAAGGCTCCCCAGGTTCGCAAAATTGCGGAGCTCTTTTTTGGCTAGTCGCAAACCTTGCGTTGCCGCGGCCGCCACGGCCACCTTTTGCGATTAAAACTGTTTTTTTGTCATGGTTTAAATCTGCGATTAATTTTTGAGTTTTTAAATCGCGAACGACTACACCCACAGGCATTTTAATATATAAATCTTCGCCATTTTTCCCGTGGCAATTTTTGTTTTTTCCGTTTTCTCCGCTTTGCGCTTTATAGACAGATTTATGCGTAAAATCAAGCAAAGTCGACATGTCATTTGTTGCGACAAAATAAACGTCTCCCCCGGAGCCGCCGTCGCCTCCCGCAGGGCCACCTTTATCCACATATTTTTCTCTTCTCCAAGCTAAAGCACCGTTTCCGCCCGCGCCCGAGACTACTCTTATTTTTGCTTTGTCAATAAATGCGACCATTATTTTTTACGCTATCTCCCCGATATAATTATCTTTATTATAATTTTTTCTTAATTCTTCTTCAAAGTCAATATCATAGCCTAATTCATTTTCAAATCTGGCTAAAACTATTGACACTAAAGATTGTAACATCTTGATTGTTATATTTCTATCAACTATATCATTGAAATAATTATCCAAAATTTGCATTAACAAAGGATAAACTTCCATGCAATAGCATAAATTTATTGTAGATATTGCGCTTAAAATTTCAGGATTTTCGCAATTTTCAAAAACTAACATTAAATAATATTCGCCAAATGTGTTCAATTCTTCTAATATTCTGCTTTTCGAAGAAATATTTTTTTCAAAAAACAGAACAAAAGTTTCATATAATTTTTCGTCTGGAATATTTCTTTTTTCTAATTTTAAAATCAGAAAATCTTTAATAAAGCAGCCAATCAAGTTAAAATCTTGGCTAAATTTGCGCTTAATCGAGTCAATCTTTAAATAATCAGATTGGTCAAAATTAAACTTCAAATAGCTGAATAGTTTTTCTGTCTGCAAAATATAATCCATACATATATCTTACGTTTTTAAATAAAGCTTTTCAAAAAATTAATAAAACTTAATTTCGATAGCCAATGCCTGATTTATAGCCTGATAGAGCGTATAAAGTAGGCAAAGATGGTTCAATCCATTTTAAGCCCGACAAGACTGCAACAGTCGCGATGTCGTCTGTATGCATGCCTAAATCCACAAGCTCAGGTTTTCTTTCTTTTGTTTTTGTCTTGGTTAAAGGGTCAACGACTTTTTGTGCTATGAAATTAGCGATTTTAGAACCGCCTATGACTCCTGTTAAGATAATTCCTGTCACCATGCCTAAAGCACGAGCTCCTTTTGAAGTTATGTTTAATTTTTCTAAAATACCCAAAGCGGCTCCAGCTCCCACGTTGCACATAAAAATATTTGCCAAATATTGATATAAGCCTTCGTTTAATTTATCAGGAGCAGTTTTTTTAACATCTTCTCCATAAACTTTATCCATAGCAACCCCTGAGGCAATCCCTCCTACGACAGGGATTGCTCCATACAAAGACAAATATCCGATTTCAGAAAAAATGTCTTTTGCTTTGAGGTTTTCTGGCTCTGGGATTAATCTATTTATAAATTCGCCTTTGTTTGAAAGTTTCAAATTCGAAATCAAAGACTTGATTTGTTTAAAAGAAAGAACGCTGTTTTTTGCAGCGTCTAGTAATTCAATAGTTTGTTTGTTTAAGGAATCTTTATTTTTCAAGATAAATTCGTCAATTAAAGCTGTGTTTTTTTCTTTTGTAGTTTGAATAGAATCCAAAGTCTTTCTTCCTGTGATTTTAGAAGCAATCCTTGGAGCCATCACAGCGCTTAATGTGCTAAAAGACAATATTACCATCTTTTTTACAAAATCTTTTTTTAATTCTTTTTTCTCTTCGTCAGATTTGCCTTCAGAAGCTTGATAAGTGTCATGCGCCATTTTTGCGCCATATAAAGCAACGCCTGTGCCCAAAATTTTAGGCATGGCTTTGTCTAGTTTTGATATGAGCATGGGTTGGTCTAAAAATTTTCCAAAAGCTTTAATGTTGTTAATCATATTTTTTCCTTGTTGTTGTTTTTAAAATCTTTATCTATTTCATTTTTTTTGCAATACAAAGTAAAATCTTTAATTTTATCTATCAATTCTTTATCTATAACATGCTCAATCTTGCAAGCGTTTGAAGAAGAAATTTCGTCCTCAAACCCTAAGATATCTTTAAAAAAAGCATTTAAGACATTATGTTTTTCGATTATTTTTTTAGCTTCTAAAATGCCTTCAGGAGTGATGATTATCCCTTTTCTTCCTTCGTAGATGATGAGCCCTTTTTCGCAAAGCTTAATCAAAGCTTCAGAAACGCTCGCGCGAGCAATGCCAAAATGGTTTGCAATATCAATCGCTTTCAATTCTTTCTTCAAAGAAAGCTTGTTATAAATAAATTCTATGTAATCTTGGAGACTTTTTGTAAGCATTTGTTAGGGCAACCTTACTAAACTATGAGATTATTGTAAGGCAAGCCTAACATGAAGTCAAGTGTTTTATTTTTAATTTCGAATACTTTTTATTTAACAAAATTATTGACGTATTTTCTAAGTCGTAGTATTAATAGAATAATACGCAATTGAGACAAATACATAGAAGCAAACGAGGCATTATGGATTTTATTCAAGAAATCAAAAAACTTAAAAAAGAGAAAAACGCAATTATTTTAACCCATTGCTACCAAAACATGGAAATTGACGAAGTCTCAGATTTTGTTGGAGATTCTCTTTATTTAAGCAAAATGGCGGCGAATGAACCATGTGATATTATCGTTTTTGCAGGCGTATATTTCATGGCACAAAGCGCAAAATTATTATCCCCAGAAAAAAAAGTGCTTTTGCCAAACATGAACTCCGGCTGCATTATGGCAGATATGATTGATGTTGAAAATTTAAAACTTTTTAAAGAACAAAATCCAAATATCCCTGTTGTGTGCTATATTAATTCAACAGCCGAAGTCAAAGCCAATTGCGACATTTGCTGCACATCTTCAAATGCAATTAAAGTTGTAAAAAACCTTGGGGCGAAAAAAATCTTATTTGTACCTGATACATACTTAGGAACATTTGTTCAATCAAAACTTCCTGAAATAGAAGTTGTAACTTTTAATGGTTTTTGCCCAACGCATTTAAGAATAAGAATTCAAGATATGGAGCTTGCAAGGAAAAATCACCCAGAAGCGCTTATTTTAGCTCACCCTGAATGTCACCAAGAAGTGGCAAAATTAGCTGATTTTGTGGGTTCGACAAAAGAAATTATGGAATTTGCCAAAAAGTCAGACAAAAAAGAATTCGTAATCGCAACAGAAAAAGGTGTTGTAGATAGATTAAATAGAGATTCCAAAAAAGAAAACTGGGGCAAAACTTTCACATTAATCAACCAAAACATCGTTTGTCCAAACATGAAAAGAAACACCCTGGAAAACATTTATGATGTTTTATTGAACGAAACAAATGAAATCACAATCGACCCTGAGGTAGAGAAAAAAGCCACTCGCTGCATCGAAAGAATGTTTGAAATCACGGCTTAATTTTTAATTAAGCATGCACCACTTCGCCTTGAGTTTTTAAATATTCCATTTGAGAATTAATTGTGTTTTCGCTCGCCAAGATTGAAATCGTAGGCTTTCTTGAGAAAATAAAATTAGCCGCTTGTTTGATGTCTTCTTTTGTGATTGCGTCAATCGCTTCTAAATATTTATCTATTCTTTTTATGCCATAAGGCTGAATCATGTTCATATAAAGCAATTCCGAGCTTGCCAAAGGGTTGTGAGTTTGGGCAATTAGTTTTTGTTTCAATCTTGTTTTTGCGCTTTCAAGCTCTTCGTCTGTTACATATTCTTGGCACATCTTATCAGTGTGTTTTTTAAAGCCTTCAAGAGATTTTCTGACATTATCATAGCTTACGACATTTTGCTCTGGGTTATCTGTCGTGGTTTGGATTTCTAAAGACAAAACACCTGTGTTTTCAAAAGAATTAATTGAAGAATAAACGCTATATGCTAAGTTTTCTTTTTCTCTTAAATCTGCAAAAAGCCTAGCGCTCGAGCTTCCACCTAAGATTGTGTTCACAAGTTCAAACTTCGCTTCGTCTTGAATGTTTCCAGATAATGGAAATTGATATGTTTTATAGATTTGCGCTTGGTTTAAGTCGTCTGTGTCATAGATTACAGTTTCTGTTTCATTTTCTCTATAAATTGGAGCCGGTTTTTCTACTTTATCTTTGAAATTTATCGCGCAACAAGAAGAATTTTGATATTCTAAAATTGTGTTTTCGATAAATGGATATCTGTCGTTTGGAACAGAAGCCACAAAGAAAGAAGAGCCGTTTTCTAAAAGTTGTCTATAAAAATCTTTGATATCATCTAAAGTTAACTCATCAATTTTTGAAAGCATTTTAGAATCCGTCGGGAAAAATCCAGGGTATAATTTATCTAATAATGGCGAGGACGCGTCTTTTTGGTTTCCTTTTAAGATTGCTTTTACTTGTTTTTTTGCTGTGTCAAAGTCGCTTTGGGTGAGTTTTGGGTGATACATCACTTCATTCATCAAGGCCAAAGTTTTAGATGAATTTGGAACCATGCAGTCTGCAGTAATTTCAAAACTTTTTCCATAAGCTTGGACATCTAAAGAAATGCCGTTTAATTCTTTATAGCGCTCAAGCTCGTCTTGATTTAAATATTCAGAACCTTTTTGAAGCATGTAAGTCAAAACCAAAGGTATATTTGGGTTTTTAGCTTTCAAGGGAGGAGTTGCCACGCTCCATTTAAAAGCACAAATGTCAGAATTAGTCGTATTTATTGCAAGAGTAGTGTTATTTGCCATTTTATATTGTTTCACATTGCTTGTTGAAATATTTGGAATGGAGCCTGTGAAAGACAAATTTGCCATCTTTTTAGAATTTGAATACTTAGACTCTTGATAATTTTTTTGAATTTCAGAATCCGAAACAGAACTTGGGTGCACAACCACCATAGAAATTTTGTTTAAATCTAAATATTTTCTTGCAAAATTTTGAATATCTTCTTTTGTGATAGATTGAACTATTTGTTTTTTATTCAAGAAAGTATCCAATGTTCCATATCTAAATTCACTCGCCAAGGCTTCTGCGATATTTTCGCTGTCGCAATTTTCATATTCCACAAGTTTCAATTGAAAATTCCTAATAGCTGCCATTTCTTCATCTGTTAATTTTTCATTTTGAAGCTTTATAATTGAATCATAAAATAAATCAATCCCTTTTTGCTCGTTTTCAGGAGGCAAAGCCAAAGAATTTACAATTGCAAAAGGGTCATCTTGCCCTAAGCCCACTTTTTGATATGCAAAATCATAATCGCCGCCAAAATCTTCAAGACCCTTTTTGAAAGCAGAAGTTGAACAAGAATTCAAGTAATATTCAATCATCTGCCCAATTACAAAATCTTTAGAATTTTTTGGAGTTGGCCCAGAAAAAGCCATCAAAACATTTGTCAAATTAGTTTTTGAGCTTTTATAGTCTTCTCTTTTTGGAGTTTTAATTGGATTTAGAGTTTCTCTATATTGCTCGTTTTGGGAATTTGACAATTTTACATTAAAGTTTTTAGAAATTAAATCTATTGTGCTATTAGGTTCAACATCTCCCACAACCACAGTCGTGAGGTCTTGTGGAGCATAATATTTTTCATGGTGCGAAATTAAATCTTCCTGCTTTAGGTTTTGAACAGTCGAAATCGAACCTGCAACAAGGTTATACGAAGAAGAATTAATTTGAAACAAGTTTCTGATTGCTCTATCAAATGCCCTTGTTTGAGCTCTGTCGTCCATCATAGATATTTCAGAGCAAATAGGATTTTTTTCTGATTCAAGAGCACTTTTTTCAAACAAAGGATTTGAAATCATGTCTCCTTGAAGCTCTACTACTGTTTTTAAGTCTTCTTTGTCTAAATAAGGAGCGGTAATATAATAATCTGTATTTGCATAATCTGTAGAAGCATTTGTGCTTGCTCCCATTTTTCCGGTTAAGCGAAAAACATCGCCATCTTTAAACTTGCTTGAGCCTTTAAAGAGCATGTGTTCTATTGTGTGGCTAATTCCTCTTAATTCATCAGATTCGTTCATAGAGCCTGCATTTAAATAGGTTTTTACCATAGTGCCTACATTTTTCTTTGGCATGATGACCACATTTTGTCCATTTTTAAGCTTATAAACATGGACAAAATCGCCATTTTCTGTCTTATAGCTTCCAATATTAAAATAATTTTGATTAGGATTTAAATTTATTTGAGGAGCGAAATTTGGGCTGTATGGATAATTTAGTCCTTCGTTATAAAAGCTTCTTTGATAAGGATTTGAGACATTTTGGTTATAAAAATTTTGGTTTTGAAAATTTTGCCCTTGAGGAGACATTATTTGATTTTGTGCACCAGAATAAAAACCGTTGTTATAAGGCAAATTTGGGTATATTTGTTGTTGATACTTTGGAATATTATATTGAAAAGCCATTAATTTCTAAAATCCTTTATAATATTTTAAAACAAAACCAAGAAAAAAAATGCTAGATATTTCAAAAACTTTTAAAAAAACGTAAATAATTTTTAAGCCAGCTTTTTCACATTTAAATATATTTGGTGTAAAATTAAAATATATTAAAAAAAGCAGGTAAAAATGAAAAGAGAAAAAATAATCGGAATTCCAAGAGCAATGTCATACTACAACTATTTTCCATTTTGGTATGGCTTTTTAAATAAATTAGGAATTAAAATAGTTTTATCAGGCCCAACGACCAAAAAAACCGTTGCACAGGGTGCATCTTTGGTTGTGACTGAAACATGCTTGCCTATTAAAGTTTATGTTGGGCATGTTCTTGATTTGGTTGAAAAAGGAGTTAAAAACATCTTTATTCCATCAATCCAATCAATTGCTCCTAAAATCTACAATTGCTCTAAAATCAGAGGACTTCCCGATTTAATCAGAAACGTCGTAAAAGGCGACTTTGAAATCATTGAAGCCACTTTAGACAAATCTGAAAAAAATAATAACTTAATCGATTTTCTAAAAGAAATCGCAAGCTATTATGATATAACAGACTTAAACCAAATCAAAGAAGCACAAACAGCAGGCTTTGTGGTTCAAAACAATTTTAATATCATGGTTCAAAATGGCTTAGATTTTGAAGAAGCTTTGAAAAATGCAAAACAAGGCTCTGTAATTATTCCGCCTAAAAAAGAAGAAAAACCAATCAATGTCGCTTTAATCGGGCATGGGTATAATATTTATGACAAACATTCTTGCATGAATATCGCAAAAAAACTGGAAGATATGGACGTTAGAGTCTATAATGCCCATCAATTGACTTTAGAACAGCTGGAAGGTGGCATGAATTGCCTAAATGCGACTTTATATTGGGCAAACCAACACGAAATGACAGGTTGCGCTGGGCACTATTTAAAAGACGACAAAATTGATGGCGTAATCACTTTGACTGCTTTTGGCTGTGGGCCTGATAGCTTGATGGTGGAAGACATCAAAAGAAAAGCAAAAAATTTCAACAAACCGCTTTTGAATTTAACAATAGACGAACACACAGGAGAAGCTGGCTTCATCACAAGACTTGAAGCTTTTTGCGACATGCTCTATAGAAACAAAAGAGCAAAAATCATGAAACAACGTCAAAAAGAAGAAGCTTTGCTTGCTAAAATTTAGCTAATTTGAAAGATTTTAAAGAAAACAAGGAGGCAAAAATGGCAAATACGTCTAAAAAAAGAGCAATAGTAATCGTTGTGGATTCTATGGGCGCGGGTGCCATGCCAGACGCCAAAGAATATAATGACGACCTCACTTGTAACACTTTAAAAAATCTAGCAGACGCTACAGGAGGGCTTAATGTCCCAAATTTAGAAAAGCTTGGCTTTGGAAATATTATTGATATCAAAGGTGTTAAAAAAACCTCCACCCCAGAAGCAGACTTTGGGCTTTTGAAGCTTAATTCCAAAGGAAAAGACACAACCACGGGCCATTGGGAAATGATGGGGCTCATTTTAGAACACCCGTTTAAAACATATCTAAAATTTGACGACGAAATCATTAATGAATTTTTAAGAAGAACAAGAGCCAAAGGGATTTTGGGCAACAAACCGGCTTCTGGGACAAAAATCATCGAAGAATTAAACGAAGAGCACCAAAAAACAAAATTTCCAATTATCTATACTTCAGCAGACAGCGTTTTTCAAATTGCTCTTGATATAGATATTATTCCAGTTGAAATTCTATATCATTGGTCTAAAATCGCAAGAAGAATTTTGGACGAAAAAAATGCAGGAGTTTCAAGAGTAATCGCTCGCCCTTATAGAGTGATTGATGGCGTTCCTACAAGAATTGGCTCATTAAGGCATGATTATTCTGTAGAGCCTCCTCGAAAAACTCTTTTGAATATTTTAGAGGACAACAACAAAAAAGTCCTAGGAATAGGAAAAATTTACGATATTTTTGTGGGCTCAGGCGTGAGCGAAAAAGTTTTAACTAAAGGAAATACTGACGGTTTAAATAAAACGCTAGATGCCATAAAAACAAGCGACGCCGATTTTATTTTCACAAATTTAGTTGATACAGATATGCTCTATGGCCACAGAAGAGACCCAGAAGGCTACAAAAAAGCAATCGAAGAAATTGATTCTTATATTCCTCAAATGATTGAAAATTTAAAAGATGACGACATTTTAATCATCACAGCAGACCATGGCTGCGACCCAACCTTCAGAGGAACAGACCACACAAGAGAAATGGTTCCATATTTATGCTATTCAAAAAACAAAAAAGAAGGCGAAAACATAGGAACAAAAGACAGCTTAAAATTTGTGAGCGAAATGGTTTCAAAACATCTTTTATAATTAGCCGCCCCATGTTTTTATAGACCATACATCTCGTTGATTAATTTTTTCATCAATGCTGCAATGTATTCTGCAACTTCATATTTATTACAAGAAATGTCTAAAATCTCGTTTTCGTTTGTGAAAATTCGAACAAAAGATTTTGAGCCTTTTCCTTCTAATTTAACATTTTCTATTGAATTGAAAGGATAGATAACATAATTGAAGCGAGAAATTGTTTCAATATTTGCACAATAAATTATTCTTCTTCTTGAATAATCGACGATAAATTTCGTATTATCTGTCGTATTTATTAATTTATCTAGTTTATAGTCAAATTCTCTGGCTATTCTTCTTAAATTTTTATTTATGATAAATTCGCTGACGTCATTTATCATCTCCCAATCTGCCAAAAAAGAAATTATTTTGTCATCATTTTTCAATTCAAACTTGATTTTTCCTTCTTCAAAATATACTTCTAAAACGCGATTTAGGGCAACTATCTGCAAGCTCGTCTCGCCATTTGTCAAAAGAAGAACATTGTTATATGTGTCATAATAAATTCTATCTTGTTTCACAACCACAAATTTCTTTTTTGCGGAAGCTAAAATTTCATCAAAAAGTTTTGGCAAAAAATCATCTTCATATACATAAAGCTGCTGCAAAATTCCATTTACATAAGTTTCAAAATAATAATATTTAATGTCTAAAGTCACGTTGTCTTTTAAAAGGTTAAGAGACTTAATACTATATTTATCTTGCGTTTTAGAATATGCAAAAATGCCTTCTTTTTTGCTATATGCCCAAATATAGGTTAAATATAAATCTGAACCCGACACAAGGTCGAATTTTGAATATGGAAATTTTTCTTGAATTTTTGTAAAACAAGTTTTTTTATAAACATCGTAGATGAATTTTTCAACTTCCTTGCTTAAAGGAGTAATCAAAAGAGACTTCAATTCGCCCGTTTTGATATATGAAAAGCGAATTGAATTAGAATATTTTTCAATATTTTTTATTAGTTGGACAGTAATGATTTCAATTTCGTTTTCTTGCCTTTGAGGATTAAAATCCTTCACAATTGCCATTTTAGAATAGTTTCTATCGACAAATAAAAACAACCTTTTAGAAACGACGCAATGCCTAAAAGAAAAGAAATTCTTGTCTCTTAAAATTTTATCTACGAACAAAAGGTTTTGTTTGAGCTCTTCTTCTTGCATTCTTTTTAAATTCAAAAAATACAAAACTGCACCAATTCCACCCATCAATATTAAAATAACTAAAATAATTATTGCCCAAATCATTTGTTGCTATAATTTTCCTCCAAAGACCAACATTGCCTTGTTAAATAAAAATTATCCATAATATTTAAGAATTTATCTATATAATTTTTGAAAGTGTGTTCGCGAATTAAAATCTGCCCGTTTGAAATCAAATCGTCTTTTGTGGCTGGGTCATTTAATTCTAAAATTTTTGAAACAATATCCCCTTCGTCTAATGGGTTAAAATAAAGCGCAGCTTTTTTTAATTGTTGATTATATCCAAGATGGTCTGAGATTAATATTGGGCAATTAAAATAAAGCGCTTCAAGTGCCGCAATGCTGTCAGGACCAGCCAAAGAAGGGTAGACCATAGCATAAGCATTTTTATACAAAGTCGCAAGCTCGTTTTGATTTACATAATTTAAAAATATAACATTTTCTTCTAAATCCAGCCTTTCAACTTCTTTTTGAAGATAGTCTTTGTTGCCTCTATCAAGCCCTGTGAACACAATTTTTAAATTGATATTTTGCTCTTTCATAATTTGGCTTGCTAAAATTAGCCTAATATGATTTTTGTGTGTCCAAAATTGCGCAGGATAGAGAACATAGCTGTTTTTAGTGAGATCATTTTTGTCTAAAATTCTGCCATCCCCTTTTGCCTTTTCGAGCCAATTTGGATATGCTAAAGGCATGGTGATTATGTTATCTGAAATCACGTCATAGAGAGTCTTTATGTCGTTTTTTGCGACGTTATTACAAGTGATTATTTTAGAAGCCGCAGTTAAAAACATGTTTAATTTTCGCTCCATTTTCATCACGACTTGGTTCGAGCTAAACTCCGGAAAATGGGGCAATATTCTGTGTGCCACGTCTCTTATGACTGCAAAATAAGGGATTTCAATATGCTCATGGAGATATGGAGTTAAAAAATATACCACGTTTATGCAATCTTTTTTCAAAATATGATTTAGAGAAAAAATTGGAGTTTTGTAGGATTTAATGTAAAAAGGAGCAAGAGAAATCTCGGGCCTATTGTAATAGCTCAAAGAGACAAATTTGACGTTTTCGCTATCTTTAAATTTAGGATTTTTCCCAAAAAAATAGAAAATAAATTCGTGGTTTGCTTCTCTTTTTAAAAGTTCATGAACAAAAGAAAGCTCAAAAGTATACTCCCCTAGTGAATATGGTTTTTTTATATCACCTAAATAAATCCCTATTTTCAAAACTCTCTCCAAAAAAACTAGCTTAAAATAATTATAATATAAAAAAGAAAATTTATTAAAAACGTTACAATTGAGAATATTTTTAAACAATACAAAAAGGCAGTTTAGAAAACCGCCTTTTTAAAAATTATTTACTTAAATTTAGCTAAATTATTTTCTGCAATAGCAAGCATTAAGCTTTTGTGAATTTACCAGCTCTGATGCAAGATGTGCAAACGTTCATCTTTTTAACTTGTCCATCTGCAAGTCTAACTCTAACTGATTGCAAGTTAGGAAGTTGTCTGTGAACATGTTGTTTATGAGAGAACGAAATCTTAGCTGCTTTAAGTGATGATTTACCACAGATTTCGCAATATTTAGACATTTCTTAATCCTTTCATAAGTTTCGTTAATTTTAATCTTACCTGCTCAAGAAAAAAAATCAAGTTGTTTCAAGGGATATTTTATCTTTTGTTACGTTAGTTAAAATAATTGTAAAATTTTATGTCATAAAAATATTTTTTTATACAAAAGATTGCTCTTTTATGAGAGAATATAGCCAAATATTTAACTAATTGGATAAGAAATGGAAAAAGAATTAAAAAGCATTATTTTAGGCGCCGGAAAAGGCACAAGAATGAAATCCGATTTGCCAAAAGTGCTACATGAAATATTTTCAAAACCCCTAATCGGCTGGGTTATTGATTCTCTAAACGAAATCGAAAACAATTCTGAAAATATTGTCGTAGTTGGCTGTGGCGCGGAATTGGTCGAAAATTATCTAGAAAAAAATTTTAATAACGTAAAAACAGTTTTACAAAAAGAACAACTTGGAACAGGGCATGCTATCAAGCAAACTGTTCCTTTTTTAAAGGGTTTTAAAGGAAACGTCATCATAACTTGCGGAGACACTCCGCTTTTAAGAAGCGAAACATTAAAGAATTTTGTAAAATTCCACAATGAAAACGATGCAGATTTGACTCTCATGAGCGCCATATTTGATGACCCGTTTGGATATGGAAGAATCATAAGAAACGAAAAAGATGGGGTTGATTCAATAGTCGAACAAAAAGACGCTACAGAAGAGCAAAAGAAAATAAAAGAAATAAATACAGGCGTTTATTGTTTGAATTGGGAAAAAATGAGCCAAGCTTTTGACGAGCTCAAAAACAACAATGCTCAAAAAGAATATTATTTAACAGACATCGTAAAATGGGCAAATGAAAAGAATTTAAAAGTTTGCGGCTTCGTAAATAAAGATAGCGACGAAATTTATGGCATTAATTCAAGAAAAAATCTAGCTTACGCATTTAGCATCATGAAAAATAGAAAACTAGATGAATTAATGGAAGAAGGGGTCACAATAGTGGACCCTGCGACCACTTATATCTCGCCCGACACAACAATCGAAAAAGATACAATTATATATCCTTCTACTTATATCGAAGGAAAAAACGAAATCTTGAAGAATTGTAAAATTGGGCCGTTTGCTAGGCTCCGAGGGGGTTGCAGGGTAGAAGAAGGGTGCAAAATTGGCAACTTTGTAGAATTAAAAAATGCAAAAATAGCAAAAAAAACTAATGTTTGTCATTTAAGTTATATGGGTGACACAGAAATTGGAAACAATGTCAACATTGGCGCAGGCACAATTTGCGCAAACTACAATTCAATCACCAAAGTAAAATCAAAAACAATAATAAAAGATAATGCTTCGATAGGCTCAAATTGCGTCTTAGTGGCTCCTGTGGAAATCGGGCAAGGCGCGTTTATTGGCGCATTATCTGCAATTACCAAAAACGTCGAAGAAGACTCGCTTGCAATAGCTAGAAATCCTCAAAAAGAAATCAAAGGCTGGGTCGCAAAGAAAAAAAATATTTAAGCGCTAAAAAGGAGAAGAAAACAACTATGAATCTTGAATTACAAGAACAATTACAAAAAATTGAAAAAATCATGCCAACGCATGACATAAAATTATTTTCAGGGCGTTCAAATTCGCCACTAGCACAAGAAATAGCGCAATATTTAGGAACAAGCTTAGAGCCTATCACAATTAAAAATTTCTCTGATGGCGAAATTTATGTTCAAATTCAAGATTCAGTGCGCGGCGACGATGTATTCATTATTCAACCTGTTTGCGACCCTGTGAACGAAAATTTGATGGAACTTTTGATTTTGCTTGACGCTTTTAAAAGAGCTTCCGCAAAATCAATAACGGCCGTTATTCCATATTATGGCTATGCTCGCCAAGACAGAAAAGCTTCAGGAAGAGAAGCAATCACAGCGAAATTAGTAGCCGATTTATTAACTCAAGCAGGCGCTACAAGAATTCTAGCTATGGACCTTCATACAGGCCAAATCCAAGGCTTCTTTAATATTTTAGTTGACCACATCTATGCAACACCTGTAATCGTGGATTATGTAAAACACATTGATACATCAGAAGCTGAGCTTGTTTGCGTTTCTCCTGATATGGGCGGCGTAAAAAGAACAAGAGCCTTAGCAAAACAAGTGGGCGCTCCTATTGCAATTATTGATAAAAGAAGAGATAAACACAATTCTGCAATCGCATGCAATATAATAGGAGACGTCAAAGACAAAATTTGCGTTATGTTTGACGACATCATAGATACAGCAGGAACAATCTGCGAAGCTTCAAGGCTTTTAAAAGAAAAAGGCGCAAAAGAAGTTTATGTTCTTGCGGTGCACCCAGTGTTCTCAGGCCCTGCTTTAAAAAGATTAGAAGAAGCGCCGATTAAAGAAGTTGTAGTGACCAACACAATTCCTCTAAAAGACACTTTAATTCCGGAAAAAATCAAACAAGTGAGCGTTGCACCTTTATTAGGAGAAGCGATTTCAAGAATCCATGACGACAAATCTATTTCGTCTTTATTTGGTTTTGAGGTTGAATACAAGAAAGATTAGCTATGAAAATAGCCAAAATTAACAACGCAGAAATTAAACAAAACATACCAAAAAATATCTCATTTAAGGCAAACAAAATGCCAAAACAAGAAGCGCAATTTTTAAAAGAAAAGTTGACGCAAAACCCAAATGTCGATATTTTTACACATGAATCTACAGACAAAGACGCGCTTAACAGCGCTCTTTGTGTATCTAACTATTTAGAGCGCTTCAACATAAAGCCAAGGATAATAGTGAGCGGAGACCTTAATTCTCTAGATATTTTAGACACAACAAAAACAATTGTTAATTCAAAAGATTATGAGCCAAAAGACGACAAAACGACTTTTTTGTGCGTGGATTTTAGCGCGACTGAAAGAATTTCGCCTAGAATTTATTCAAAAATTTCATCAAGCCCTTATTTATATTGTATAGACCACCACAAAAACCCTACTCTCCCAATAGAAACGCTTGAATTTAAAGAGCCAAAAGACACAAGCGCGGTTTCAAAAACCGCCCCAAGCTACGTAGATTCTAGCGCAAAAAGCGCAACCAGCATTATTTTTCGCTTTTTTGAAGCATTAAAAGAAGAAATAGATGACAAAACTGCAGCCGAAATGTTTTATGGCCTTGTAAGCGACTGCTTTAAAAAAGGCTTTGTTCAAGTGGACGGTAAAAAGGGAGAAATCGAAGCCACAGAAAAATTAAAAGAGGACAAAAATGCTTACGAGATTTTTGAAGAGCTAAAAAAGAGGCTCGATAAAGACCAGCTAAAAAGAATGGCTCAAAATATAGATATTATAGGAAACTTAAGCAAAGAAGAAGAAAGTTTTTATCAATCTTTGTTTTCAAAAATTCAATATTCAAAAAGCCAAAAAACAGCTTTTGTGGCGCTTTCGCCTGATGATGAAGAATGGGAAAAACTAGGCGAAGACAACCAAAGAACAAGCACCATCATAAATTCCTTTAGGCAAGAGCTTTTAAAAAACAAGGATTTAGATAACGCTATCGTTTTTTATAAAGCGGAAGGAAATTATAGATTAAGCGTGCACTCTAACAAAAGCTTAGAAGATTTTTACAAAAAAGCACAAGAAGAAATAAAAGAAGAAGGCTTTTCAATAGGCGGCCATAAAGAGCGCGGCGGCGGAAAAATCGCGACTTTAAACCAAGAAAAATGTTCTCAATTTGTTCAAAAAATAATAGAAATAATCGACTAATATATTAAGTTATGTTTCGAAGAGAAATAAAAAAGAGGTATTAAAAAATTTTTTTGGTAAAATAGATAAGGCAAAATAATTAACACTTTAGAATTATTTCTTGGTTTTAATTATATTTGTGCTAATATAAAATTAAACAACAAAAAGTAGTTAGTATTAAAAGGATTAAATTATGGCTTTACCAAACGTAGCTTATTTTTCAATGGAAATCGCAATTGACCAATCTCTTGCAACATATTCCGGCGGTTTGGGCTTCCTAGCAGGCTCACACATGCAATCAGCAGGCTATTTGCAAATGCCTATGGTTGGCGTTACTATGCTATGGTCTTATGGATATTATGACCAAAGAATTGGCGAAGATGGTAATGTTGAAGTAGCTTATACTAGAAAACATTATGATTTCTTAACAGACTTAAACATTTCAACTACTCTTAAAATCTTTGGCGAAGATGTAATCGTTAAAGCATACAGAGTTGAAGCTGACTTATTCGGCACTTGCCCAATTTATTTATTAACAACAGACGTTGAAGGCAACAGCGAATGGGCTAGAAAAATTACTCACAAATTATACGACGGAGACGAAAAAATCCGCGTAGCTCAAGAAACAGTTCTTGGTATCGGCGGCGTTAGAGTTCTTCAAGCAGTTGGATACAACTTCGACGTTATCCACATGAACGAAGGTCACGCTCTTCCAGCAGCATTTGAATTATTAAGACAATACAACGGCGACTTAAAAGCTGTTAGAAACAAAACTGTATTCACAACTCACACTCCAGTTCCAGCAGGAAACGAAGTTCACTGGGTTGACACATTATTAGAAGCCGGTTTCTTCTCTGGCTGCTCAAGAGAAACAGCCGTTGAATTAGGCGGAGAAAACTTCTCTTTAACAGTTGCAGCTTTGAGAATGTCAAGAATTGCAAACGCAGTTTCTCAACTTCACGGCTTAGTTGCTAACAAAATGTGGGAATGGGTAAAAGACAGATGCCCAATCAGAGCAATCACAAACGCAGTTAACTTGCACTATTGGCAAGACGAAAGAATTGCTAAAGCAAAAACTGATAAAGAACTTCTTGACGCTAAATATGAAATGAAAAAAGATTTATTCCAATACATTTCAGACACTCAAGGAAAACGCTTCGATCCAAATGTGCTTACAATTACTTGGGCTAGAAGATTTGCTGATTACAAACGTGCTTGGTTAATCTTAATGGACGAAGAAAGAATTTCTAAACTATTAAACGAAAACAAAGTTCAATTGATTTTCGCCGGCAAATTCCACCCAGACGACGCTATGGGAAAAGAAACTTTCAACAACATCTTGAAAAAATCTTACAACATGAAAAACATGGTTGTTCTTCCAGGGTATGAATTGGCTTTATCGGCTAAATTGAAAAAAGGTTCCGATATTTGGTTAAACACTCCAACAAGACCATTAGAAGCATCAGGAACATCTGGCATGTCTGCTAACATGAACGGTGCTGTTCACTTCTCAATCTACGATGGTTGGACTGTTGAAGGTACTTTCCCAGGAATCAACGGCTACACTGTTGAATACCCAGGATTAGACGATGATATTCCATGGCAAGAAAGACACTGGAAAGACCACAGATTCATCATGAACACTCTTGAAAACGAAATCATTCCAACATACTATGACAACAAAAAAGAATGGGCTCGTTTGATGAGACAAGCTATGAGAACTGCTGAAGGATACTTCAACGCAGACCGTATGGTTATCGAATACTTCAACCGTGTATATAAACCAATCGCACACGGCGGCGCTCAAGCTGGCGAAGAAGATAAAAAAGACATCGGTTCTTTTGAAGCTCCAAACCAAGATGCTTGGACATATTCAAACATCAAATAAGAAATTAAACAATAATTTCAAAAGAAGGCTCTTTTTCCAAGGGGCCTTCTTTTTTTGAGCATTCATAAGTTTTACATTTCTTCATAAAATCTTCATATTTTCTAAAGTTTTAAAGAAAAATTACGATAATTATAGCAAAGCCTTAAATAATCTTAAAAAAGCTTTGAGAAAGCGTGAAGGACAACGATGAAAAGCTTAGATTTGAATACAATTTCATATCTAAATCAATCTTTAAATAGCCAAAGCAAAGAACCCGACTATTCAAAAGACGAGCTTGATTTGTTTAATAACTCTATTCAGGAAAATTTAAATATTAATGAAGATGAAGAAATCTTGAGCGCTTTAGAAGACCTTAGCCAAATCGACCAAGAGCAAAATATAGATGAAGAAAACGCAAAAGATGGAATAATCGACCCAACAAGCCAAGGTTCGCAAGGAGATTGTTGGCTTTTGTCTTCAATTAATGCTTTGAGCTATTGCAGGCTTGGGCAAAACATCATAAAAAACGCCCTAGAATACCATGATGGCTACACAACTGTACATTTAGCAGTTGGGGATTATGAAATATCTGATGAAGAATTTCAAGAAAAGCAAAACTCAAGATGGTTCTCTTCCGGAGACGAAGATATGACAATCATTGAATGCGCAGTAGAACATGCGCTTGATGATTACGCGGACGGAAAGTATGAAGTCCCAAAGGACATGAAATGGTGGTTTAAAGCAACTCAAAAGACGGGCGAAAGAGAAAACAAATCCTCGACTTACGGAGGTTTTCCTATAACTTTATTCTACCTTTTAACAGGGAAAATTGGAAAATATACAAAAAAAGAAGAAGCTATAAAAGGCATTTTAAGCAATTTTGAACAAAACCAAGGTCAAAGCGCAATGATTGTAGGGGTAATTAAAGGCGCACAAACCAAAGCTGAACTTTCTCCATACAAGAACCAAGAAGGCTACTATAACGTCCGAGATATTGAAGGAAAATTGCATAAAATCACAGAAAATCACACTTGCACAATAAAAAATGTTGGAGACTATACGGTCACTTTCACAAACCCATGGCGTTCAGGAGAAGATGTCACAATCTCAAGAAGCGATTTTATGGATTTGTTTGATGATTTTTACTACTTAGATTTAGAAGACTAAAATATGGATAATTTTTCAATCAACAAACTGAATACAACAATCATCTCGAAAGCTTAACAAAAACAGCAAAAAAGAAATCACTCTTTCAAAAGAGCAATATTTAGAGCTTTTTGACTATACTTGCGAATTTGATATGAATTAATTTTAAAAATCTCGTTTTATTTTTCAAAAAAAAGGCAATTATTTAAAACAAATATACTTTATATATACATAAACAAAAACGAGAGAGAAATATGACAACAGCAATCGCAAGCGAATTTGGACTTAATCCAAATTCAAATAACTTTTTAAATAATTTTTCAAAAAAAGAAGATTTATCCGTTTCTCTTTTTGACTTTGATGGCACTCAAAAAAACACTAATTCCCAAGGGACAAAAGAAGAAAAAAGCGAAAAGACAACATTTTTTACCAAAGTCAAAGATTTATTTTCTTCATATTTAAAAGATTTAAAAAGTTGCTTTGATGGCATAAACAGCTTTTTAAATAAACCAGAAACTTACGAAGGAGACTTCAAACGCCACTTTAACCCAAAAGACAAAGAAATCACTTGCATTGAACAAGGTATCATCGGGGATTGTTGGTATTTATCTGCAATTCAATCTATGAGCTATACAAAACTTGGAAGAGAAATAATCGAAGATTCCATTGAACTTGGGGAAAATTCAAGCACATTTTCTACTCCATATCAAAACTACGTCATCACAGAAGATGAATTAGAAAAAGCAAAAAAAACCTGGTATTATTCTTCCGGCGACGAAGACGCTTTGATTTTGGAACTCGGAGCAGAAAAATTCTTCACAGATTTCGCAAAAGGAGACGTGGAAGCGAAAGAATACAAAGAAAAAGCATATATAAAACCGGAAGAATTTGAATATCGACTAGAACAAGGCAAAAATGTCTTGGAAGGCGGGGTTTCTTATGACGCATATAGGCTACTTTCCAATTGTCAGGTAGATGAGGAAAACGATTACAGAAAAAAAGCCCAAGCTTTAGATGACTTTGAAAATTGCGACAATATCATTGGCGCTTGCGCTTCCATTGGCACAGTAAGAAACAAAGATTTCCTTTACAATTTAAATGAAATGTTAGGTACAGGCCAAATTGAAAACGTGAACGGCAAAAAATTTGAAGTTTTTGACAAACATGAATACGCAATCAAAAAAGTACGAGGCGACAAAGTCACATTTGTGAACCCTTGGGATACAGATATTGAAATCACAATTTCAAAAAAAGATGCTGTTAGACTTTTTGACTATATCACAATTGCATATTCTACAGAAGACTAATTTGTCCTCCAAAGCCCATGGAGATTACAATAAGCGTATATTTCTTCCACATCTTCTCCTTGAGAAAGCTCAAAATCTATTTTTGGAACATCAGAAAAATAAAGCATTTTTCTCATAATTTTCTTGTTTGTTTTAACTTCGATAAATTGGATATAATGCCCAACTTCGCTCGGGTGGAGGTTTTCTCCAATTTGGACAGTTAAAGTATTATTTCTTATCCAATACATTGGGACATGTTTTTCTTTTGAAGCATCGATTGTGTTTGGAACAAGTTCAACTAAAGTTTTATTACAACAATTTGGAATTCTAGAAGAATCCACAATCATCTCTAAGATGTTTCCACAAACTTCGCATTTATAAAATTTCATAATACTCCTTAAATGTTTGCTGTTAATTTATCTAAAAGTTGAGTTTTTGTGTGATAGCCTGCAAATTGCGCAGCGACTTTTCCATCTTTAAACA
>CAKURL010000001.1 GCA_934675685.1 uncultured Candidatus Melainabacteria bacterium | reverse complement strand
GGGGCTGATGGCTTTAATAAAGAAGATTATAAAGCTTTAATCGAGATGAATATCAAAAATGGCTATATAAAAGAAGATGAAGCTAAAATGACAGAAGCTCAAAAAGAAAAATATGGCGTTGATTATATGCTTCACCCTGACATGAAGCTAAAAATCTATTCTCAAGAAGAAATTGACGATTTTAAAAATACTACAAGCAACGATAAACCAAATATACAATCTTCCCAAAAAAGCGATTATCAAAATGAAGACGGTACAAGTTCTAGAGTAGTTTGTGACGAAAACGGGATATTTAAAAACCTTGTTTTTTATGGAAAAAATGGAATTTTGTCATTAAATTCTAAAGGAATATTGAGCGACTATACGGCAAATTCTTCTTATGCTATTAATTATTCTTTAGCAAGCGATTCTGCTGAAGCTGATGTGGTAGCTTCTGCTATTTTAAGTACCGATACTGTAAAAGATAGCGTTAAAGAGGGTTCTGCTTTACAAGAAGAAATTGATTCTGGCAAATATGACCAAGATTGCCCAGTAGTTCAAATTAATTCAAATTATTTTTATCAAGGTAATTTATATGACAAAAATGGTGACTATGTCGAATATCATGGACTTGAGCAAACAAGCGTCAATACAAAGGTTGATAATGAAAAATTTGTATCCGGCGTTTTAGCTTCTAATTCTGGTGCGTCAACTGAAACGGATGACAATGGAAATGTTACAAGAATTGTCGTCCAAGACGAAAATGGCTCTAAGAAAGTATTTGATGTTGATAAAAGAATGGTATTTTATTATAAAGAAAACGATGAATGGCCATATCTTGTATATGATGGTTTGGATTATAATGGGAATTTGACTGAAGAGTCACAAAAAATAAATTGGCAATAGGATAATTTAGTGAAACGGAGAAACAAATTTGTTTCTCCGTTTGAATTTAGTTTGCCCTCAACTTCGCTCATTAAGCCAAGTCTGGCTAAATTCGCTCGTTTCGGGTTTGCTCCTGTGGAAATCAGAGATTTCCACGTCGCCTATTAAAGGTCTACGTTAAGCCAAACTCGTCGTTTGTCTTAACTTCGCACAAACCTATGCCATGGCGTTTTGTACTGCAACAGCACAAGCTACGGTTGCACCAACCATTGGGTTGTTGCCCATGCCGATTACGCCCATCATTTCTACGTGTGCCGGAACTGAAGAAGAACCTGCAAATTGAGCGTCGCCGTGCATTCTGCCCATAGTGTCTGTCATGCCATAAGAAGCTGGGCCGGCTGCAACGTTGTCTGGGTGAAGAGTTCTGCCTGTGCCGCCGCCAGAAGCTACTGAGAAGTATTTTCTTCCGTTTTCAATAGCCCATTTTTTGTATGTGCCGGCAACTGGGTGTTGGAAACGTGTTGGGTTAGTTGAGTTGCCTGTGATAGAAACGTCAACGCCTTCTTTAATCATGATAGCTACACCTTCTGAAACGTCGTCTGCGCCGTAGCAACGTACTTTTGCGCGTTCGCCTTCAGAGAATGCTGTTTCTTTTACGATTTTTAATTCGCCAGTTTTGTAGTCATATTCTGTTTCAACAGAAGTGAAACCGTTGATTCTTGAAATAACGTAAGCTGCGTCTTTTCCAAGACCGTTCAAGATTACTCTTAAAGGTTCTTTTCTTACTTTGTTAGCGTTTCTTGCGATACCAATAGCGCCTTCTGCAGCTGCGAAAGATTCGTGGCCAGCCAAGAAACAGAAACATTTTGTTTCTTCTCTTAAAAGCATAGCGCCCAAGTTACCATGGCCTAAGCCTACTTTTCTTACGTCGCCAACTGAGCCGGGAACTGCAAAAGCTTGCAAGCCGATGCCGATTGCTTCTGCTGCGTCTGCTGCGTTTTTGATACCTTTTTTGATTGCTATTGCGCAACCTAAAGTGTATGCCCAAGAAGCGTTATCAAACGCGATTGGTTGGATACCTTTAACGATTTTGTCTACGTCAATACCTTTTGACAAACATAATTCATTTGCTTCGTCTAAAGAAGCGAAGCCATATTCGCAAAGCACTTTTGCAAGTGATTCTTTACGTCTGTCTTGTCCTTCAAATTTTGCCATTTATTTTTTCCTTATATTTTAGTCTGTAACTTTTAGAAGTTTGTGTGCCCTCATTTAGCTCGCTAAGCGCGGTCGCGCTAAAGCTCGCTCGTTTCGGGTTTGCTCCTGAGGAAATCTGAGATTTCCGCGTCGCCCTAGCTATGTCTTCGCATTTTGTCACCCGCTCATCGCGGCTGTCATAATGCTTCGCACACTTATGCCCTCAACTTCGCTCGCTAAGCGCGGTCGCGCTAAAGCTCGCTCGTTTCGGGTCTATTCTTTTCTTGGGTCAATGTATTTTACAGCGTCTGCGTATCTGCCATAAGTGCCTATGTTTTTGTTATAAGCTTCTTTAGCATCTTCGCCTTTTTTAATAGCGTCCATTACTTTGCCCAAGTTTACGAATTTATATCCGATAACTTCGTTATTTTTGTCAAGACCAAGCTCAAGAATATAGCCTTCTGTTAAAGACAAATATCTAACACCTTTTTGTTTTGTAGAGTGGATTGTACCAACCATTGAGCATAAGCCTTTGCCTAAATCTTCTAAGCCAGCGCCTACAGGAAGACCGTTTTCAGAGAATGCAGTTTGAGTTCTGCCGTATACGATTTGCAAGAACAATTCTCTCATTGCAACATTGATTGCGTCGCAAACAAGGTCTGTATTCAACGCTTCTAAGATAGTTTTTCCTGGAAGAATTTCGCCTGCCATTGCAGCAGAATGTGTCATGCCAGAGCAGCCGATTGTTTCAACAAGAGCTTCTTGAATAACACCTTCTTTAACATTTAAAGTAAGTTTGCAAGTACCTTGTTGAGGTGCGCAGCAGCCGCAACCGTGTGTTAAGCCAGAGATATCTTTGATATCATAAGCTTTTGTCCACAAACCTTCTTGTGGAATTGGAGCTGGCGAGCCTTTTACCCCGCGAGCAACACAACATTTTTCTTCAATTTCTGAAGTAACATCAATATGAGCCATTTTACCTCCTTTATACTATGTCCAATTTGGCTTAGTCGTGTTATAAGTTTATTTTAATATAAACATAAAATTTATTGTACTTTTTAGATTATATAAAAAGCTTAAATATTTTTATGATTTCTTCTTTGAAATAAAAGCACAAAAGAAAGCTTAAAACAAGCGCTGGCCCAAAAGGAAAGAGCTTGTATGGGTTTTCTTTTTGATATACGTCTTTGATATCTAATTCACTAAATTTTTCTTTTTTTTCTTTTATATCTTTTAAAATATTAATAAGCGCAAAAACTAAAAGTGCTGTTATTAGTAAGACAAAAATTAAATAGATATTTTCATCTTTAATTAAATTCAAAAATTTATTCAAGCAAAGGAAAATCAAGCTCAAAAAAACAAAAACATAAGAAACCCCGAGATTTGTTTTTTTGTTTTTAAAGCAATCTATGCTCAAAATCGGAAGCGCTAAAGTAGCTTGAATTAAAATCGCAAGAGGGATTAAAAGGATTAATGGCTTAAGCCCTAAAATCGCCCCGTAAGCAAGAACAATGAGGCTATCTCCTTCCCCAAAAGCTCTTTGGGAAAATATTTTTTCGCTTAATCTCGAAAAAATTTCTAAACCCAAAAATCCAAAAATGGCACCTAAAATGCTTTCTAAAAAGCTCAAATTTGAACTAGGAAAAAGAGAGTAAATAAGCCCAAAAACAGCCAATGAATAGGTGTGGTAGTCTATTATTACTCTTTCTTTGATGTCTTCTATAAAAAGCGCCAAAGAAAGAAAAATAAAAGCAAGGCTAAAAAAGAAGTCTATATTAAAGCCCAGTTTTAAATAAGACAAAACAAACAATAGTGCACAGAAAAACTCAACAATAGGATATTGAATAGAGATTTTTTCTTTGCAAAATGCGCATTTGCCCCCAAGGAAGATATATGAAATCAAAGGGATATTCATATACCAAGCCAATTGGTTGTGGCATTTTGGGCATTTCGAGCGCCCTTTTAAAAAGCTTTCATTTTTCAAACCTCTTAAAACCACAACATTTAAAAAGCTTCCTGCGCACAAGCCAAAAAGGCTAATATAAAGAATATAAAACCATTTTGGAAGCAATTCCAAAGTCGCTTGCGCGCTATTCATAGCTTTTTAGACCTTTTTTTGAAATATAGTCAAATAATTTTGACAAGGCTTTTTTGAGTTTTCTTGAAACTTGCATTTGTGAAATCTCAAGCTTTTGCGAAATCTCTCTTTGATTTAAGCCTTCATAATAATTTAAGATGATGAGCTTTTGTTCTAGTGGCTCTAGGGTTTTCATAGCGTCATCTAAAATCATTCTGTTTTCGTAGCTGTTAAAAGTTGCGTTTTGGCTTTCGTCCTCGATTTTTTCAATCAAAGAGATGGAATTGTCGTCGCCACCTATGATTTGGTCGATTGAGATAGTTGTTGTTCTCCTATCTAAATTGTTGCATTCTTCGACTTTATCTTGTGGCATTTGAAGAGCCTCTGCGATATCTTTGTTTGTCGGGGTTCTTCCTAGTTTTTCGCTTAATTCTAAAGTCAATTTATGCACGCGGTAAGACAATTCTTTGATTTCTCTTGGCGCTCTTATTATAGTGGTTCTATCTCTTAAATAGTGCCTAATTTCGCCTGTGATTAAATATGTTGCGTAAGCTTTGAAGTTTTTTGAAACATCAAGATTGTATAAATCAATAGCTTTCACAAGCCCTAAAGAGCCCACTTGTGTGATATCTTCCACAGGGTCGGTGGAACGTCTTGCTAAAGAACGCGCTACTTTTTTCACCAATGGCATACAAGCTAAGACTACGAGCTCTTTTAATTTTTTCTTAGTCTCGTCGTCTTTAGCTGCTTTATATTCGATTAGCCATTCGTTTATGTCTTCTTGAGATAAATTGTTTTCGTCAAAATTGTTCACGGAATTCAACATAGCCCTATTTTTCTTCATTCCAAGAATACATTTTTCTCAATTCTTTGCCAACACCTTCTAGTTGGTGCTGAGCTTTGAGAGCTCTTGTTGTTTTGAAGTGGATTTGGTTTGTGTTGCATTCGTTAATCCAGTTTCTTGCAAAAGTACCATCTTGGATTTCAGATAACACTTTTTTCATTTCTTTTTTAGTGTCTTCAGTGATGATACGTTTTCCTATTTCGTAATCGCCAAATTCAGCAGTATTTGAGATAGATTTTCTCATAGCTTCAAAGCCGCCTTTGTAGATTAAATCAACAATTAATTTCATTTCATGGATACATTCAAAATATGCATTTTCAGGAGCATAACCAGCTTCTACTAATGTTTCAAAGCCTGCTTGCATTAAAGCACAAACGCCGCCACATAAAACTGCTTGTTCTCCAAACAAGTCTGTTTCTGTTTCGATTTTAAATGTTGTTTCGATTACCCCTGCACGAGCTCCGCCTATGCCTGCTGCATAAGCTAGGCCGTTAGCTAGGGCATTTCCTGTTGCGTCTTGTTGGATTGCAATCAAGCAAGGTACACCTTTTCCTTCGACATATTCGCTTCTCACTGTGTGACCTGGGCCTTTTGGGGCAATCATGATAACATCAACGTCTTTTGGTGGGTTGATTAAGTTAAAGTGGATATTAAAACCATGCGCAAATGCAAGAGTTTTTCCTGCTGTTAAATATGGTTTAATTTCTTTTTCGTAAACGCTTGCTTGAAGTTCGTCCGGAAGCAAAATCATGATGATATCTGCTTTTTTGCTCGCTTCGGCTACTGTTAAAACTTCAAGACCTGCTTCGCGTGCTTTTATTGCTGATTTTGAGCCTTCATAAAGCCCAACCACTACATCTACTCCAGATTCTTTTAAATTTAGCGCATGTGCGTGGCCTTGAGAGCCATAGCCCATGATAGCCACAGTCTTGCCTTGCAATCTGTTTAAGTCGCAGTCAGCTGCATAATATATTTTAACCATGTTTTCACTCCTTAAAATAACTAATTTTATCTATAGTTTATTCTTAAGTCGAAAAAAGGTCAAATGTTTTAAAAAAAATTATATAAAAATAAGAAAACCCGAAGCCAAATTAGGACTTCGGATTGTTTAAAATTGTATATGGAGGAAGGAGTGAAAAAGAGAACAACTACTTTTATTATTCCCTCTTTGATTTTTCCTTAACATTAATTTTAAAATTATTTAAGAATTGAAATTAATGCTCTTCCATATTTTTTGTTTTTTATGATTTCAATTTTTTCGTCTTTTAAAATTTCTTCCATAGAAAAGCCTCTTTCTTTGTCAAATTCTGCGATTATGACCCCGTTTTCTTTAAGAAGGCTTTTTGCTTTTTTGATGATTGGAAGATAATCCATCTCCCAAGGGGGGTCAAGATAGATTATCTCGAATTTCTCATCAGTTTTAAAATTAAGGGCATTTGCCAAGATTATGTTTGGCTTTAAACCTAAATTTTTAAAGTTTTCTTTAATTGTTAAAATATTTTTTTTATTTATTTCGAGGCTTGTTGCTTCATATCCTCTTGAAATCGCTTCAAGGCTCATCAGCCCCGAGCCAGAGAACATATCTAAGAAAGAATAATCTTCAAAAGAAAATTGAGTCAGCATATTAAATACACTTTCTCTCACTTTTGATAATGTTGGCTTAACTCCTTCGGGCACTTTGATTTTTCGCCCTTTGAATTGCCCTTGTGTCAGATACATTTTGTCTTTCCTTTTTTTAATATTAATTTACCATGAAAAAAATAATCGTAATAGGTGCTGGCGCCGCTGGCGCAAAAGCTGCTTCAAAAGCAAAAAGAATGGATAAAGAAAACCATGTGGAATTATATTCTATGGGAGAAGATGTGGCTGTGTCTTTGTGCGGTTTGCCATATTTTATCGAAGGAAGCATTGATGATGTCAATAAATTAATAATAAAAACTCCATCTGATTTCGTCAAAATGGGAATTTCTGTTTTTATGAATTCTGCTTTAGAAGAAATTTTTCCTGAGGAAAAATGCGTTTTGATTAACGGAAATCATATTTTTTATGATGAATTGATTTTGGCTTTGGGCGCTAGAGTGAATATTCCAAAAATCAAAAATATTGCTTCTAAAAATGTTTTTACTTTGAGAAATTTAAGGTCTGCTAAGGCGATAAAAGAAAAAATGCAAAGTTCAAAAAAAGCTTTGATTGTGGGTGGGGGCTATATTGCGCTTGAATTATTGGAAGCGTTTGTCAAAAACGGGCTCGACGTTGTAATTGTGGAGCGCTCTAATGACCTAATTAATGACTTTGATGACGATTTTTCTGAAATTATTCATAAAATCGTCTTAGAAAAATATAATGACAAAATTGAAATCATAACAAACGATGAAATCATTGAATTTCAAAAAGAAGACGAGACTTTTAAAAGCGCTATAACTAAAAAAGGTTTAACAATTGAGGCTGATTTTTGCGTGATTTCAACTGGAGTGAAGCCAAACATTGAAATCCCAGCCAAAGCAGGGATAAAATCGGGCACAACAGGGGCAATTGCTGTCGATAATAAAATGAGAACAAACATGAAAAACATTTTTGCTTGCGGTGATTGTGCTGAAAAATATTCAATAATTACTAGAGAACCGGTTTATATTGGCCTTGGAACGATTGCCACAAAAGAAGGTAGAGTGAGCGCCATAAACGCTACTTCTTTAGAAAATTATGAAATTTTTGATGGTATTTTAGGGTCAACTGTTACAAGGTTTTTTGATTTTAGCATAGCTAAAACTGGAATTTCATATAAAAAAGCGCTTATGCTTAAAAAAATAATTGATATTGACCCAATTCAAGTAAATATCACAAAAAAAGATAAAGCAAGTTATATGCCAGATGCTCGTGAAATTTATTTTAAATTAATTGCAGATAGGCGCTCAGGCGAGCTTTTAGGGGCGCAAGCTGTGGGGCATGTTGGAAACACAATCCAAAGAATAAACACAATTTCTTCTGCTTTAAAATTAAGATATAAAGTCTCTGATATCTTATATCTTGATTTACCTTATGCTCCGCCTTTTTCTGGGTCAACCGACCCAATTTTAACTGCCTCTTATAAATTAAAAGAAATGTTAAATAATTAAATTTTTAAAAATTTTATACTATAATTTCTTTATGAAAAAAATTATAGTAATCTCGGGAAAACAATATTCAGGAAAAGACACTTTGGCCAAAATTCTTTTAAAAAAATTACCTGATTTTAAAAGAATTGGTTTAGGTGATGCTATCAAAATCGAATATGGCAAAAGACATAGTTTGACTTTTGAGCAAATCGAAAAAGAAAAACATCTTTACCGCTCGGATTTAATCGAGCTTGGCAATTGGGGCAGAAGCCAAGATCCAAAATATTGGCTTAGGAATTTATCCGGAATGGACAAAATCATCGTGCCCGATGTTCGAATGCTTTTCGAAGTTGAATATTTAAAATCTCAAGGTGCGTTTTTAGTTAGGGTTGATTCTAGTCTAGAAAGCCGCAGATTGCGTGGCGTCATCACGAATCAAGATGATAACACCGAGGTAGAACTTGATTGTTTTAAAGGTTGGAATGTTGTAGTTAATAATGATTATGATATGGATTATTTGACTTCAAAAGCCGATGAGGTTTTGAATTTGTTTTCAAAATTTATCAAATCTTAATTGATTAGTTAAATTTTACTGCTGAAGATTCAATGTCTGTGCTGATTTGTTGGCTTACAGATTCTAATTCTTGGCGCATTGCTTCTAATTGAGTTTCAATTTGAGTTTGTTCGTCGTCAAAAATGTTTTCTTTTCTTGTTGATTCTTCTTCTAATTCTTGTTTTTCGTTATCGTAGAAGTTTTCGATATTTGTTCTTTGTTCGTCATATTCTGATTTTGCTAAAGAATATTCATTAGCTGCTTCGCTTAATGCTTCTTTGTATTCAGCATATTCTGTAGAATCTCTATCGGAATAATCAGAAGATGAAGCTAATAATTCTTGGTATTTATCTCTAGCGTCTTGGTAGCCAGTAGATTGTTTTGCCATTTCTAATTCAGATTCTTGTTGGTTTGACAAGATTGAATTTTCGTAGTTTTTTTGGCGAGAAAGCGCACGTCTTTGATGAGAAATTTCAAGGTCTTGCAATTCTTTGTTGTTGATTGCTGCCCTTAAAGTTTGTTTTCTTAATGTAAGAGTTATCCAACCCATTTTACATTTACCTCATCAATTGTGTAACTATCGACCATTTTTTAACTACATATATATAAAGTATATACCTTGTATTGAATTTCAGTTTTGTTTTATTTTGTTACAATTCTTAACATTAAATTTTTTAACGAAAATATTTTTATTTACGCGTTTTAATTAATTGAAAAATAAAATAGAGAGAGAATAATGAAAATTAATTTTTTAGGCAGTACGCCTTTTATTAGCCCGAGCAACTTTGACAACTGCGTTGACCCAAAGAAAAACAAAAAACTAAAACCAAAGCAAAATTCTGTTCTTCAAAAAATAAATGTTGAATCAAAGATAAGACCTGTTTCTACTCAAGTCGCTGCCTTGAATTTCATTGGAGATGAAACTTTATTGACCCACTCAACTATTACTTCTTTTGGTCCAAAAACGGTAACTTCAAAGCCTTTTGTTCTTCCTATGCCTGAAATGAAAAGAAAAGAACAAATAAAAACCGCCCTAAATAACACAAAAGATATTTTTGAAGTGACTCTTGCTTCAAATTATGAGGGTGATAAATCTCTTGAAACGACTTTTAAAATAAATTCTATAGGTATGATTGTGAAAATCACAAAAGATAGAGCTGAAAACAAAATAGTAAAAATGGAAAGTTATCCTTCTGAAATTGATAAAACGGACGATGGAATAAAAGAATTCGTTTTAAATGAGCTAGATAAGTGCGACTCTGAAGATTTATTATATTTTATAATTGCGCATGTTGAATAAATTATTTTATTTAAAATTGAAGGCTAGAATTAACTAGCCTTCTGTAAAATTATTTGTGATTAGATTTATGTATTCTACCATGTGGGCAAAATATTCTAAATCGCACTCGCCATTTATTATAAAGTCACATTTGTTTTTGTTTGATTGGATATATTTTTTCCCTGCTGTTTGGATATAATCCCAATGTTTAAGCGCGTTCAATTCATCTTGGTTTCTTGTTTTTGCGCGGTTTAAGAACCTTCTTTTGCGCTCTTGGGTGTCTAAATCTATATAAACTTTGATATCAAAAACATCTCTTACTTTGTCAAAGATTGAACACATACCTTCGACTATGATGATTTTATTTGGTTTTACGGAAATTGCCTTTGAATAAGATTTTCCAGTTCCATCTATTGCGTATTTTGGGCTTAGGATTTCTTCCCCTTTTTGTAAAGCCAAAATATCTTCTCTTAAAGTATCGAGGTAAAAGTTTTCAGGAGCGTCGAGGTCATAGCCTGCGTCTCTTAAAGAATCAAAGTCGCCGTGGATTTTGATTAATTCAGAAATGTCACTAAAATAGTTGTCTGCGGTCAAAATTGTGATTGGAAGATTTAATTCTTCGATGCATTTTGTGATTTGTTTGCAAATCGTGGATTTACCGCTTGCAGATTCGCCTGTCAAAGCGATTAAGATTTTTTCGTTTGGGCGGTTTATAAGGCGATTTGTGAAGTTTTCAAGGAAATCATTTTTATATGACAAAATGATTTGTTTTGGAGATTTTTTGTCATAATTTATGACTTGCTTGAATTTTGTCTGCAAGTAAAATGCCATCAAGGAGCGCCCTGTTCTGGTTTGACAGTTTGGCTTTTGAATTTTTTCTTTTGTTTGTTCTTCAAGTAATTTTTTAACTAAAGTGTTCATCTTGTTATTTATAAATCACCTAAACATTTTTATTTGCTAATTTATCCAATAAATTTTCAATTATTTGTTGCATTTCTAAATAATTGACTTCAAGCGCGCTTGCTCTTGCAGAAAAAATGGCGCTTATGTAGTTGTTGAGCACGTTTTCTTTGGAATTTTTAAAGATTAACCTTATATTTTCTCTCATTAATCTTTTAATTCTGTTTCTTTTGACTGCTCTTTTGTGAACTTTTTTAGAAACAACAAAACCTACCCTGGTGGGGCAGCTTTTGTCTTGTTTTTCTTTGCCTAGATATAGCGCAACACAGTTTGAATTTATTACATTTCTGTTTTTATATGTTGCGTCAAACGCTCTTTTGTTTTTTAAGCGATTTTTATTCTTAAGCACGGTTCTTTGCTGTGATTGCTACTTCATGGCGACCTTTAGCGCGTCTTGCGTTGATAACGCGTCTGCCATTTTTTGTCGACATTCTAGCACGGAAACCGCTTACATTTTGTCTTTTTCTTTTTGTACCTTCTAGTGTACGGCGCATTTTATTTCTCCTTTGGATTTTGTATTTCTTTAAAAAACTTAATACTTGACATAGCAATTATGTCGGTATTTACTATACTATATTAGACAAAATGAGGTGTCAAGGATAATGGGAAAAGTTATTAATAAAGCTTTAAAATTGGGAGTTGTAGGCTGCGGAAAGATGGCAAACGCGATTTTGGGCGGAGTCTATAAATCAAATGAATTTGAATCGAAAAATATCTTTGTCTATGACAAAAATTCTGAAAATTCTTTAAAATTTGAGCATGATTATGGCTTTAAAAAAGTTGACTCTATAAAAGAGCTCTTATTTAATTCTGATATTATCCTTCTTTGCGTAAAGCCTTTTGTTGCAGACATTGTACTTGATGAAATTTCAAAATATTTTAATAATCAATTGGTTTTATCTATTTTGGCGGGTGTAAAAATAGAAAAATATGAATCTTATCTTAAAAATGCAAGGATAATAAGAATAATGCCAAATACTCCAGCTTTAGTCCAAGAAGGCATGAGTGCTATTTGTCCAAATAAAAATTGTAAGTGCGAAGATATTGAAATTGCAAAAGAAATTATGCAATTTTGCTCGAAAGTGATATCAACTTCTGAAGAAAAAATAGACGCAATCACGGCTTTGTCCGGCTCCGGCCCTGCTTATTATTATAAAATAATCGAACTTATGGCAAAGTCGGCTTCTAAATTGGGGCTTGACTATAAAGAAGCTTTGCTTTTATCTTCTCAAACTGCCTTGGGAAGCGCTAAAATGGCCATTGAAAATAATTTTGATATTGAAAATTTAATCACAAACGTTACAACCCCAGGCGGTTGCACTGAGGTTGGAAACGAAATCTTGAATAATTCAAATGTTGATTTGATTTTTGACGAATTGATTGAAAAGACTGCCAAAAAAGCGAGAGAATTAGGAAATTCTAAAAAATAATTTTTATGAAATTCTTCCTAAGACTGCAGCAACGTAGTTTTGACCATCTTTTGTGTTGATACCATTTTTGTTGCCTTGGTTATACATTGCAAGCATGCCGTTTTCGTCGTCTGTTTTGCTTGCGTCATATCTTAAAAGCAAAGCCATCATTTCAAGAGATTTTTTTGGATTTGACCTATCTTCATAAGTATAATCTTCGCCGTTGTTGTATGTATAATCGCCATAAGTGCCGTTTTTGATTTGTCTGTTTACTTCGTCAACTGCGCAAGTATGGAATTGACCAAAGCCAAGGGCTAGATATTTTCCTTGTTTTTTAGAATAATCGCCTTCGACATTAGGGTTGCAGTTTGATTCTTGGCAAATTTGAGCGTAGAATGTTAAAGGATTAATGCAGCCATTTCCAAATTGTTCGCTTTGTGATAAGTTAATCAAATATCTTGAAACTTCGCTTTCTGACATATTTAGGGCATTTGATAGGCTTGATAAGTGTTCGCTTGCGCTTTCGTCTTTTGAATAAATGTCATTTAATAATTCTTCAGATGAGCTATAGTAATCATTTCGCACTACTCTTCCTGCGCCATTAGAATACAAATTTGCACTATCAAGTTCGTCTTGGATTTGTTGCGCCATCTGAGCTTCATCTAATGCTACCCAATAGTCTTCGTTTTGGGCTGTTGAAACAACGTCTGAATAGTCGTCTGATGTGTTTTTAGTTTGTGCTTGAGTTGCGCTTTGAGTTCCAAAAAATGAGCTAATTGTGATTCCAATAGAAGCGATTAAGCTTATTAAACTATCTAAGGCAGATGTCTCAGAAGTTTTTTTATTGTTTTTTGAATTTTGTTTTGAATAAATGCTTTCTTGTGATGATTTTTGAGCTTTTTGTCTTCCTGCCCCAATATAGGCACTTTTAGAAGTAAAGCTTGTGGCAATTTTAGATACAGTCATTTTAATTATCTCCCGTGTTACAGAATAATAAAAACATTTTAATTTGAAAAATTGCGTGAATTGTTAAGAATGTAAAGCTTCTTTATATATTTTTTAAATATTTTTTGCGTGTGGAATAAATTTAAATTTGGGATATTATTGTATTATGAAACACAACAAATTTCAAATAGTTTCAAATATGCGCCCCTCGGGAGACCAGCCAAAAGCGATTAAAGAACTAACGGAAGGTCTAAACAAAGGCTTGGCTTCTCAGACTCTTCTTGGGGTGACGGGGTCCGGAAAGACTTTTACTATTGCAAACGTAATTCAAAATTTTCAAAAGCCGACATTAGTAATTGCCCACAATAAAACTTTAGCTGCTCAATTATATAACGAATTTAAAGAGCTTTTTCCAAACAATGCTGTTGAATATTTTATTTCTTATTATGATTATTATCAGCCAGAAGCTTATATTCCAAGGACAGATACATATATAGAAAAATCTGCCACAATAAACGACGAAATTGACAGGCTTCGCCACAACACAACAAGAAGCTTGTATGAAAGAGATGATGTAATTATTGTGGCCTCTGTAAGCTGTATTTATGGTTTGGGTTTGCCTGAAAACTATTTTAGAGGAACAGTTACCCTTGTCGTGGGCCAAGAAATCACAAGAAAAGATTTGTTGACATATCTCACAGGCGTGCATTACGAAAGAAACGATGTTGAATTGAAGCGCTCAACATTTAGAGCGCGGGGTGATGTTATTGAAATCATGCCAAGTTTTGAAAAAGTCATAAATAGAATTTCTTTTTTTGGAGACGAAATTGAATCAATCACAAGAATTGATTATCTTACAGGCGAAGTCATAGAGAAACCTTCTGAAATTGTTATTTATCCTGCGGTTCACTATCTTTCTTATGACGAAGAAACAGATGAAACGATTTCTTTAATCAGGCAAGAGCTAAATAATCGCCTTGCGGAATTGAATTCTCAAAACAAAATTGTAGAAGCCCAAAGACTTTCTCAAAGGGTGAATTACGACATTGAAATGATAAAAGAAATGGGCTATTGCTCTGGAATTGAAAACTATTCAAGAATAATCGAAAGAAGGGCCCCGGGGACGCCACCTGCGACTTTGCTTGATTATTTCTCTGATGATTTTTTGGTTGTGATAGATGAATCCCACGTCACAATTCCGCAGCTAAAAGGAATGTATTTTGGAGATAGTGCAAGAAAAGATGTTCTTGTTGACTTTGGGTTTAGATTGCCTTGCGCCAAGGATAATCGCCCATTAACTTTTGATGAATTCTATTCAAAAATTAATCAAAAGATTTTTATAAGCGCAACCCCTGCTGAATTTGAAAAGAAAGAATCTTCTCAAATAGTCGAACAAATTATTCGCCCAACAGGGCTTTTAGACCCAAATATTTCTGTTAGAAAAACGCAAGGACAAATCGACGATTTAATTGAAGAAATAAAAATCGTGACAGAAAAAAAAGAGCGCGTTTTAATTACGACTTTGACTAAAAAAATGGCAGAGGAGCTCACACAATATCTTCAAGGGAAAAATTTAAAAGTAAGATATTTGCATAGCGAAGTTAAGTCTTTAGAGCGCGTGGAGATATTAAGAGACTTACGCCTTGGGGAGTTTGATATTTTGGTGGGCGTAAATCTTTTAAGAGAAGGTCTGGATATTCCAGAAGTCTCTTTGGTTGCTATAATGGACGCTGATAAAGAAGGCTTTTTGAGGTGCGAGACATCTTTAATTCAGACAATAGGAAGAAGTGCTAGAAACGCAAACGGAAAAGTTATTATGTATGCAGATAAAATAACTGATTCTATGCAAATAGCGCTTGAAGAAACAAAAAGAAGAAGAAAAATTCAAGAAGAATATAACAAAAAAAATAATATTGTACCAAAAACTATTATTAAAAAAGTCGAAAATAATCTTCTTTCTTTGGTTCAAGGATATAGAAGCACAGAAGACATCGTGGCACAAACTTTAGTCGAAGCAAAAGCAGACATTAAAGACATTCCAAAATTAATTAAAAAAATGGAATCTGATATGCAAGAAGCTGCAAAAAAACTTGATTTTGAAAAAGCAATTCAATTAAGAGATGAAATCAAAAAATTGAAAAGTATAGTTAAGCCAAATTAATTTTGCTTTTTACTATACTTTTTAATTTATATTTTATTTATTTTTCGAATTAATCGTCGCCGCCATATTTCTTGTCAAAGTATGCGTCGCCTTGGGTAATCCAGCCAAAGAAATCCTTAAGTGTGTCTTTTATTGGCCCAAAGAAGCCTTTATTTTCGTCGTCATAATCGTCGAAATCGCCATAATCTCCATCGAAATCGTCTAAATCGTCTAAAGGGGTTTCGCTTTCGCCTTTTGCTTCAAATGGGCTATGAAGTTTTCTTCCTTCTGGCTTTGAAGCTCCTTCTGCTGCTACTTCTGGAGTGATTTCTGAAATTTTTTCTGCCGTTCCTTTTGAAGCTGTTTCAGGGGTGATTTTAAAGCCTTCAGCACCTTCTGTTGTAGGAGCTTTTGCTTTATCTTTTTTTCCAAACATTTTTTCAAAGGTCATTTTGCCTTCTGTTCCTTTGGCTGCTGCTTTTGCTGTTTTTTTCGCTTCTTTTTTAGCAGCATTTTGTGCACTTAGCGCTTCTCTTTTTTTCTTCATAGTTTCATTTATTTCGCCAAGTTTAGCTTTTGCGCTATCTTTTGCTTTTGAAGCTTTTTCTTTTGTAGATTTAAAGAAATTTTTAACTTCGGGCTTTGCTTTATCAATTGCATTTTTCACTTTGCCCCAAGGAACAAATTTGGCAGCCAAAAAGCTAACTCCTGCAATTCCTGCAATGGTCACTATTGTCTTTAAAATAGCGCTCATATCTCTTTTTCTTTGGCGCTCTTTTCTTGAAGCTTGAGAATAAAAACCATCACCTTTTCTTGTGTTATAGTTTCCATATTTTATGTTATATGTTAAATTATTTGTCCCTAAGACTTTATTTGCGCCAAAATTGGCAGATCTTTCAGAAGATAAGCTTGATAGCATTTTGTTCCCCTCTTAATATATTTGTTATATATATAAAGTATTTTTCTTTAAAAAAATTGCTAAAATAATAAATTTTTGCTATAAAAATCAAATGAGAAAAGAAATTAAACCTTTGATTTTGTTTGTTGGGATTTTTTTGGTATTTTCGATTTTTTTCTTTGCAAAATGCGCAAATCCTATAATAGATTTTTCAAGAGAAGCTTATATTCCATATAAAATGTTATCCGGAAGCGTTCTTGTAAAAGACATTTTCTTGATTTATGGAAGTTTTGGCTATATTTTAAATTCTTTAATATTTAAAATATTTGGTGTAAATTTCAACCTTTTGTTTTTAGAAGCAAATTTGATAAGTTTTCTTTTTTTGATAACTTTTTATTTTATTTCAAGAAGCTATTTAAACATCAAAGAAACGGTTTTATTTTCTTTTTGTTTTGTTAGTGTGAATATTTTTTCTACTGCAACTTTTTCTTTTTCGACCCCATATTCTTTTTCAACTCTTTGGGGCTATTTTGGCGCTTATCTTTCTTATCTTTGTTTTTTGAAAAAGAAAAGCGCTCTTGGATTTTTCTTTTTAGGCTTTGTTTTGATAAATAAAATCGAACTTGGGGCGATACTTTTGTTTTCGATTTTTATTTTTCAACTTTTAAAGAAAAATTTTTCAATAAAAAATGCTTTATATGCTTTAATTTTTCCTATTTTAAATTCTTTTTATTTTGTTTTAAATAAAGTAACTTTGGCTGATTTTTCAAATAATCTTTTTTATTTAAAAAAGATGGTAAATACAAATGCGATAAAGACTTTTTATTTTCACGTTGGTGTTTATTTTAATAAAGAATATTATATTTTTAATTTAAAAATGCTTTTGTTTTTGGCTTTGGCGCTTTTTGTGTCTTATCTTCTTTTTAAAAAGGGTTTTAAGGCTTTTAGCATATTTTCTTTTTTCTTTTTTTGCGCTTTGTTTTTTGTCTCAAAGGCTACAAACCTCGCGATTTTATTTCTTCTATATCCTTTAATTTTTCTGATTTTTAAAAAGAAAAAATTAAAAGAAAAAGATATTCTACTTTTGATTTTTACTATTTTATTAAATTTAAAAGCAATTTTTTGCATAAATACGTTTAATTATTCTAATTTTGGCTTTATTTTAGTCTTTTTTGCAATTTATGTTTTTTACAAAAAAATCTTCCCTTTTTCTTTGAAAAAATGGCTTTTTGGGGTAAGTCTTGTCGTTATTTTATTTTTGAATTTCTTCAATATTCAAAATTTTATTATGCAAAATAAAATTCTAGAAAATAATAAAAAAGGTACACTTTATTTATCTAAAAACGATGGGAATAAACTTTTATTTGAATTTTTAAATAAAAGTTTAAAAAAAGATGACACTTTTCTTGTTGTACCTGAAGGGCTAATTTTCAATTTTATTTTTGAAAAGCCTTACCCGTACTATTATTCCACCTTTACACCTTTAGATTTTGAAACATTTTCGGAAGATAGAATAATTAGAGATGTTTCGAAATATGAACCAAATTACATAATTTTTTACCCTCGAAACACGCGCGAATACGGCGCCGAAACAATTTGTTACGATTATGCAATTAATTTTTGTACATATATTATGGAAAATTATTCAAGAGTTGGTATAATTGAAGAAGAAAAAAAGATTTTAATCTTTAAAAGAAAGAAAAAATGAAAAAAGAAAAAATCGGAATTCTGCAATTTGGCTGTGCCAAAAACCTGATTGACATGGAGCTTATGCTTGGGCTTCTTGTTAAAAATGGCTACGAATATACGCTTGATCCGGATTCAGATGACGTCAAAACTGTCATAATAAACACTTGTTCTTTTATTTGTGATGCTGAAAAAGAAAGCGTCAAAGCTATCATGGATATGATAAATAAAGGAAAAAGGATAATTTTAACAGGCTGTCTTGTTCAAAAGCACAAAGACGAGCTAAAAGATTTGTTGCCTGAAATCACTAATTTTGTTGGCGTTTCAAATTATGATAATATCATTCAAGCAATCGAAAACAAAGATTTTTCTTCCATTTCTTCTGAAGAAAACTATTGCTATAGAGAAGACATTAAAAGGGAGCAAATCACAGTCGGCTCTTCAAGCTATATAAAAATCGCGGAAGGCTGCTATTATAATTGCGGCTATTGTATAATTCCAAAGCTTCGAGGCAGCTATAAATCAAGAAAAATGGAAAATATCATAGAAGAAGCGCGCGAACTTGCGAAAAAAGGTGTCCAAGAAATTATCTTGATTGCGCAGGATACAACAAGCTATGGGCTTGATTTATATAAAAAGCCAATGCTTTCTTCTTTAATTAAAGAATTAAATAAAATCGAAGAACTTAGCTGGATTAGGCTAATGTACGCTTATCCGACTAATTTTGACGAAGAATTGATGGATACGATAAACAATTGCGATAAAGTTGTAAAATACATTGATATTCCTCTGCAACATAGTGATATCAATGTCTTGAAGCGTATGAAACGCCCTGCGATAGATTATCGAGAATTCATCAAAAAAATCAGACAAAGAATTAAAAATGTTTCTATTAGAACAACTTTCATTGTGGGATATCCTATGGAAACAGAAGAAGAATTCCAAAATCTCTATGATTTTGTGAAAGATACAAAATTTGACAGAGTTGGTGTTTTTGCTTATTCAAGAGAAAAAGGCACCTATGCTTATGACTTAAAACCACAAATTAAGCAATCTGTTAAAAACCAAAGAAAACGCAAGCTTATGGCGCTTCAAAAAGAAATATCTTTAGAAATCAACCAATCTTACATAGGAAAAAAAGTTCCTTGCATTGTTGAGGAAATCAGACCTAACAACAAGATTGTCCTTAGAAGCTTTAAAGATGCGCCTGAAATCGACGGGCTTGTTTATGCAAAGACTAAAGAATATTTTGCCCCTGGCGACATCGTGGACGTCTTGATTGAAAAAGTCAGTGCTTACGATATGTATGGAAAAATATAGTTTCTTTATAAATCAATAGAAAAGGAAGTAGAGAATATGAGTCAAAAAAAGAATGATTCTCAAACAAGTTTGGCAATATTGCCAATCGGCGCAATCGCAAGAGCGCTTCAAGTGCACCCTAGAACTCTTCGTATTTATGACGAAGAAGGAATTCTGCGCCCAGAGAGAACAGAAAAAAACAGAAGAAACTACAGCTTAGACGATTTGGAAAAAGCAAAAACAATCACGTTTTTGACAAGAAATTTAGCTTTAAATCTCGCTGCAGTTAAAATCATTTATGCTATTTTGAATGAGTCTAAAATTGACCCTAAAGATTATTTAGACTACATCAAAGATATTGCGAAAAAAGCAAATATTGGAGAAGAAGCTCAAGAAGAAAACTACAAAAGAACTTCTAGCAGAGGCAGAAAGCCAAAAGCAAAATAATAGCAGTTTAATTTTTTAAATATTAAAATGCCGAGTTGAACTTAACTCGGCATTTTTGTTTATTCTATTAATTTCTTATGCGCTTCTTCTTGCTTTCACTTTTTCTACAAGTTCGTCAAATTCGTCTGCGCTCACCGTTTCATGCTCTAAAAGCGCATTTGCAAGCTCGTTTAAGATGTCTCTATTTTGAGTCAAGATTTCTTTTGCAAAAGCATATTTTTCGTCAATTATTCTTTTAACTTCCTTGTCTAATTCAAAAGCGACTGCGTCAGAATAATCTTTTGTTTGGCCGAAGTCTCTTCCCATAAAGACGTGTTCTTGTGGCTCTCCATAAGCCATTGAGCCCATTTTGTCTGACATACCCCATTGAGAAACCATTTTTCTTGCTATTTTTGTTGCTCTTTGAATGTCGTTTGAAGCGCCTGCTGAGATATTGTCTCCATAAACCAATTCTTCTGCAACTCTGCCTCCAAGAAGGTCTGTGATGTGCGCTAGAAGTTTTCTTTTTGTTTGGTGCTTAGAGTCGTCTTTTGGAGTGTACCAAGTTAGGCCTAATGCGCGCCCTCTTGGAATAATTGAGATTTTTTGAACTTCTTCGCAGTCTTCTAATAATTTTAAAATCACAGCATGGCCGGCTTCGTGGTAGCTTGTTCTTTCTTTGTCTTCTTGAGTTAAAACTGTAGATTTCTTTTCAATCCCTGCGATTACTCTATCGATTGATTTATCAACGTCTTTCATCGTGATTGCTTCTTCGTTGTTTCTTGCGGCTAAAAGTGCTGCTTCGTTTAAAAGGTTTTTTAAGTCTGCGCCTGTGAAGCCAGGAACTCTTTTTGCTAAGACTTTTAAATCTACATCTGGAGCGAGTTTTTTGTTTTTTGCATGGACTTGAAGAATTTCTTCTCTTCCTTTGACGTCTGGTTCATTTACATAGATTTGTCTATCAAATCTTCCTGGGCGCAAAAGAGCGCTGTCTAGGATATCTGGGCGGTTTGTTGCGGCGATTACGATGATATTTGTGTTTTCGTCAAAGCCGTCCATTTCGACTAACAATTGATTTAAAGTTTGTTCTCTTTCGTCGTGACCTCCGCCCATGCCGGCCCCTCTTTGGCGGCCTACTGCGTCTATTTCATCTATGAAAATCATACATGGTTGGTGTTTTTTTGCTTGTTCAAATAAATCGCGAACACGAGAAGCGCCCACGCCCACGAACATCTCAACAAAATCTGAACCAGATATAGAGAAAAATGGAACGCCAGCTTCGCCCGCAACAGCTTTAGCCATAAGGGTTTTACCTGTACCAGGGGCGCCTACTAAAAGCACGCCTTTTGGGATTTTTGCCCCTAGTTTTGTATATTTTTCGCTATTTTTTAAGAAATCTACGATTTCTTCTAATTCTTGTCTTTCTTCGTCAATCCCTGCGACATCTTTGAATGTGATTTTGATTTTGTCGTCTGCAAGCATTTTTGCTTTAGATTTTCCAAAGTTCAATGCAGAAGAACCTGTTTGGGATATTCCTTTTAAAATCAGAATAATCATTATGACGATAAATATAACAGGAATGATAACGGAGCCTATAACGCTCATCCAAGAGCCATCTTGAGGCTTTTTGATGTTGATTTCGACATTGTTATCTTTTAAAATATCATATAATTCTTGGTCGTTTTGAGGAATTTCGACTTTATATTGCAATTTTGGAGCTTGCGCACTCAACCCTGCGTTTAAAAGAGGGCTTTGCTTTTGTGTTTGGGTTGCTTTTGGCTTTTCTTGGCCATTTTCTTCGTCTTTTGGAGACGCAATTAAAGCATCATTTGAAATCACTACACTTTCTATTGTGTGCATTTTCACTTTGTTTAAAAATTGGCTGTATGAAATCTCGCTAGTCGATGTAGCGGGGCCTTCAAAAGCAATTGATAAAAGGGCGATTAAAATAATTGCAACGATTATTATAATCCCTGTCGATTGATTTTTATTCATAAAACTCCTCATAAAAAATAATATATTCTCTTGATTTTAATATATTGATATTATATCAAAAGAATAATAAAATGTTAAATGTAACAAAGGACAAATGAATGGCAAGAGTTTTTTTATCTATAGGCTCGAATTTGGGCGACAGAGTAGCAAATATCCAACAAGCAGTCAGCATGTTGAGTTTAGATAATAGAATTAAAATTTTAAAAACATCGTCTTTTTATGAAACTCAACCTTGGGGAAATAAAAACCAGCCTTGGTTTATAAATGCTGCAATGGCAATAGAAACCGTGCTTGATCCAGAGGAAGTATTGTCTATTTTTCAAAATATTGAAGCAAAGCTTGGAAGAAAAAGAGAGCTTTTCAAAAAATGGTCCGAAAGAACTTTGGACATTGACATTTTGATGTATGACGAACAAATCATAAATTCAAAAAATTTAATAATCCCCCACCCTTATATGCACGAAAGAGCCTTTGTTTTGGTGCCAATGCTTGAAGTTAAAGCAGATTTAGTGCACCCAATTTTTAACAAGACAATTTCTGAATTATATGATGAGCTTCAAAACCCCGAAGACGTCTTTTTATACGGAACGGTAAGTTCGAAATGACCCATAAAATCGCAATTGTGGGGCTCGGGCCGAGCGGAGTTTTTTGTGCCCTCGCTATTTTAGAAGAATTTAAAAAGAGAAATTTTTCAGACTTTTTTATAACTATTTTTGAAAAAAACTCTCCTTTAGCTACGATTTTGCTCACAGGCAACAAAAGATGTAACATTACAAATTCAATTTCTGATATTAAAGAATTTGCTTCAAATTACCCAAGAGGAGAAAAATTCTTGTATAGCGCATTTTCTCGCTATTCTAATTATGACGCTCTTGAATATTTTTCTTCTGTTGGAATTTCTTGCTATACGCAAGATGACGGAAGAATTTTCCCAAAAAGCAACTCGTCATCTGACGTTCGAGAAAAATTATTAAATAGATTAAATAAATTTAAAAACTTTAAAATAGTGAAAGAAAATGTTTCTAAAATATCTCAAATTAAAGATTTTGACTATAAAATCATTGCCACAGGTTCAAGACAAGCGGAACTTCTTTTAAAATCCATAGGCCAAAGCTTTTTACCTTTTAAAAAAGCGCTTTGTGGCTTAAAAATAGAAAACAATATTTATCCTGTGGGTGTTAGTATAAAGTCTCTCGATGGCGATTTTTTGTTTACACCGGAAGGGGTCGTTGGCCCTTTAATATTTAAAATTTCTTCTTTAAATGTTGATTTAGATTTTCCTTATGAAATTAAAATCAAACTTTTTGACGAAAACGAATTATATGAATTAATTCAAAAAAACCCGAAAAAAGTTTTTGGCTCTTTGGTCTCAATGCTTTTGCCTAAAAGTTTTTCAAAAGTCCACGTTAGAAACTTTTCTAAAAAAGCTTCTGAAATATCCAAAAAAGAAATTTTAGAGACATCTTTTTTAAATTTGAAAGTGATTTCAACCTTAAAACAAGGAGAAATTGTCCAAAAAGGCGGAGTAGAGCTGAATTCTATTGACAAGAATTTTCGCTCAAAAGAAAATTCTTCTTTTTGGTTTTGCGGCGAAGTTTTAAATATCGATGGCTTTTGTGGCGGCTTTAATCTTCAAAATTGCTGGTCGAGTGGCTACCTTGTGGCAAAAGACGTTGTTTTTGATATAATGGAAAAAAGTAAAAATAAGGATTAATATGTTTGATGTTGCGATAATTGGGCTTGGGCCTGCCGGATTGGAAGCTTTAAAAATAGCTATAAAAAATAATTTAAAGGTAATTGCTTTTGAAAAAAGTTTTCTTGGGGGAACTTGCTTAAATCAAGGTTGTATCCCAACTAAAACAATTTTGCACAGCAGCAATTTATATCAAGAATTCTTAAATGCAGAAGAATTTGGAATATCTGCCAAAGATATTAATTTCAATTGGAATAAAATTTTAGATAGAAAAAACCAAATCGTTGAAAAATTCAATAAAGCACTTTCTTTAGAATTTAAAAAGAAAGCCGAAATAATTTGCGCAAGCGCAAATTTAATCATTGAAAATGACGAAATTTTAATCGAAGCAGAAGATAATATCTATCAAGCAAAAAATATCATAATTGCAACGGGTTCTAGCCCGGTTGAGCTTTCTTGTTTAGAATTCGACCATCAAAATATTTTATCTTCTGACGACATTTTAAATTTAGAAACATTACCTAAAAGCATTGCTATTGTGGGCTCTGGCGCAATTGGGCTTGAAATCGCTCAATTTTTAAATAGCTTTAATGCTGATGTAACAATTGTTGAAAAAGCTCCTAATTTAGCTCCAAATTTAGACATTGACCTTCAAAAAAGAATAGAGAGAATTTTAAAAACAAACAAGATTAAATATTTTAAAGATGATTTTATAAAAAGTTTCAAAAATGGAATTGTGGAATTGAATTCTTCTAAACAATTTGAAGCGGAAAAAATCCTTGTGGCGGTCGGAAGAAAGCCTAATTTGCCAAAGATTTCTTTGGCGCAATCAGAAATTGTTGCAAACCTTCAAATAAACGATGATTGCACCTGCGATTTTGACAATTTATATATAATAGGTGACGCTACAAAAAAAACCATGCTTGCGCATAACGCTTCTTATCAAGCAAAAATTGTCATGAATAAAATTTTAGAAAAGAAAGAATTGTCTTTGAAAAATTGCCCGGCTGTAGTTTATTTAACCCCTGAAATTGCGACTGTTGGGCTCAGAGAGCAAGATATCCAAAACAAAGATGAATATGTTATTAAAAAAATGCTTTTAGGAAGTCTTGCGAAGCCTTGGTGCGAAGGCGCTCAAGACGGGCTTGTGAAGGTAATTATAAAAGAAAATAAAATCAAAGGTGCGCATATCGTTTCAAAAAATGCTTCTATTTTGATTTCTATTTTTAATATTTTGATTGAAAAAGAAATTGAGGTTGATGAAATTGAAGAGATGATTTTCCCTCATCCTTGCTTTTCTGAAGTCGTGCCGGAGGTTTTAAGGTAATATGAAAAATAAAAATGAAATTTTAAGACTTCCTGAATTTTTGAAAACCAAAATCGCAAGTTTGGATAACGATGAATATAAAAATGTGAGAAAAATTTTAAAAGAAAACAACCTAAACACCGTCTGCGATGGCGCAAGGTGCCCAAATAAATGTGAATGTTATTCTTCTCAAACGGCTACTTTTTTAATTTTAGGTAACACTTGCACAAGAAACTGCGCTTTTTGCAATATTAGCCAAAAGACTCCTTTGGGGCTAGATGAAAATGAGCCAAAAAACGTCGCTTTGGCTGTTGAAAAATTAAATATAAAATATTGTGTAATCACATCAGTCACAAGAGATGACCTTAAAGAAAACCATGATTATGGCTCAATTCATTTTAAAAACACAATTGATGAAATTAGAAAACTGGATAGTGATATAAAAATAGAAGTCTTAACTCCCGACTTTAAAGGGGACAAAGTGGCGCTAGATAGGATTATAGAAGCTCGCCCCGATGTTTTCAACCACAACATCGAAACTATTAAATCTTTATATCCAATAGCGCGCCAGATGGCAGACTACGACATAACATTAGATGTTTTAAAATATATGAAACAAAATGGTTTGATTACAAAATCCGGTTTTATGCTTGGCTTAGGAGAAACTTTTGACGAAATGAAAGAATTGATTTTAGATTTAGCGAAAACTGGCCTTGATATTTTAACCGTGGGGCAATATATTCGCCCATCTTTAAAACATTTGGAAGTCAAAAAATATTATACAAATGAAGAATATTTAAAAATCGAAAATTTCATAAAAGAAAATACGTCAATTTTACCCATTGTGGCTCCTTTGGCTCGAAGCTCTTATAGGGCGAAAGAAGCTTATTATAAGGTTTTGGAAGAAAAATGATAAATCTTGATAAAGATTCTTATGAAGAATTAATTCAAATTTTTAAATCATACTGCCCAAAGGCTGAAATTTGGGCTTATGGCGGAAGGATAAAAGGCGAATTCCACGAAGGAAGCGATCTTGATTTAACAATAAAATCTTTTAATGAAGAAGGGAAATCCTTGTCGCATTTAAAAATGCTTTTGACTGAAAGCAATATCCCTATTTTTGTTGATATAAACTAATTTGACACATTGCCCGATTATTTTAAAAAAGAAATCTTAAAACGTTACGAAAGAATATTTTAAGAAAGAGCTTAAAATTATTTTTTTATTTTTATATACTAAAAAACTCTCAAATTTCTTTGAGAGTTTTTAATTGGCTGGGGCGGAAGGACTCGAACCTCCGAAATGCCTGGACCAAAACCAGGTGCCTTACCACTTGGCGACGCCCCATCGGGCAATTACTATATTACAATATCAATTGTTTTTGTCAAGTTGTTTTTTCAAAATTATAATGAAAAATGTTTGTCAGAAGTAACGCTTACAATTGCCTCAATTAATTCATTGATGAAATCTTCGATGTATTCTTGAGTAGTCATACCGTTTATTACAACGTCCGCTATGTCCATAGTTGGGCGAATATAGCGAAACGCAGTTTGGTTCACATCATGGAATTGCATTTGGGCAGCTGTGCCTGTTTTTCCTCTGCTTGTCGCTCTTGCGAACCATCTTTCTTTAATTACTTCAAATGGAGTATAAACATAGATTTTAACGTCTGAAATTTCTTTCACTTTGTCATGTAAAACATACAAACCTTCGTTCAAAATCAGCTTCGCAGGCTTTTTCAAAACTGAATTTTTTTTGCTTTCGCAAGTGACAAAATTATACAAAGGGCAATAGATTTCTTTTCCTTCTTTTAAAGCCAACAAATGTTCCTTCATAAGCTCTAAGTCAATAGCGTCAGGTGTGTCGAAGCTGAAGCCTGATTCAAAAAGTTTTTCATAGCTTCCTGCGTTTTTTAATTCTTGAGAAGCGTCTTTATAATAGTCATCGCAGCATAAAACAGTATATACGCTGTTGTTGTCAGATTTTAAGCAAGCTTTTGCAGTGTTTTTGACAAGTGTAGTTTTGCCTGAAGCAGATTCTCCTGCAATCGACATGATAAATGTCGAATCTTTTTGAGTTATAGCTTTTCTTGCAATGTTGAAAATGAAAGCTTCGTTTATTCTTAAAATAAGTGGCTGCTTTTGTTTGCGGTCTTTTGCAATTACACATCTGATGTTTTCTAAAATTTTGGAAATTTTAGACATGTTGGCAATTTTTTTCGCTTTTTCAATATCTTCTTTGCTTAAATTTGTCATTCTTAATTTACCTGAAACTACTATTGAATATCGTTTAAATCATCGCTGTTGTTTTCTTGTTCGTTTTCAAGGAGCCTGTATGTCATATATGCTCCTGTTGCTAAAGCTTTTGGGTCAAGATTAGATTTTTGTGAAATTTCGATGATAGCGCTGTTTAATTCCGGATTTTCGGTCTTTATGTAATGAATCATATCTTTTCGCCATTTTGGCAAGTCCGATAGAATCAAATCAATTAATTCGTTTACATTTTCCTCAGAAATTAAAGGTTGCATAGTATAATTATATCTTATTAATTTTTTCGGTCAAACATTTAGTTATTTAATATAAATTTTCTTTAACTCTTCAACTGATTTTTTTGGTATCAAACTTGCACCCCCTAAGACTTCTGCGCCAAAATAGATTTCGACATAGCTTCTTATAAGCTCGATATCATAAAAAGCATTTTGCAAGGTGTCGGAGCCTACTATAATCCCGTGGTTTTTCAATAAAACTGCATTATATCCTTTGTCGAATGTATCTGCCGCAGTTGTTGCAAGCTCTATTGTGGAAGGGTGAAAATAAGGAATTATTGGAATTGTTTCAAATTTTAAAGCCATATCAGGCAAGATTGCTTTATCTATGGGTTTTCCTGCAACTGCAAAAGCGGTTATTAAAGGGTCGTGGCAGTGGATAATTGCTCCAATGTCGTCTCTTCTTGTGTAGATTTCGCTGTGCATAATTTTTTCGCTGGAAGGCTTTTTGTTTCCTTGGATTAAATTTCCTTCAAAGTCGATTAAAACGACATCATTTTCGTCCATATCATTTAAGCAAGTGTTGCTTGCAGAAATCAATATGCCATCAGGGGTTTTAAGGGAAATGTTTCCGCTTTTTGATGGGGACATATTCTTTTGATAAAGTCTTTTTGACCAATATAAAATGTCGTTTTTTGTACCTTTTTCGAAAAATTCCATTATTTTAATCCAATCTTTAATTTTATTTATAAAAATATTGTACTAAAAAAATGTTTGTGTTTAAATTATTTTAGCAATATTTTTTTGAAAAATATTGACTTTATTGAAAGTTGGTATAAACCATTAGCAAAGTTATCAAACTAGCCAAAAATGCCGGTTTTTGTTATGGCGTGAAGATGGCAGTAGATAAAACAATTAAAATTAAAGAGCAGAACCCAAACACGAGTGTTTGTGTGTTGGGTGAGCTTATTCATAATTCGCATGTTATTTCAAAATTAGAGCAACTTGGAATTAAGACTATTTCTTCTTTGGAAGAAAATTCTTCTGGAATTTGCATTATAAGAAGCCATGGAGAATCTGAAGACGTCTTTAAAAAAGTCAAAGATTGCGGATATGAGCTAGTTGATTTAACTTGTTTTGATGTTAAAAAAGTTCAATCAAAAGCAATGGAGCTTGCACAAGATGGGTTTTTTGTGATTATTTTAGGTAAAGTTGAGCACCCGGAAGTTGTTGCGATTTCAACAAACGCAAAAAACCACGCAAAAAACAAAGAAAATATCTTTGTTGCAAATTCTATTTCTTCTTTAATCGAAAACGAAGAAAAAATCAAAAACGCAAAAAAAGTCGGGCTAGTTTTGCAAACGACTCAAACAAAAGAATTTTTATTCGAAGTAGTCGATTATTTATCTAAAATCGCAAAAGTTTTGAAAATTGAAAACACAATTTGCCCTTCCACCGCCCTAAGACAGCAAGAAGCAAAAAAACTCGCACAAGTTTCTGATTTGATGGTCGTTGTGGGCTCTAAAAAAAGCGCAAACACGACACATTTAGCCGAACTTGTTTCAAAAATCACAAAAACAATCCATATCGAAAAAGAAGATGAACTTGAACAATATGCCGATTTAATAAAATCAGCTCAAAATATAGGCGTCACAGCAGGTGCCTCTACTCCAGACGACATCATAAATGCCGTCATAGAAAGACTTGAAAAATATTAATTAGAAAGGATAAACATTAAAAATGACAAACGAAACAATGTCAAACCAAGAATTTGAACAATTATTAGCAAATTCTTACACTTACAAAATCAATGTTGCTGACGTCGTAAAAGGCGTAGTAGTTAAAAAAGAAAAAGACGGATATTTAGTAGATATCGGCGCTAAAACAGAAGCATTCTTGCCTAACCGCGAAATCTCTAACTTCCCAGATAAAAACCCAGATGACATTATCAAATTGTGGGACGAAAAAGAATTTTATATCATTAAAGACGAAGAAGACGACGAAGTTGCTGTATTGTCTTTGAAAAAAGTTTCTTGCGCACAAGCTTGGCAAAAACTTGCAGACTACAAAGCAAACAACGAAAACGTTATGGCAAAAGTATTGTCTTCTGTTAAAGGTGGCTTAATCGCTGAAATCGAAGGCTTGAGAGGATTTATCCCATCTAGCCAATTGAGAACAGGTGCTCCTTCTGAAACTCAAATCGGACAAGAAATCGAAGTTAAAATTCTTGAAGCTGATCCAAAAAGAAACAAACTTATCTTATCTCAAAGACAAGTTTACACTCAACAAAGAGAAATGGTTGCAGACGAAATCATCTCAAGACTTGCTGTTGATCAAGTTGTTGAAGGCGAAGTTGTTAGAATTGCTGACTTCGGCGCATTTGTGGATATCGAAGGCATCGACGGTTTGCTTCCAATTTCTGAAATTTCTTGGGAAAGAATTAAACACCCATCTGACGTTATCCAATTAGGTCAAAAAATCGAAGTTAAAATCATCAAAATCGACGAAGACTTAAAACGTATTTCTTTATCTTTAAAGAGAATGGGCGCTAACCCTTGGGAAGAAATTGTTGACAAATTTAAAGAAGGCGACATCATCAAAGGAACCATCAATAAAATCACTTCTTTTGGCGCTTTCATCAACATCTATCCTGGTGTAGAAGCACTTTTACCATCTTCTGAAATCGCTGATGGTCAAGTAAATATCAATTCTATGTTCAACTTAGGAGACGAAATCGAAGTATTAATCAAAAAATTCACTCCTCAAGAACACAGAATCGGTCTTTCTATGAAAGATATCCAAAAATAATTATTAAATTATTTTACTTGAAGGCGCAAGTGTTTGCTTGCGCCTTTTTAAATTAAAAAATACAAATAAAAAAAGCCTTTTTAGCAATTAAAAAGGCAAAAATTGAATAAGTAGAGAGTTATATTAAGTGTATAATTTTCTTTTTTAAGCAATGGAGCTCATTTTTAGCAATTTTTTTAGTTTTTTGATTTGCGAATTTTTTTGTTTAATTTCTTCTTTCAATTCATTTATTATTTTTGCAAAAAATAATATTACAAATTCATAACGATTTTTTGCGCCAAATTTTTTAAACACCTTCAATAATTTATAGTTTATTGTTGCTTCGTGGTAGTTTAATTTTCGAGCAATATTCACCGATTTTTCGCCCATCAATACCATTTTTATTAAAATTCTTAATTCCCCGTTTTTATTTTTTTTATTTTGCATAATATTTCTTTCGAATATCTCTTGACCATTTGCAAATTATGTTATAATGTAATTGGTATGTTTGTAAACTTATAGTACACTAACTATTTACAGTTGTCAAGCATTTATTTACCAAGTGGAGAGAAAATATGCAAAATATTAACACTAGACTTAAAAATATAAGAAAACTCCTTAATAAATCCCAAGAAGAAATCGCCCAAGAGTGCAATGTCACAAAGCAAGCAATTTCAAACATGGAGAATGCAAAAAGTTTGCCGAGTTTGGCTTTTTTAAACAAGCTTTCTTTGAATTATGATGTTAATTTAAACTATTTAATTTGTGCCAAAGGTGAATATTTTAACACTAACGAAAAATCCTTCGCAAAGCTCAGAGAGTCGCTTTTAAAGGAAGTTGAAAACTTTTTTGACTCGAAAGGAATTAAATAACTATTAAACAAATTGTTTAGTATATGTAACAATTTAGTAATAAATTTGCATTAATACTTTTTTATGTGTAATAATTAATTTGTTAATAGTCTAACCATTCCTTTCTTGACTTATGCGGTAAAATACCGCATTTATTTTTGCCTTTTTTTGGTTGAAATTTTGTTTTTCTGATAAAATAGAAGTATGTTAAACGAATTTTTATATGCAAAAATACATAGAGCGCGTGTCACAGAAGCAAATTTAGACTACGTCGGCTCTATCACGATAGATAAAAAATTGCTTGATGAAGTCGATATCAAAGCTAATCAAAAAGTCGAAATTTTAAATATTAATAATGGCGAAAGGTTTTCTACTTATGTAATAGAAGGAAAAGAAAACTCGGGAATTATTTGCCTTAATGGTGCAGCGGCTCGAAAAGCTCAGGTTAACGACAAAGTGATAATCGTGGCTTATGCGCTTTTAGATAGAGAAGAACAAAAGACTTTTAAACCAAAAATTGTTCATGTGGATAGCGACAATAAAATTGTAAAAATTTAATGGCTCAAAAAATAATTGAAGATAACAATAAAATCTATGCAAAAATCATCAAATCTTCTGAAATAGGAGGGTTTGATGGCTTTTTTACTGACGAAAAAGACGAAATTCAATTTGGTATCTTAAATTTCGAAAAAAACTTTAAAACAGGAGCCCACTATCACAACAAACCGGACACAAAAACAAAGCCCACAGACGAAGTTATAATCATTCTCTCTGGCTCTTTAAGGGTGGATTTTTATAATATCAAAGGTGACTATCTAAAAAGCGTTATTGTATCTAAAGGTGATGTTGTGATTTTTTATGAAGGTGCGCATAACCTTTTATTTAACGACGATACGAAAATGTTCGTCTTTAGGACAGGTGCGCGCGACGAGGAATTTCAAGACACAAGAATAATTGGAATAAACAATTCCGAACTTGCGATTGATAATGATTAAAAGCTTTATTTATTTTTTAATCTCTTTTTTAAAGTTTGAAAATTGGTTTCCTTTTGTGATAGCCACTTTTCCGGAGCGGACAAATTCTTTTATTCCGTAAGGGCGAATTAATTCCGCAAATGTGCGCACTTCTTTTTCGGAACCATCAATTTTAACCGTGTATGTTTTATCCTGTACGTCCATAATGGTTGCGTGCGCTTGAGTTATAATGTTTATAAATTCAGCTCTATTTTCATCTGGAACTGTGACTTTAATGAGCCCAATTTCATATTCAATAGCGTCGTTTAAAGATAAATTTGCAACTTTGATTACAGGAATTAATCTATTTAATTGCTTGCAAATTTGTTCTACTACATCGTCGTCTCCTAAAGTCACGATTGTAATTCTTGAATAAATGGAGTCGATTGTTGGAGCTACGGTTAAAGATTCGATATTGTAGCCTCTTCCTGAAAACAAATCGACAATTCTTGATAAAACCCCTACTTCATTAGATACTAAAACAGAAATTGTATGGCTTGTTGTCATTTATATCTCCTCTCTTTGAAGTAAGACGTTGTCGATTTTTTCGCCCGCCAAGACCCAAGGATAAACCATTTCAAAGTTTTCGCAAACAAAATCTATCATAACAGGGCCGTCGTATTCAATTGCTTTTTTGAGTGCTGGTTCGATTTCTTCTTCTTTTTCCACTCTAAGCCCCAAGGCGCCATAGCTTTGAGCAAGTTTCACAAAGTCCGGAGAAGAAATTTTTGTTTGAGAATAGTGTTTGTTGTAGATTTTTTCTTGCCATTGGCGCACCATGCCTAAATATTCGTTATTAATTATACAATTAATAACTTTTAATTTGTAATCTACGCAGGTCATTAATTCTTGAATGTTCATCTGGATAGAGCCATCGCCTGCTATATTTAAAACATATTTATTTTTGTTTGCAATAGCGGCGCCTATTGCTGCAGGGAAGCCAAAACCCATCGTGCCTAAGCCTCCTGATGTGATTAATTTTCTTGGGCGGTTGAATTTGAAGTTTTGAGCTGTCCACATTTGGTGTTGGCCTACTTCTGTACATACTATTGGTTCATCTTTTTTTGTAAAATCATAAATTTTGTTTAAAACAGTGATTGCGCTTAGTTTTTCGCCCATTTTTTGAGGAACTGCGACTTTTTTCTTCCAGTCGCAAATGTCTTTAAACCATTTATCTTTAAGCTCAACGTTGATTTTATGGTGTGATTTATTTAATTCGTGGAGCATAGTTGTTAAAACATTTTTAACGTCGCCCACGATGGGAATTGCTGCCTTAACGTTTTTTGAAATTGAACAAGGGTCAATGTCGACATGGATTACTTGTGCGTCTCGCGCAAAATGCTTTAAGCTCCCTGTAATTCTATCTGAAAATCTTGTCCCTATGGCAAAAATCACATCTGCATTTGCAACAGTTAAATTTGCGCAATAATTTCCATGCATTCCCATCATGCCAAGGCTGGTTTCAAGATTATCCGGATATGTCCCTGCGCCCATTAAAGTGTGGACTACTGGAATATGTAATTTTGTTGCGATTTCGATTAATTCTTCGCTTGCGTTTGAAGCTACAACGCCCCCTCCTGATATAATCACAGGGCGCTTTGCTTGAAACAAAGTTTCAAGTGCTCTTTGGATTTGCAAAGGGTGTCCTTTATAATTTGGGTTATAGCCCACAAGTTCGACGTTTTTTGGGTAGTTAAAAGTATATTTTGCATTAAAAATGTCTACCGGAATATCGATTACAACGGGGCCTTTTTTACCAGTCGTCGCGATATAAAAAGCTTCTTTTACAATTCTAGCTAAGTCTCTTACGTCTTTTACTAAATAATTATGTTTGCAACAAGATCTTGTAATTCCTACTATATCAGCTTCTTGAAAAGCGTCGCCCCCGATGAGCTTAGAATTTACTTGCCCAGTAATCAAAATCAAAGGAGTTCCGTCATAATATGCATTTGCAAGGCCTGTAATTGTGTTACATGCCCCAGGGCCAGATGTCACAATTGCAACTGAAGGTTTTCCAGTCACTCTTGCGTAGCCTTCTGCTGCGTGCACTGCTGCTTGCTCATGGCGTACTAAATAATGTTTTATGTCGTTTTGAAGATATAAAGCGTCATAAAGAGGCAAGACCACTCCTCCGGGGTATCCAAAAACCTCTTTAATTCCTTCTTTTACCAATGATTTGATTAATATTTCTGCGCCGCTATATTGAATTTTATTCATACTTATTCCTATTCCTTTGTTTAGATTATATCAGCTAAATTTAAAATAAAAAAGTATGTAAAATTTTATAAATATTTCCCCATTAAAACAATTTAAGAAGTATAATTAGAGCGGAGTTTCAAATGTTTGATTATTTAAAAGGAAAATTAATAGAGATAAATTCGCCCTATTGCACGATAGAAGTGAACAACATCGGCTATCAAATTTTGGCAAACGAAAGGATTTTAAGCGAATTAGACACAAAAGAAGAAGATATTAAAATATTTACAAAATTAATTCATAAAGAAGATTCTATGTATCTTTGCGGCTTTAAACATAAACAAGATAGGATTATTTTTGACATTTTAACTGGTGTTTCAGGCGTTGGTGTCAAAGTTGCTTTTTCTCTTTTAGACGAATTTTCGACTCAAGAATTAATAGAAGCGGTCTTAGAAGAAAATCATAAATTAATTTCAAAAACAAAAGGAATTGGGCCAAAAATGGCACAAAAAATAGTGCTTGAGATTAAAGACAAGCTCACAAAAATGGAAGTTTCAAAAGACTTTACTCCATCAAAAGCTCCTAAAAATAACTTAAACCACAAAATTGTAGATGAAGCTATCGTCGTTTTAAAATCTCTTGGCTATACTCAAGAAGAATATTCTAAAGCGCTCGATTTAGCTTTAACGAAGCTCGAAAAAGAAGATTCTCAAGAGCTCATCAAAGAAGCGCTCAAAATTTTATCTGTATTTTAATTTGCATGAGGAAAAAATATGAAATTGGAAGAATTAGTAAAATTGAATTCAAAACAAAATAAGAAAAAAGAATTAAAAGCTCTTTTTGCTTCTGCGGAAGTGGCTCCATATTCAAAAGTGGGCGGGCTCGCAGATGTCGTGGGAGAGCTTCCTATCTATTTAGATGAGCAAGGGGTTATGTGCTCCATTTTCACCCCTTTATATGGCTCAATCGATAAAGAAAAATATAAAATTGAAGAGGTGGAAAATTCTTCTTTGACGATAGATATGGGCCATACAAGGCATATTTTTAAGCTTTTTTCTACAATTATTCCTAAAACTGATGTAAGAGTTTATTTTATTGATAATCCAAAATATTTTTCTTGTTTTAATGTTGTTTATCCAAAATGGTGCGACGAAATGTATGAAATGCAAAGATATGTTGCTTTTTCTTTGGCCACTTTGGAATATGCAAAAAAAATAAATTTCAAGCCGGATATCGTGCATGCTAACGATTGGCACACGGCAATGCTTCCAATTTATCTTAAAACAAATTATAAATTTGACGAATTTTTCAAAGATACAAGGTCGATTTTTACAATCCATAACCTCGCTTTTCAAGGAGAATGCGACAAAGCAATAATTGATTTTTCAAACATGAGATGGGACGAAGTTTGGAGGGATACTTGTATAGAGCATTATGGAAGAGTGAATTGGCTAAAAGGTGCTCTTTATTATTCAGATAAAATCACAACAGTGTCTCAAAGATATGCAAACGAAATCCTAGGCGCTGACTTTGGAGAAGGTATGGACTACACTCTAAGAGGGCAAACATATAAACTTTGTGGCATTTTAAACGGTACAAAATATGATAAAAAAGATTTTAAATTAGAAGAAAAAGCTAAATTTAAAAAAGAAATTCAAAAAATGTTTGGGCTCGAAGAAAACCCCGCTCGCCCGTTAATTGCAATGATTTCAAGGCTTGTATATCAAAAAGGGCTTGATTTAGTCGATTTTTCAAAGTTTGAATTAATGAACCAGCCTGCGGATTTTATTTTCCTTGGAACCGGAGAAGAAAGATATCAAAATATGCTAATTTGGACAAGCAACAATTCTTCCAATATTCGCGCTTGGATTGATTTTAAACCGGAATTATCTGAGAAAATATATAAAGCATCTGATATGTTTTTAATGCCAAGTTTATTTGAGCCTTGTGGAATTTCTCAAATGATAGCGATGAAATATGGCTCCGTTCCTATTGTGCGCGCAGTAGGCGGCCTTGACGATACAATTATTGGTTATCCAAACGAAAAAGCTACAGGTTTTAAATTCTTGGGCTATGACGCACAATCTATGGTAAACGAAATCAAAAATGGCATTTGGACATATTACGATAGAAAAGATGACTTTAAAAATATCCAAAAAAACTGCATAAAAACTAAGTTTTCTTGGGAAGATTCGGCTCAAAAATATAAATTTTTATATTTAGATGTACTTGGAAGAAAAAATTTCTAGGGAGAAAAAATGCAAAATTCAAAAGTTGTGTCGCATTCGAAATATCTGGATTTTAAATCTACAAAAGCGGATTCCGGTAGCTTGTGGTTTTATGTTAAAAGAAATAATGATTCCACAGAGCACGACAGCGCTGTTGTGATTACAACTTTAGTCAAAATTAAAAATAAATATAATTTTTTGTTTTTAAAGACAAAAAGGCCACCAATGACCGCAGAAAAAAAGGCAAATTATTGTCTTGAATGCCCAGCAGGGCTCATCGGGGACGAAAACGAAAAAGAAAACCTTGAAGCTTGCTTGAAAAAAGAACTTTTAGAAGAAACGGGCTTAAAAGCAGATGAGATTTTTGTTGAAGCAAAAAATATCTCTTCTTCTTGCGGTTTGACTTCTGAAACTTTGACTTTTGTTACGGCAATTGTGAAAGAAGAAGTATTTTATTCTCGCCCAGAGTCTGATGGCGGAGTGATTTTAGATAGAATTTATGTTCCATATTACGACATAGAAAGTTCCATAAATTCTTTATCAGATTTGGGCTATTCTGTCTCGGGAGCTCTTATTTGCGGAGTTTATTTTGCAAAAAGCCGCTTTCAAGATGAACTATAGTTTTCAATTTCTTCCTTAGCGCAAATTTTTTTTATCACAAGTTTTTCATAAGCAAAAGGGAGAAATTATGTTTATTAAGAAAATATCTACTCTAAAAGCTAGTTTAGCAAATAAAAATTCTATTCCAAGAAGAAACCCTGCTTATAAAGAGTGCAAAAGCGAAAATATAAATAATTCAAAGAAAAATGAGCTTGCGCTAGAGACAACAAGCGCTTATGGAAAAGCCCAAGTGGCGCTGGCCGACACCTCGAAAGCATATTTAACAGAAGATGTTTTGGGTGTTGATAAAGATGTTGCAAAAGAAGTTTTTCCGGATAATTTTTTAAGACTTTTAAATGTAAGAGAAGCTTATTTTCAAAATTTATTGCAATGCAAAAATAATAGCTTGTCTTCTCAAATCCCTGATTTTGAGCTAGATAAAATCAAAACAAGGGCGCAAAAAGAAGTGTTACCTGAAGCAATTAAAGAATTCAGAAGTGCGCAAAAATTCGCAAACCAACAAATGGCGATTTTTGGACATGGAAACGTTAAAACCGGATCTATGCGCAAAATGTGGGTTGCTGCAAAAGCTGCTCAAGAGCGCTCTAAGAGCCAAGGAAGAGTCGCGTTCATTGGAGATGAAAGATATGTTTCATCAATTTCAGAGGATAAAGATTCTTCCGATATAGTTTTAAAAATAAAATCTTTAGATTCAAATGTTCAATTGGTTTATCTTGCAAATAAAAATGTTCCACAAGACAAAAGAGAATATTACCTAAATCAAATATCTATGCCGGACAAGAAAATCTGGCTTTCAAACGGCCTTGTGACCAAAATCGCGACTGGAATAGATGAACTTGACCCATTATATGATTATGCTCAAAAATTCTACTCCATGCCTGCTTGGGGAAGAAATGCGCAAATGAACGTTTGTGAAAATTCTTCTATAATGTATACTAATAATCAATATGACGATATGAATTTAAATGTCGTAGATAGCGAAAATAAGTTTGGTTTTGACTCAAAAGATGGCACTTTAATCACAATTGAAAATAGAGCCTTAAAAGACAAAGTGGGCTCAAATTGTTGTTATAGATATAATTTTTCTGAATATAAAGAAAACTTTAATCCGAAAGTTCAAAGCTACAGTTATTCTCTTTTGGACCACAAAGGCTGGCAATTATTCTTAGAAGACGAAGAGAATAGAAGCGAATAATTTTCATGCTTTATAGTTAATCGATAAATTTAAAACCCTCCTTGAATTTCAAAGAGGGTTTTTATAATTTAAGTCACTATAATTTCAAGTGTTATGATGCTATTTTAAGTCAGCAACGATACGGCCAGTTACTAAGTATTTTTTAGCACCTGCAGTTGCACCATCGTTTCCGATGTAGATATAATATCTGTCCCCTGTCAATGTTTCCATTGAAGCAGTTGGTTCAAGTTTTGTTGTAGCGGATTGAGATTCAACTCTGTTTGGACCATTTGATAGGCCGTTTACGTCAACAACAACTACTACGCAAGAAGCGCCAACAGCGTCTTTCATTGTTTCTTTTTCGTTGATTTTTGCTTTAGTTAAGCAACCGCCAGCAGAAGAAGTAACGTTTTGGCCTTCGCCTGTTGATGTTGAGCCTGCAACAACTACATAAGATAAGTTGTCTTCAGTTGTAATCCAAGGAGAAACTGTGCCGATTAAGCCAGCTTGCAATGTGTCGCCTGTAGATGTAGCAGCAGCAGCTTCTGTGTCGCCGTTTGATTTAGCTGTTTTATATTCTATGTTTGTATAGAATTCAGCGTTGTTGTATGTTGCTTGTGAAGCGATGTTTGCTTCTGTAGGAGCAGCAGCATAGTCTTTAACAGATAAGCTTGATTTCAAGCTTGAAAACATTTTACCTACCCCAACTTTATCTGCTGAAGATGGTAATTGACCGGCAATTCTTTCCATTGCAGTCAAGTTTACAATAGCGTTGTAAGCTTTTTTGTATGCTGTTTTCCATTGAGATTCCGTAACCCCTTTCATTAATGAAGGAATTGTCATCGTAGCAATAGCACCAATTACTATCAATACGATAAGAATTTCTGCTAATGTAAAGCCTTTTTTTAGTCTCATAGTAACTTCCTTTATAAACTACTTTTTATTCTATCTTTGTATATCTTACCTTTTATTATATTTTGTGTCAAATAAGTTGAATTAATTCATATTATTGTATCAGTTTTAAATTTTTTTCTTGTTTTGATTTTCTTATATGTATTTCATAAATTCTTCCGATTAATGATTTTGCAACGTCGCTTTTTGGCTTGTGTGCAATATATTTTTTATAATATCGAATTGCCCTTGAATATTGCTTCATCTTGTCAAAGCAAAGCCCTAGCCCCAAAAAAGCCCTGTAATATTGCGCATTTATCTCAAGCGCTTTTTTAAATAAGCCAATTGCTTTTTCAAAATCATTATCTTCAATGTATACGCTTGCTAAATTAGAATATGCAGGGATAAATTCGGGATTTTTTTCGATAATTGTTTTGTAAACCATAATCGCCATTTCTTTTTCGCCCGAAAATTCATGCGTGAGCGCAAGTTTTATTTGCGCATTTTTGTTTTCGGGACAAAGTTTAATGGTTCTTATGAAGTTTTTTTGCGCATTTTCGCTATCTGCCATAAGCAAATAATTCAACCCGAGCTCGTAATATATGTCTGAATCGAAACTATATACATTTCTTGCGTCTTTTAAATGCTTAATTGCTTTATTATATTTTTTTAATTTTTTATATGCGATTGAGGCTCCTTTATGTGCTTTGAAGCTATTTTTATCCATCATTAAAGAAACCAAATATTCTTTGACTGCTTTTCTATATTCATTTTTCAAAAGGAAATTGTCGCCCTTGGCCAAAAAGAAGTCTTTGTCCTTTTTGATAGGGTTTTCCATTCCTCGATTTTTCACTTTATCAAAAGAATCATTTGTATTTGTATATTTAATGCCCAATTTTTCCTCTTTCTTTCACTTAGTTTAAAATCTTTATAATGAATTAGGATTAATCCTCGGGTGAATTTTGGCTTTGACCTTTTGATTAATTTTTTTTATAATCTAATTATCTAGACTTTTTAGAGGATATACAAATGGAAGAATTCTTAGCCTTAATCGGCTTAAATGCTGAGTACATTAAGTTTGTGAGCAACTCAATAAACTTCATTTTGAACTTATTTAAGTGCTTTTTTGTTTTGGGAATTGTTTATTTGGCGATTAGAATTTTGTGCAACAAAGTTTTGATGAGCATGATTTCAAAGATTGAATCTTTAGAAAGACAAAGACAATTTTTGACCTTAAAAACAATTGTTTATCATTCCTTACAGGCTGTGAATTTCACATTGTTTGCAGTTAATATCTTGCTTTTGTTTGGGATTGACGTTCGCCCAATTATAGCGACAGCGGGTGTCTTAGGAGTTGCTGTTGGCTTTGGCTCAAAAAGGCTTGTAGAAGACATTTTATCTGGCATTATGATTTTATTAGAAGGTCAAATTAGAGTTGGCGATTATGTAAATATAGAAGGAATTGAAGGTTTTGTTGAAAAAGTGACTTTGCCTTTGATTACGGTTCGCTCTTTTAATACGGGGGCTGTGAACTTTATACGTTGCGGCTATATTGATAAAATCGTCAACCACACTTTTAACTATTCTTATGCTTTTTTTGCTTTTGATGTGGGTTATGAGCAAAATATTGACCATGTCGAAGAAACTATTAAAAAAGCTTTTGAGATATTAAAGCAAAACGTGGAATTAAATAAATTAATATACGATGAAATTGAAATTTTTGGGCTAGATGAGTTTAAAGAAAGCGCTCTGTGCGTGAAATGTAGAATTAAAACTCAACCAAAAGGACAATGGACAATCAAAAGAGCATTTAATAAAATCATAAAAGACCAATTTGACTTAGAAAACATCGAAATACCATACAATCAAATTGTTGTATCAAAAAAATAAGAGTTTACTATATTTTTTTTGGTGGTAATATGAATTTAAAAATAAAAATCTGTTTAATACTTGCTTGCATTTCTGTTTGTTTTATAATTGCAGGGTGTAAGGATACACAGATTAAATTCGCACCTGAAAGCAAATTTCAGAAATTTATGCGAAACGAAGTATATAACAACAACAAAGGTACGGTCTATAAATCATCAGGAGTAGTCATATATAAGACTAAAGAAGATAAAGAAAATAATGGTTCTGATATGCAATTCGGGCCAAAGGATTTTTCTTTCGACCTTCCTTTGAAATTCTAGGTAGGAAAGGACATTAAAATGATTTCTAAACACGGAACACTTGAGGGTGCTATTTTGTCAACTCTTTGGGGTTTGGAAGCTCAAGGCGTTTACACAAATTCTGTAAAAGACGTGTATGAAATACTTTCAAAAATCGACAAACGCGCATATACCACAATCAAAACTGTCATGGATAGGCTTGTGGATAAAAATGTGATTTTGAGATTTAAACAAGGAAAAAAATTCTGCTATAGAACTGCTTATTCAAGCCAAGATGTGGTTATGGGGGCTTTAAGAGAAATCGCAAACAGATATTGCGGAGGAGATATTTCAAAATTATCAATGGTTTTGAGAAATTTTGAAACAAAACAGCAATTAGCAAGTGCATAAAAAACTTTTAAAAAGGGTGCTGAAAGATGGAGAGCGAAAAATTAAAGCTTTATAAATATAAACTTTTAATTTCTGATTTAATCCTTGATGTATTAAATGGCAAAATCTCTGTCCAAAGCGCCCTTTTAACATTTCCAAAAGATATTGAAAATGTTGAGATAAAATGCGCATTTGATGCTATAATGTATCTTGAAGCTGATGAAGACATCAGAAAAAAAGATAAAGAATATAGAGAACTTCAAAACGAATATCTTTTGCATATTGCAAAGATTTTTAAAGAAAATGGAAATTTGGCGCAAAACATAATTTCACGATACTTAAAATATAATAAAGATGATTTAATCTCTAAAAAAAGAAGTACTCTAAAAGATACATTGAATTACTTAAAAAGAATGATTAATTTTTAAAATATGGCAGAATTATCTCAAAAAATAGAAAAAAATAGCGAATTTGTGCACTATACAGTCATGAAACAAGAAGTCGTGGACGCGCTTGATTGTTATGGTAGCGACAAAATTTATGTCGATTGTACGCTTGGAGGCGGCGGCCACAGCGAAGAAATATTAAAAAGAATTTCAAAAAAAGGTCGTTTGATTTCTTTTGATGTTGACGATGACGCCATAAAATTCGCTTCAAAAAGGCTTGAAAAATACGACAACATCACGATTGTAAAAGGTTCTTATCTTGATATTGATAAACACCTTGAAAACTTGGGAATAGAAAAAATCACAGGCGGAATAATCTTTGATCTTGGTGCTTCATATCACCAATTAACCAAAGCAGAGCGTGGCTTTAGTTTTTTAAAAGATGCCCCTTTGGATATGAGATTTAATCAAGACGCGGATTTTTGCGCTTACGACATTGTAAATAAATATAGCGAAAGTGAACTCGTTGATATTTTCTCTAAATATGGTGAAGAAAGATTTTCAAAAAGAATAGCAAAAGCAATTGTGGAAAAAAGAAAAAAATCTCCAATTAAGACTACACTAGAGCTTTCCTCTTTAATTCAAGACTCAACACCGAAGATAAAATCAAAAATTCACCCTGCTACGCGCGTTTTTCAAGCGCTTCGCATAGAAACAAATCATGAATTGTTAAATTTTGAAAATACATTATTAAAAGTAATAAATTTAACTTCTGTTGGTGCTATAATATGTTTGTTGTCTTTCCATTCTTTAGAAGATAGATTGGCAAAAAACACTCTAAAAGCTTTCAAAGGCTGTAGATGTGATAAATATGCTCCTAAATGCACTTGTGGCGGAGCAAAGGTAGAGATAATAAACAAAAAACCGATTACGGCAAGCGCGAAGGAGCTTGAAATCAACCCTCCTTCAAGAAGCGCAAAGCTAAGAATTGCAAGAAGAATATAGAGGCTAATTTGAAACCTTCCTTTAATAATATAAAAGATAAAAATTTTAAAAAAAACGATAAAAAATATAAACAAGCTAATAAACAAAATACAAGAAACGCTACAAACCCAATCCAAGAAAACCATAACGGTCAGATTATAAGCGGCTATTTTTTAAACGAAAAGTCTTACAAAGAGCTTATTATCGCTAGGGTTAACAACTTTTTATATGTTGTTTTAGCATGCTTAATTTTGTTTTGTTTAGTTTGCTATTATTTCGTTTCTTGTAAAGAGGTTCAGCTAAATCAAATTTCAAGAGACACTTTGGAATTAAACTTTGAAAACGACGAATTGCAAAACAAAGTTGATTCTCTTCAATCTTATTACAATATAGATAAAGCTGTCTCTAGCGCTAATATCCTAGAGCGCGCGCAAAAGGTTGTGGAAGTCAATGCAATCGATATTCCAAAGTTGAATTTCAATAAAAATCAAGATGACCAAAAACAATCTTTAGTAGTTCGATATTAATTTTTTCTTGGGGAGAGGAAGTTGAAGGATAAAATAAATACGAAGTTTGATAGGCGCGTGGGCTGCTTGCAATCTGTTTTTTATGTAGTTTGCTTGCTTCTGTTGTGTTATTTATTCTTGCTTCAAGTTTGCGACATTCGCCATTGCAAGAAAAAAGCAAAAAAACAAAGAACTTCAAAGATGTATGTTCTGCGTGGCGAAATCGTAGATAGATATGGTTTTAAGCTTGCTGCAGATAAAACTACGTTTATTCTTTATGCCCACCCCGGATATTTTGACCATACCCCAGAAGAATTAGCTGAAATCTTAGCGCCTTATGTTAAAATCCCCGTTTCAACATTGACTCAAAAGCTTTCAAAAACTGATAAAAAAATTATCAAAATCAAGTCTGATATAGATCGCTCTACAATTAGAGAAATTAAAAAATTGGGTTTAAGAGAGCTTTCTTACGAGGTTAAAAACAAAAGAGTATATCCTCAAGGTACCTTGGCTTCGCATGTTTTAGGCTTTTATAACCCAAACGCAGACACGGCAGGAGGGGTTGAATACAAAGCAAAAGATTATCTTGAATATGTAGATAAAACAATTACTTTTGAAAAAGCTCCGAATGGAGACATTTTATATAATATAAATGTAAACCCGGCGGACGTTTCGACCCCAGCAAAAGGCAAAACTCTTACTTTGACTATTGATTCAGCTGTTCAGCATGTTTGCGAAAAATATTTGATGTCGGCTGTTCAAAAATATAAAGCTCAAAAAGCAGCTGCAATTGTGATGGAGCCTTCAACAGGCGAAATTTTGGCCCTTGCAATTGTTCCAAATTACGACCCAAACGACTATAGCAAATATTCTATGCAAACTATGAAAAACTGGGCTATCACAGACGTATATCCCCCAGGGTCAACTTTTAAAATAATCACAGTTGCTTGTGGTTTTATGAATAGAAAAATCAATAAACACACAAAAATAAATGACACAGGAAAAATGAAAATCGGCTGGTGGGACGTTTCAAACTACGACTACAAGTCAAAAGGCGCTCCTGGGCTCATTGACCTTGTGTATTTGTTTGAACATTCTTCAAACATCGCTTCAATTAAGATTGCCCAAATGATGACAAGTCAAGAATTCCATGATAGCTTGCAATTGTTTAATATTGGCCAAAAAACAGGTATCGACCTTCCGGGGGAATCCGCTGGGCTTTTACCTAATCCAAAACATTGGGACACAGCGACACATGCTACTATGGGCTATGGTTATGGAACTTCGACTACCGTTATTCAAATGGTGAGCGCCATAAATGCAATCGCAAATGGCGGAGTTTGGGTGACTCCTCATGTTATCAAATATTCAAAAGAAGAACTTGAACAAAAAGTCGCAAGAAGAAGAGTTTTGGAAGAGCAAGACGCAAAAGATATCACTAATCTTTTAGTGCAATCTATGGAAAGAGGAAAAAATGTCGCAAAGCTTGACGATTATTATATCGCAGCAAAAACCGGTACATCAAGGAAATTAAATGCAAATGGCACAGGCTATTCAAACAAATTATACACTTCCATGATTGGCTATTTCCCCGCAACAAACCCAAAAGTTGTTTTATATGTAGTAGTCGACTCTCCTTCGGGAGAAGGTATCTGGGGCTCCACAGTCGCAGCTCCTGTATTTAAAGAAATCGCAACAGAGCTTGTTCGGATTATGCATTTAAATCCAGACAAAGTAAAAAAATAGTTAAAAAAATAATTTTTTGATAAAATAAAGAAAAAATAGTTTGAGGTATGAAAAATGAATTTAGACACGATTATTAAATATATTGATGTAAAGGAAAAGTTAAACTATAAAGACGTTGATATCAAAGGGATTTCATATAATTCTAATACAATTAATTCCCATGAAATCTTTGTTTGTTTAAAAGGCGAGCACGTAGATGGGCACGATTTTGCTCAAAGCGCTTTTGAAAAAGGTGCAGTTGCTCTTATGGTAGAGCGCCCTTTGAACATCGAAATTCCTCAAATTGTTGTAAATTCTACTCAAGAATCAATCGCAGATTTGGCTGCCGCTTTTTATCACCACCCTTCAAAAGAGCTTAATTTGATTGGTGTTACTGGGACAAACGGCAAAACAACAGTTGCGCACTTGGTTCAAAAAATCTTCGAAGAAGATAAAAAAAGATGTGCGCTAATCGGGACTTTAGGCTATAAATTAGCTTCTTCAGACGACTACCTAGAAGCAAAACACACAACCCCACAAGCCCCACAAATGCAAGCGACTTTAGCGAAGATTTTAAAAGCAGATATTTTAAACGTCGTGACTGAAGTTTCAAGCCATGCACTAGAACAACATAGAGTTAAAAATTGCGAATTTGATACTGCAGTGTTTACAAATCTAACCCAAGACCACTTGGACTACCATATCACAATGGAAAATTATTTTAATGCCAAAGCAAAATTATTTAAATCTTTGAAAAAGGGGAATAATGCAATTATTAACGCAGACGACAAATATGCTTCTCGTCTTATTGATTTAATAGATAAAGACGTAAATATCATCACTTATGGCGTTAAAAATAAATCTGACTTATGTGCTAAAAATATTGAATTTATGCACGATGGCGTGTCTTTTGATTGCGAATTTAAAGGCGAAGTTTTGCCATTTAAATTGCACTTAAATGGCATGTTTTCTGTTTATAATTGCCTTGCTTCGATTGGCGTTGGACTTTCTAATGGAATTTCTCTAGCCACAATAAAAAGTGCCTTAGAAAAGACTAGAAGTGTCGCAGGTCGCTTTGAAATTGTCCAAACTAGCCCAATGGTGATTGTAGACTATGCGCACACTCCAGACGGCCTAGAAAACATTTTAAGAGCAGCAAGAGAGCTAACTCCAAAAGACGCTAATTTGATTTGTTTATTTGGTTGCGGCGGAAATAGAGACTGCACAAAGCGCCCTAAGATGGGAAAAATTGCTCAACAACTTTGTGACAAAATAATAATCACATCAGACAACCCAAGGCAAGAAGACCCTCAGCAAATCATAACAGATATCTTATCCGGTTTGAGTTTAATTAACCCAAAAACAGTCTTTGTGGAACCTGATAGACGTCTTGCAATAAAGCTTTTAAAAGAAATTTCTCAAGACAACGATGTTTTAGTCTTGGCAGGAAAAGGCCACGAAAACTATCAAATCTTGGCAGACAAAACAATTCATTTTGACGATAGAGAAGAAGCTTTGAAGGTATTTTCAAAAGAACCTGTATAGTTTTAAATAGGCTCATTCGATAATCAAATCAAAATCGTCTAAAATTCCTATTTCATCTTTAGCTTTTTTGTAGATGAAATAGTGTTCTTCGTCTAAAAATTTCTTTATTGTTTTTAAAGGAATTGAATTATGGTCGAGCAAAATTCCATCTGCTTCAAGGATTTTCACAAAATCGAACCTAGTCTCAATTATTAAAATCGACTCATATATAGAACAAAGCTGCCTTAGCTTTTGGGAAATTTCAAGGTTTGTTTTGTCTGTGTTTTCGAGCTTTAAAAAGACAATTGAACTATCTTTTTTTAATTTTGAAGCGCAAATGTCTAATATATCTTGGTTTTTGGTTGTTTCAAAGATATAGTTTTTTGTTTTTTTAAGCCTAATTTTTTTGATTTTTTTATAATCTATATTCATATCTTTTTTCTAAAATTAATAATCTTTTAAAATTGCTACTTTGATTATAGCGAAATTTGATTAATTTTAATAGTCTTTATAATATGAAAAGCCCTAAAAACAAAGATAATAAAGACGACTCTCAATATCAAAATTTAATCAAAGAAGCAATAGAGGGCAATAAAATCGCCCTTGAAAAGGTTATTAAAAAGGAACAAAAAAACATCTGGCTCACTTTGTTTTACCTCAAAAAAGACCCTTTAGAAATTCAAGACATCATGCAAGATATCTTAATTAAAATTTCAAAAAAAATTACCCAACTAAAGAACCCAATTCTTTTTAAAAGCTGGCTAAATCAAATTGTGGTGAATTCTTTTTGCGATTATTTTAGAAAAAAGAAAAAAGCAATCGTCACGACTGATATTGATAATAATACTTTGTTAAATTTAAAAGATAATGATTATTCAAACCCCCAAAATAAGCTTTTAAATAGGGAGTTAGATAGGGTCTTAAAGACCACGATTGTGAATTTGCCTGATATCTATAAAATTCCAATAACTTTAAGAGAACTTTCTGGGCTTAGTTATAGTGAAATTTCTAAAATCACAAGCACCACGGTAGGTACTGTAAAATCAAGGATTTCAAGAGCGCGCACAATGATAAAGGACGAACTTAAAAAATATGACACAAGTTTTAAATAAAGATTTAGAGTTAATAAACAAATATTTTGATAAAGAAGCAAATATCCATGAAATCATCGCAATCGAAGCTTTGAAAATTAAGTCAAACTTTTTCAAAAAGAAATTTGAAAACGAAATAAATTTTATGGATTTAATTAGAAATTCTTTTAAAAGAGCCAAAAAATGGGCGAAATGAGCTAATCTTCTTTTATTTCGACCCCTGCTTCTTTAAGAGAATTTATAAAATACAAGGCCGTTTTTCTTTGCGTTTCTTTTGGAATTACCCTTAAAAGCTCAATTGTTTTAAAGATTACAGGGTCTTTATCATACCACCTAGAGCCCCCGTTTGCAGGGCGAACCATTTCATAATATTTATCTAGTGTTTCTTTTGAAACCTTGTCCTCAACGGATTTTAGGAAAATTTCCGCTTGCTCTTTTAATTCATTTTGATAATTTTTTAAAATTTCCGTTACTTTTAAAAGCATTGGGTCATAATCATACCATCTTTTAAAATTTTTGTCCGTCATAATAGCGTCCTTGTGCTTAATTATTCGTCTTTAGCGCGACATCTGTGTTTATTCTTTGCGCGTCAATATTTAAACCTTTTAGCTTATCAACAAAGTTTTCATAGCCTCTATCAATATGCCCCAAAGAGCCAATTTCAGTCTCTCCTTTTGCCATAACGGCAGCAGTCACCAAAGCAGCCCCTGCTCTTAAGTCGCTAGATTCTACTTGAGTCCCCACTAGGCAATCCACACCTTTTATAATAGCGTGTTTTTTGTTTACAATGATGTTTGCGCCCATTTTCCAAAGTTCCGGAATGTGCATGAAGCGGTTTTCGTATAAACTTTCAGTCACTACTGAAATCCCTTCGGCACAGCACAAAAGAGCCATAGCAAGTGCTTGCAGGTCTGTTGGGAAGCCTGGGTAAGGTTGAGTTATGAAATTCATAGCTTTCAACCTTTTATTGTTGGAAACTTCCATAGTATTTGGGTCGATTAGTTTTATATTTGCACCCATTTCAAGGAGTTTTCCCGTAAACAATGTTAGGTGGTTTGGAAAGATATTTTTAATAATCCCAGAGCCCCTAGAAGCCACGATAATACTCATATATGTTCCAGCTTCAATTCTATCTGGAATTGTTGTATATTCGCAACCTACAAGCTCTTTTTGCTTCACTCCTGTTATGATTATTTGGCTTGTGCCTGCCCCTTCAATTTTTGCCCCCATAGAGCGCAAGAAGTTTGCTAAATCCACGATTTCAGGCTCTTGAGCTGCGTTTTGAATAATTGTTGTACCTTGCGCGCAAACCCCTGCCATCATCACGTTTTCTGTAGCACCTACAGACGGGATATCAAAACAAACAGTGGAACCTGTTAAATTATTGGTTTTTGCAAAAACATAGCCATCTTTAATTTGACAATTACAACCAAGGGCTTCTAAGCCTTTTATATGGAAATTTACTCTTCTTTCCCCTATTTTACAGCCCCCTGGAAGCGCCACTTGAGCTTCGTTTAATCTGCCAACAAGTGCGCCCAAAACGCAAAAACTAGCTCTCATTTTAGAAACATATTCTTTTGAAGCAATGCAATTAGAAATTGAAGAAGAATCAATTTCGATTTTTTTGAGCTTTTTGTCGTAGCTTGTTTTTGCGCCTAATTCTTGGAGTACTTCAAGCATGATTTCGACATCTGATAAATCAGGGACATTATGGATTATGCAAGTATCTGAGCACAACAGAGAAGCAGCCATGAGCTTTAAAACCGAATTTTTTGCGCCACTAATAGAAACTTCTCCGGAAGCAGGATTTTGCCCTTTTATAATTAATTTTTCGCTCAAAATGTACTCTTTCTTGCTTAAAAATGCGTTAACTTAATCTTTACTTAATCTTAATATCAATTTTATAATAAAATTCGGATATTATAAAGTCCGAATTTTAAAAATAAAATTTTTGTATGATAAATTGAAGAAAAAATGAAGAAAATTATTAAAATTTCTATTTTTTATCTTCGTTTTCTACAACTTTTGCGTCGATTACTTTCGCATCAATCACATTTTTGTCTTTTGGAGCTTTTTTTAATTCTTCCTCTTTTTCAAGCTGTTTGTTGATGACTACAGTTTGGACGATTTGGAAGATGTTGCTTGTCACAAGATATAACAAAGCGCCGGCTGGGATTGGAATAAACACAAAAGTCAAAATAATCATAACAGGCATAATTGTACCCATTGACTTTTGAATAGCCGCTTGTTGAGGGTCTTGGTTTTTTGATGTCGTTGTTGCCATCATGACTTTTTGAGAAAGCCAGATTGTAATACCAAAAAGGACAACAAGCAAAATAACGTCGTAATGTACATTGTTTTGAGCAGGCACAGTAGGCACAGTTGCCATTAAAATGTCGCCTCTTCTTTCAAAAGAAACTTGTTCTGTTTCTTTTGTCATGATGTTCATTACAGATAAATCTGCTTTTTTGATTTTTCCAAGTTGAGAGAATTTCAAATTCAAATCGTCAAGTGAGATTTTAAGCTCAACAGGCGCATTTTCTTCGATTTCGCCTTGGATTGTGATTGCTTTTTGCGGTTTTAATATTTTAACATTTTCAAGTGTTTCGTTGTCTAAATATACAGTTGCTGTTTTTCCTGCTTGGAATTGAGTATTTTTTGAAACAGAAAATTTGCCATCTGAAGAAACACCCGCATTTGATTTAATTGTAGAATCAAGTCTGTTGATGAAAAGGAAGTGCGAATCTCCTGCGATTCCTATGAATTGTGGGCTCATTAAAGCGCTATATAGCATAATAAACACAGGAATTTGAATAAGCATAGGCAAGCACCCTGCTGTTGGGTTGAAATTGTGTTCTTTATAAAATTCCATCATTTTTTGCTGCATGACTTGCGGATTTGATTTATATTTCTCCTGAATCATTTTCATCTTAGGAGTCAAATTTTGCATGTTTTTCATAGAACGTTGTTGAGAAACGTTAATTGGCCACAAGCATGCGCGCATGATAATTGTAAAAATGATGATTGCCATGCCGTAAGACCCTGCAAAATGCGCAAGTTTAGACAGTAATTCGATTGTTATTGTAACAAAATCCATTATATTCTCCTCAAAAATTAGTCTATTTAAAATAACTGTGTTCATTTTACAATAAACATGCTAAAATTTGAAATATGAATAATAATTTTGATACAATTGTTGCAATAATCACCCCTTTAGCTTTAAGTGCCGTTGGAATTATAAGGATTTCAGGCGACAAAGCCTTTGAAATCGCTCAAAAAATATTTGACAAAAAAATTAAACCTAAAATGATAAATTATGGCCACATCAAAGATGGCGAAAATGTCCTAGACGAAGTGATTTTGCTCCCTTTTAAAGGCCCAAATAGCTACACAGGAGAAGACGTAGTAGAAATCCAAACACACGGCTCTTTGGTTATTTTAAATTCCGTGTTAGAGCTTGTTTTGTCTTTAGGGGCAAGAATGGCGCAAAAGGGCGAATTTACAAAAAGAGCTTTTTTAAACCACAGAATAGACCTTTCTCAAGCGGAATCCGTGATGGATATCATAGAAGCAAAAAGCCAAAAAGCAGCGCAAGACAGCTTGTCTAACTTGGGCGGATATTTAAAAGAAAAGACAAATGAAATAAAAAATAATTTAGTCGAATTATATTCTAGGCTCATTGCTGCGATTGATTTTCCAGAAGACGTCAAAGAGGTTGATACAAAAGCAGTCGTATCGATATGTAGCGATAATATTCTTAAAATCGAAGAAATCTTAAACAACTCAAAAAGCCATAATTTTATAAGAGATGGAATAAGCGCATGTTTAATCGGAAAGCCAAATGTAGGCAAAAGCTCTTTGTTTAATTCTCTTTTAAATTATCAAAGAGCGATTGTGACCCAAATCGAAGGTACTACAAGAGACACAATCAAAGAAACCTTGAACCTGGGCGGCTATTTAGTGAATTTCATCGATACAGCAGGGATTAGAGATAAAAACAAAGCTGATTTAGTGGAACAAATTGGGATTGATAATTCAATCGAAACGATAAAAAATTCTCAAATTGTTTTATTTTTGTTTGAAAATAGTTTAAATGAAATAGAGCCAGAACTTATTGAGCTTGCGAAAGACAAAAAAGCGATTTTTGTCCACACAAAGTCAGATTTAAACCCTGAAATTATAGAAAATACAATCAATATTTCAACAAAAGACAATAATTCAATTTCGAATTTAAAAAACGAAATTTTAAAAGCCGTAAAAGAATTAATCCCAGAAGAAACTAGCTACACTACAAACAAGCGTCAACAAGATTGCTTCTTAAAATGTTTAAATTCGCTCAAAATGGTCTTAAAGACGGCAGTTGAGCCAAATTTCTTTGATGATTGTGCGGATTTATACACGCTCGATTTAAAACAGGCAATAATAGAGCTTGATGAAATCACAGGAGAAGTCTTGACGGATAAAATCTTGGATAATATCTTTGAAAACTTCTGTATTGGAAAATAGTTTTAGTAATTTCTACCAAACATCTTCAACAGATATTTTTGCCGGAGAAAGCACTACAAGCCCCACAGGACAAGTTAAATAGTCAATTTGCATTGCGTCTCTTATGTAATCTCTTGCAAAAGTATCCAATAAATCATTTGCAAACTTCATTTGAATAACGTCCGCCATAGCGTCTTCTGTGCGTTTGAAGCCGAAGTCATCTGCGATTTGTTTTGTGACATTTGAATAGCGAAGTCTGTCATAAAACTTATCGCCAACATGTCCGCTTCTATCTGAATTCAAGCGACACAACATCACACAAGAACCATAGCTTCTGGCAGCTCCTTCGCTTAGGGCTAAATAAACCCCAGGGCCATATTGAGACCTTGAAAGCTTATTTGGGTCAAAACCTTCTTCTTTGATTTTTTGGGCAGTTTCTCTTGTGTCTGTCGCATGGTAATACATCATACCTTTGCCAGTTGGGTTATACCAAGGGTTTGGAGGATTTTTTCTAATGTTTCCTTTTAAAAATTGAGGAACGGTTTGAAGACCTTTTTTGCCGTCAGTATCGGTCATGGCAAACACTTTACCTTTAAAGTAGCCAACTACGCTATCTTTTAATTTTCCATTTTCTTCAAAACAAGCGTCGTGAAGCGCTTGATAATAGTCTTCATACATTTTTTTAGTATTTAAATTTGCGTTGTTGCCAACATAAATATAATTTCTTATGTTGGGCATTTCAGTTTCAGGTTTCACTTCTGTGGTTATTGCGTGGCCATCAATCAATCTACCATAATCAGTACAAGAATTTGAAGGGTTGCCCCCAACCAAACTTCTCCAAACTTCCAAAGGAATATCCATTTCGTCATCTTTTCTTGGCTCGATTGGTTTTGTAACAATTCTATTTAAACCATGCCCAAATGCCACTTTTGAAGCATTTTTGGAAACATTTTGAGCTTTAGCTTGATACATATTTGGAGTAATTTTGGCAATATTCATATCTTTTCCTTATTTATTTTTAAGACATTTCCTATAAAACGCCTGAAGGAAAAAAATTGCCCATTTATAAAATAATTTTTCTTAAATATTTAGCTAAGCCTTCTCCCATAGACATTACGCTTTTTTGCACCCTTAAAGCACTATGCGCTTCAAAATCAGCACCTAAGACTTTTCCTATTGCAAACAAATTTTTAACATCTAAGCTCATCAAAGACTCCAAAGGAAGCTCGTAGCTTGGAGTTTCTTCTAATTTTGAATTATTTTTTTTGTTTGAATGGATATCAATTCCATAATTTGCCTTTAAAATTGGGTTTTTAGCTTTTTTTTGAGTCATAATATCTTCTTTTTTAAAGATTTCTTTTGAAACAATCCTGTTTTCTTCTCTAATCCCTGTAATTGGGGCGATTTCCACTATTATTGCTTCTTCAAAGCCTTTAAACTTAGCTTTCACAAACCCAAGAAGGCGCCAGATAGCTTTTCTTGCTTCTATTAGCTCTCTAGAAGCTAAAAACTGGTCACTAGAATAATTATTTATCCTTGGACAATTGAATGCGACGCAATTAGGTGCTCCTGCAACAGAAAAAATCTGAAAATAGCTTCTGTCCTGTTCTTTCAAAAGCCCTTCTTTAACCCCTTCTTTTAAGATTTTGTCAAGTTTCCAAGTTTTGTTTTCGTCCCAAGTGGAAGCTGTTGTAAAATGAATTTGCCTTTTAATATTTTTATTAGAATTTGTATCGTTTCGATTGGTATTGGTAATATCCCAATAGTCATTTAAGGTTTCCAAAAAATCACAAAATTTCTCTATATCGACGTTTCCTAAGATGAACCTTAAAGTATTTTGTTGTTTTTGAGTCGTATCTTTTTGAAAATTTGCCCCACACAAATATGAAAATTCGCCAGAGCCTGTTGCATCTACAAAAGCTTTCGCTTCGATTGGTATTGATAAAATTTTTGATTTTAAAATTATCTTAGATACACTATCATCATTTTTTAAAACATCAAAAACTTCTGTTTCAAACAAAATGTCGAGATTTTCTTTGATATCCGGAGTGGTTAAAACGTCGTCCAAAACGATTTTCATCAATTCTGGGTTAAACCAGCCGTCATTTGAATCAATATATGTTTCTTGGGCGTTGTATTTTTTTGCAGTTTCAACGAGCTTTGAATAATATTCGCAATTTAAATCTTCGACAGAAGATTTCATCACAGGAACAACAAGCCCTCCTGTCATCAAGCCGCCTAAGAAGTTGTTTTTTTCGACAAGCAGAGTTTTTAGTTTCAACTTTGCACATTCATAAGCACAAGCGCAACCGGAAGTCCCTCCGCCCACCACAACGACATCATATTTTAAATAGTTAATCTTTTTCATAGGAAAATTATAGCACTATTTAGCTAAAGTTGAAATTTGTTAAAATTGGAAAATTTATTGAATTATTTGAAAAGCACATTTTTAAACATCACCCCTTGCTGTTATTGCTTTTAAATACGATATCCATGCTAAACGATTGGTTATGATAATGTATATTATGTAAAAACGTAGTTTTAAGAAACTATATGCTCATTTATACCTAAAAATAATTCAAAGCCCCTTAAAATCGATTCTGGCGCGGCAAAATTTAGCTTAAATTTCGAATTATTTTCTTTGTTCTTTTTTATATCTTTAAAATAACTATTCTTCGCTCTAGCATATTTTCAATTGCGGTTTTTCTTTGAAATTGATAATTTATATTATCAACAAGGAGAAAAATATGGAAAATATAAAAAATTTAGATAGAACAGATAATGAAACAAAAATAAGGCTTGCATTGGTGGACGACCACAAGCTTTTTCGCTGCGGAATAAAATCTCTTTTCGAAAATTCATCTAATATTTGTGTTGTGGCAGAGGCGCAAAACGGCAAAGATGGAATTTCAAAAATTATCGCCCAAAACCCAGACGTCGTCCTTTTGGATTTGGAATTAGGCGACATAAATGGGCTCGAATTAATTGAAAAGGTAATGGCGCAAAAGCCAAATGTAAAATTCGCCATTTTAACGACGCACATAAACGAACACGTCGTAAACAAAGCGATGAAAATGGGAATTTATGGCTATATTTTAAAAGACGTGAATTCAGAGCTTTTAGATTTAATCGTGAAATCAATTGCTTCTGGTGCTATGTGGATAGATAAAAAAGCCGTTCAAATTTTAAGAGAAATAAACCCAAATATCGTGCCACAAGCGCAAGTGAGCAGATCTAATTTTAAAACTACTCACGCGAACTTGACCGCGAGAGAATATGAAGTCTTGAAGCTGGTTGTTGAAGGCATGTCAAATTCTCAAATAGCGACTGCACTAAATATCTCCGAACACACTTCAAAAGCTCATGTTTGCAATATTATCCAAAAATTAGTTGTGGACGACAGAACTCAAGCTGCCGTAAAGGCAATTCGAGAAGGAATTGTTTAAAAAAAATAAAACAATTTTGATTACATCTTATCAATACCAATCGAAACTACTTATTATATTTTTAAAAAAGGAGGAAAAATGTTTTTAGACGAACTTTTTAATGACACAATGAAACAAAAAACATTCTTTGGCGCAAAATTGACTTATCTTATTTGCCCATTCAAACTTCAAGAAATTACAAAAGATTGCATTGAAAACTACAATATCATTGACGTTAGAGACTACGACGACTACATAGATGGCCACATTCCATACGCAATCCATATTCCATTAGACACGTTTGAAGAGCACTTTGAAATGCTCGAAAAAGACAAAATCAACATAATCTATTGCGAAAGCGACTATTGTCTTCGTGCCGCAAAAGCCTGCTATTTGGCTTCTGAAAATGGTTTTAAGGCAAAAATGCTAATTGGCGGCTATAGAATTTGGAAAAAACTCAAATTCGACACAGTTAAAACCTCAGATAAAAAATAAGCTAATTGTAGTATGCTAAATAACTTTTATTATTGTAGTATTATAATTGTAAAAAAAAGCCCAATTAAGGGCTTTAAGATTTACTAACGATACAAGACTCATTATATTAACCGCTTTTGTTATTTCAAAATCGGTTTTTTTTATACGCCGAATTCAAATTTGAGGCGCATTATTAATAATATCTAATAAATTTATTTTTGCAAGGATTTTTTATAAAATTTTAAGAAACATTACGCTATACGACAATCTTAGGAGGAAATTCCCTCAATTGCGCAAAATTGTATAAAGCTCGCGATAAGGTTTTCGTTCCAAACTTTTACGTCTTTTGGGACTTTTAAAATAATCGGAGCAAAGTTCCAAATGTATTTTATCCCCGATTGCACTAATAAGTCGCACACTCTTTGAGCGACTTTGTTTGGAGTGGTCAAAATTGCGATATTTGCGCCATGGCGCTTTGAAATTTCTTCAATTTTATCTATTGAATAAACTTCTTTGTTGTTAATGGTTGAGCCGATTTTTGCTTTGTCCTCGTCAAAAAGAGCTACTATATCAAGTCCAAATTCAAAGAATTTAGAATATCCGCTTAATGCGGTCCCAAGGTTCCCAGCCCCTATCACAATCGCTTTTTTGATTGTCTTGTAGCCCAAGACCCCTTCAATCACTGTTTTTAATTCTTTTACGTTATAGCCTACTTTTGGCTTTCCTTTGCCATTGATTGAGCTTATGTCTTTTCGCACTTGGGTTTCATCTATTTCCAAAAGAGCAGAAATCAAAGACGACGTCACAAATTCAATACCTTTTTTGTCCTTTTCTCGAAGGATTGTGTGGTATTGGGTCAAGCGATTTAAAACTCTTTCAGATAGTGCTTCCATTTTTAATAACCTTTTTGATTTTACAAAAAAGCGAGGCTTAATAAATATACTAAGCCTCGCAAATCGTTTATATTACTACACTTCGCCGTTGAATGCGTCGATGTATAATTGTTTCATGTCTGTCATGATTGGATATACAGGGTTTGCGCCTGTGCATTGGTCGTCAAATGCCAATTCTACCATTTCGTCTAATTTTGCGTAGAATTCTTTTTCAGGGTCTTTAACGCCTTGTTTTTCCATAAATTCACGAATTGATTTTGGAAGTTCGATATCGTCCATCAACTCATCGATTGCTTTAATCAAGTTTTGAGTTTTGTCCATATCGTCTTTACCTTGAATATTCAATTCATCAGCAATTTGCGCATATCTAGCAACTGCTTGAGGGAATTTATATTGTGGGAATGTTGCTTGTTTTTTAGGACAATCAGTCGCATTGTATTTGATGATTTGTCTGATTAATAATGCGTTAGCAACACCGTGTGGAACGTGGAACATAGCACCTAATTTGTGAGCCATAGAGTGGCACAAGCCTAAGAAAGAGTTTGCAAATGCCATAGCAGCGATTGTTGCAGCATAGTGCATTTTTTCTCTTGCGATTGGGTCGTTAGCGCCTTCGTGGTATGAACGAGACAAGTATCTGAATACAAGTTTGCAAGCTTCTAAAGCATTTGAATTTGTGAAGTTTGTAGCCATGCAAGATACATAAGCTTCAATAGCATGAACTAAAGCGTCGATACCGGAAGCAGCTGTCAAGCCTTTTGGCATGCCATCTACGAAGTTAGGGTCAACGATTGCCATAGAAGGAGTTAAAGCGTAATCTGCGATTGCGTATTTAACGCCTGATTTGTCATCTGTGATGATTGAGAATGGTGTAACTTCTGAACCTGTACCAGATGTAGTAGGAATAGCTACCATCATTGCTTTTTTGCCCAATTCAGGAAGTTTGCAGATACGTTTTCTGATATCCATAAATCTCATAGCAACGTCTTCAAACACTGTTTCAGGTTGTTCATATTTTAACCATAAGATTTTAGCTGCGTCCATTGGAGAACCACCGCCAAGAGCGATAATTACGTCTGGTTCAAATGGTTTCATAATTGCATAAGCTTCTTCGATTGTAGACAATGTTGGGTCTGGTTTTACGTCGAAGAATACTTCGTGGTCGATGCCGATTTCATCTAAAACTTTAGTGATTTGATCAGCTGCGCCAGAGTTGAATAAAAATCTATCTGTTACGATAAATGCTTTCTTTTTACCTTCTAATTCTCTTAAAGCTAAATCTGTAGCACCACGTTTGAAGTAGATTTTTTGAGGAACCTTAAACCAAAGCATATTTTCTCTCCTTTCAGCAACTCTTTTGTAGTTTAATAGGTCTTTAACGCTAACGTTTCCGGATACGGAGTTTCCGCCCCAAGAACCGCAACCAAGTGTCAAAGATGGTTCCATACGGAAGTTGTAAAGGTCACCAATACCGCCTTGAGAAGAAGGTTGGTTAATCAATACACGGCAAGAAGGCATTTTCTTAGCATAAGCGTCGATTCTGTCTTTTTTGCGTTCGTCTGTGTAAAGAACAGATGTGTGACCAGCGCCACCTCTGGATACTAAGTAGTATGCTTTATCTGCTGCATCTTCAAAGCTAGAAGCTTTGTACATTGCTAAGATTGGAGATAATTTTTCTCTTGAGAATGGGTCTTCCCAATTTACTTCTGGTCTTTGAGCAACTAAAACTTTTGCGTTTTCAGGAACTTCAAAACCAGCTAATTGAGCGATAGTGTGAGCGCTTTGGCCAACGATTTTAGGGTGAGCAGTGCCTCTGTTTGGATCGATGAAGCCAAAGTCAACCATTTTTTGCATTTCTTGGTCATTTAAGATATAAGCGCCTCTGTATGCTAATTCTTTTCTAACTTCTTCATAAACACTGTCTACAACAACGATAGATTGTTCAGAAGCACAAATCATACCATTATCAAATGTTTTAGACATAAGAACTGAAGAAACTGCCATTTTAATATCAGCTGTTTCGTCGATAACAACAGAAGTGTTACCAGGGCCAACACCCAACGCAGGGTGGCCTGAAGAATATGCAGCTTTAACCATTCCAGGACCGCCTGTAGCCAAAATGCAAGCGATGTTTTTGTGTTTCATCAAACCGCCAGAAATAGCAACGCCATCAGCTTCTGGAGCAATTTCAATCCAAGAAATGATGTCTTTTGGAGCACCAGCTTTAACTGCTGCGTCTAGAACTACTTTTGCAGCTGCAATTGTAGCTTTTTTAGCACGTGGGTGTGGTGAAAAAATGATACCATTTCTTGTTTTTAAAGCGATTAAAGATTTGAAAATAGCTGTTGAAGTAGGGTTTGTAGTAGGTACGATACCAGCCAAAACACCCAAAGGTTCAGCTACGATTTTAACGCCGTTTACTTTGTCGTTATCGATTATGCCACAAGTTTTTGTATCTTTATGTTTGTTGTAGATATATTCTGAGGCATAGTGATTTTTCATAATTTTATCTTCTAAAACGCCCATTCCTGTTTCTTCTACAGCCATTCTAGCTAGAGGAATACGCGCTTTGTCTGCTGCTGTTGCTGCTGCTTTGAAGATTTTATCTACTTGTTCTTGAGAAAAAGTAGCATATTCTTTTTGAGCCGCAACTACTCTGTCTACAAGAGTATCTAACTGTTCGACATTTTCAATCAAACCAGTTTCTTGAACTTTTTCAGTTGCTGTCATGTTTGTTTCTCCTTTTCGTGAAAAAAATCTCTATTTAAATCATACATCATAAAACAAGATTGTCAATGATTGTTTTTGATACACTTTATAATCTTTATATGATTTTTATATTGAAAGCTTAATAATAAAAGATGTCATTCTGAACTTGTTTCAGAATCTTTATTTAATGTTGAATTCTCACATTTCATACTTTATAGATTCTGAACAAATTGAAAAACTACGTTTCACTTGTTTTTCTAATATTTTAAAATTTGTCACATGTGACAATCCACAGCGCTTCTGATTACGAAATCAAATCTTATTTAGATATAATTGAAACTCTAAATCGCATTTTAAATTATCGCTAATTTCTGATAGAATTATTTTATGAATTTTAAAAAAATAGAAAAAGAATATTTTCCAACTATTTTAGATAGATTAACTCGCTTCGAACCTGCGCACCTTCGCTATCACAGAGTTTTTTCAGACATTATTTCAAAATTTTCTTCAAACGTAAAAATAAAAAATTTATCCACAGAAGATGAAATCGCTATCGCAACGGAAATCTTCAATAGCTCTTTAGAAGGTGCATTTGACGAAGAAAGCGAAAACATAAATAAGCTTTTGATAAACCTTGAGGATAAATATTTTAAATTCAACGAATTATCTTATCAATACCAATCGGCGCGATTGAATATTTCAAAGATGATTGAAAAATTAGAAAAAAATTCAATTTATTCAAAGAATCTCACATGGCTTATGAACCTAAAAAATTCTAAAAACATCTTAAAAGAAAGATATGACAAGGGTTTATTATATCCAATCGAAAAAATTATCCTTTGCGAAGGCCAAACAGAATACACTCTTTTAAATTCCATTTTCAACCTTTTTGATTATAATCTAAATAAAAATGGCATAATCGTAATCCCCGCAGGGGGCAAAAACCAAGTGGCGAGGAAATATTACGAAATGGTGGATTACGTGAAACTGCCATTTTATATTTTGCTCGACTTAGACGCAAAGCAAATCCAAAGAATAATCGGAGCAAAGCTTGCTTCAAAAGACAAGATTTATTTAATCTCGTCTGGCGAATTTGAGGACATTATTCCAAAAGAGATTTTAATAAACACTATTAATTTTATCCACAAAAACGACTACAATTGCGCGATTTCAGACTTTGAAGAAGGAGTTTCAACAGTCGAAAATTTGAATAATATATATAGGAAATATGGCTTTGGAGAATATAAAAAAGCCCATTTTGCGCAAAATTTGAAAGAATATATTATAAATAATTCTAAAAAAGAGGACTTTTTGAATTCTGAAATCATAAATTTTGTGGATTTAATCAAAAATTCCTAAAAAATCAACAAAATATATGTCCTAAAAAACTGATTTATTTTTTATTATGTTCTTATGAGAAAAGTTTTAATAATGGGCGTTTGCGGACTTTTAGGCGCAAACTTAGCAAAAAAACTAATAAAAAATGAAGATGAAATCATTGGGCTAGATAACCTCTCCACGGGCGATTTGAGCTCTATTTATCAACATTTAAAAAACCCTAATTTCAACTTTATTCAAAAAGACATTTTAGATGGAATTGACATAATTTCTGATATAACTTATTATTTATGCGGTCTTGGGGATTTAGAAGAATATTTCAATTCGCCATTTGAATTTTTCATAAAACAGATTAAAATGGCGAAAAATGCGCTTTTACAAGCAAAATTATCAGGAGCAAAGATTGTTTTTGTAATTCCATATAAAATGCATCTTGAAAACCCAAAAATGAAGCAATATGCGGACTTTTTAACTTTCTTTGAGGATTTAATTTTGTCATTTTTAAAAGAGCACAATATCTATGGAAAAATCGCCAAAATCTCTTCTCTTTATGGCCCCTATATGCCACAAGACGACAAAAGGTTTATAAATAGAGCAATTAAAGCTTCAATCAACCAAGAAGAAATTGTCCTAAACCAAGATTGCGAAAAATATCTTTCATATTGCCCAGAAGTGGCTTCTTGCCTTGAAAAAATAATGGAAAACTATTACGACGAGGACGTGATAGAAATTTCATCTTTGGATAAATACAAATTATCAGACATCGCAAGATTAATAATTAAATATACGAAATCAAGGTCAAAATTGACCATAAAAAGTCCAGAATTTGTAAAAGCAACACATTTGCCAAACCCAAAACATGACGAATTTATCTTAAAAACATCGATTTTAGAAGGAATTGTCCAAACGATTGATTGGAAAAAGTTTATGATGTTTTAAGCTCGTTTTCAATTGTCGAAGCGAAATTAAAGATGTCGACGGGCTTTGTCAGATATTTTTTAACCCCAAGCTCGAGCGCTCTTTTTTTGTCCGAATCCATCGCGCAAGCAGACACAACAACGATTTTAGGCAATTTTATTTTTTCTTTTTTGAGCTTTTGAATAATTGAAAAACCGTCCATCTTAGGCAATTGTAAATCTAAAACGACTAAATCAAACTCTTCTTTTTTGAGCATTTCGAAGCCCGAAAGCCCATCTTCGGCGGTTTTTACTTCGTATTTTTTATAGACTAAGATGTCATAAAAAAGTTTTAAATTTAGTTTATTGTCCTCAATTATTAAAATTTTTTTCATAATGCGATATTTTTAAATTCCATCATAAATTTTGACCCAGAATTCAATTCAGAAACAAGAGTAATTTTGCCCCCATGGAGCTTTACGAGCTCTTTTGTAATCGGAAGCCCAAGCCCTGTTGAATTTTGAGAAGAATAGCTTGAATTTGACAAATGAACGTATTTTTTAAATATTTTGTTTTGGTTTTTCTTTTCAATCCCGATACCATTATCTTCGATTTCAAGAAAATAGTCGCAACCTTGCCTATTTTGGCGGATTTTTATTTTGCCTTTTTCCGGGGTAAATTTGATAGCATTTGACAAAAGATTATATAAAATTTGCTGGAATTTTTGATTATCCGCAAAGATTTTTATTTCCTTAGTTGAATCAAATTCGACATCAATATTTTTGTTTTTATATAAAGGCTCTAAAATATTCACAACTTCAAATATCGAGTATGTCGCGTTTATTGGCGAAGGAGAAAATTTCATAGCATGCGCTTCAAGCTTTGAAATATCTAAAATTTCATTTATCATGCCCAAAAGATGAAGCCCAGAAATTTGAATATCTTTAATATATTCCGCTTGTTTTTCATTTAATTCGCCAAAAATTTTTGAATCGAGCGCTTGAGAAAAACCAATAATAGCGTTTAATGGCGTTCTTAATTCGTGCGAAATGTTCGCCAAAAAAAGATTTTTTTCTTTGTCTAATTTTTCTAGTTTTTTATGTTGTTTTTGGATTAATTCATAAGCTTGAGCTTTATCTTCTATTGCATTTTGAAGAGTATTAAGCTGCATTTTATAAACGCAAGAAAGCTCGTAATCTTTTATTTTGTAGCTCAAAATGCTTGAAATCACTTGGATTGATTGAATTTCGTCTAAAGAAAATTCCTCGTCAGAAGAAAAAACCAAAAAACCGAAAATAGAATTATTTATCTTTAGCTTTGAAAATAAAATATTTGAAGAACTTCCAAAAAAGTCCGTCTTAAAGGCCTCAATAGAAGAGTTTTCGCCAGACAAAAAATCGTCTAAAAAAGAGATTGTTTTTGAATTTTTCAAAAACAAATCAAACTTTTTTTCATCTGAAAACTTAAAAAGAGACTTAATCGAAAAGCTTTCGTCTTCTAAAAAAACTATCGAAGAGAAAAAAGAAGAGAACTTTTCTTCAAAAATAGAAGAAATTTCTTTTAAAATATCATCATAAAAAGAGATTTCTTTGGCATTTGAAGAATTCAGCGCGTAATTTATGAAATCAAAAGTTTTCTTTTTTAAATTTTCCATAATTAATTCAAATCAAAGATATAGCCGCCTTTTGTAGCGTTTTTCAAAATAGAATCGTCGATTTTTGTTCTTAAATTTTTGATATATTTATATACATAGTCGCAAGGCAAGTCCAAAATCGCAGCTAAGTCTTTTGCATAGACAATTTCACCTTTGTTTTTGATGAAATAAGACAAAACTGTGTCTTCTCTTTGAGTAAGATTTTTTTTGAAAGTTAGCATGGATTTTATGCTTTCTACGAGCTCATTTTTCTCTGAAGCAAAATTTGCGTCGTTAGCCGCTTTTGCCACTTTTAAAACAGTAGATGATGTTTCGCGAGAGGAATACAACCTTTTTTCGTTGTTCATCACAATATCAATCAAATCGCTTGTGTTTTTTTCTTCTTCAAGAACTTTTCCAAGCCTTTTTGCATATTCTTCAAGAGTAATCTTCTCTAATGAACTCCTCCATTGTTTGATTTCTTCTTTGCTTAGATATTGGCTCATTATTCCCCCATAAATATCGTCTGTTTATTTAAATCTCGATATTATTGTTATATCACAAGCGCTTTAGAAAAACTTAAAATATTGCATAAAGTAAATTTTTTTTAATTTCGTTAATAATTGAGATATTTTGCTTGACAAATAAAATTGCTATTCAAAATATCCGATATAGTTGATATTTCTGTATAATTCGCAATAATCAAGCCCGAAGCCCACGATAAACTTATCGTCTATTTCAAATGCGCAAAAATCGGGTTCAATGTCGAATTTTCGAGCACATTTTTTGTCAAACAAAACAGCAAGTTTCACGCTTTTTGCGCTACAATTATGTTTTACAAATTTCATCAAAAAATCTAATGTAAGTCCGGTATCCACGATGTCTTCCACAATTAAAACATCTTCATTGTTAAAGCTTGGCAAATGTAAATTTAGAGTTTTCACTTTTCCAGAAGATTTTTCGTTTGTGCCATAGCTAGAAAGGCTCACAAACTCCATCTTGACTGGCATTTTAAGATATTTTGAAAGCTCAGTAAAAAACATCACAGCGCCCCTTAAAACGCAAATGATATTTAAGACTTTTGAATTATCGTAGCTTTTATTGATTTCATCGGCCACTTCTTTTATTCTTTTATAAAGAGTTTTTTCATCTATTAAAACTTTTAAATCTTTGATATCTTTTTCCATCTTTACCTCTTCGCTTTTTCTATAAAAATTTTTTTCCACCTCGTTCTTAAAAAATAATCAGAATTCAAAGAAATCCTTGAATGTTTGTTTTGAAGAATAAAATCATCATACATCAAAAGATTTTTTCTATTTCGATATTTTAAATATTTCCCTATAAAATCGTTCAAAATCTCAAGCCTATAGGGCGTTTGAAGCGAAATAAATTTATAATAATCTATATTATTTTCATCTATGAAAATTTCTTTTTTTGTTTTTTCAATTGAATTTTGGACAATTTCGTAAGTTTCTTTTGAATTTATTATCAAATTTTCAATAGAATTTAAATATTTAGGATTTATTTTTTCAAAAAGAGGCAAAATCTCGTGGCGGATTAAATTTCTTTTATATTTCGTGTCGTCGTTTGAAGAATCCACCATAAATTCAAGCTTTCTTTCTTTTAAAAAATCAAGAATTTCGCTCTTTTGAACGTCCAACAAAGGGCGATAAAAAATGTCTCTCACTTCAGGTATTGTCCTAAGGCCATTTATTGAAGTCCCTTTTATCAGCCTATAGACAAGGGTTTCGATGTTGTCGTTTTTGTTGTGAGCTAAAAAAATATGTTTTAAATTAAATTCTTTTGAGCAATTTTGAAAAAATTCATATCTTAAATCGCGAGCAGTTTCTTCTGTTTGTTTTCCTTCAAAAATTGCTCTTTTAATATATGTTTTTGCCCCTATTTTTTTTGCAAATTCAAGGGTGAATTCTTCCTCAAAAAGCGCTTCTTTTCGCCACATGTGGTTAAAATAAGCTAAAACGAGCTCTAAATTAAATTTATCTTTTAATTCATTTAAAATAGTCGCAAGAGCGACGCTATCAGGCCCAGCCGAAAACCCAACCGCCACAAGGCAAGAAGAGATATCGTTATCGATTAAAAATTTTTCAACTACTTTTTGCATTATAAAGTAGGCAAATCTCCTTTGACATCAGCGATTTTTTCGCAATCAAGCTCAAAAGCGTGAGCAAGTGCGCTTGCAGCAAGAGCAGAATATTTCTTTTCAACAAGGCAGCTAATCTTGATTTCGCTTGTGGATATCATCTTGATATTTATGCCATTTGACGCCAATGTATCAAACATCTTTGCTGCAATCCCCGGTCTATCTATCATTCCGGCGCCCACAATAGAGACTTTTACGATGTCTTCATCAATAAAAACACCGCTTGCTTTTAAGATTTCTTTGATTTTAGGCTCGATTTTTTCAAACTTTTCTAGGTCATCTTTAGTTACAGTAAAAGCTATATCATTTGTGTTTTTAGATTTTCTTGCATAAGATTGGATAATCATATCCACGCTTAAATTTTCTTCCGCCATCAAATTGAACAATTTTGCGGCATTTCCGGGCTCATCTACGACATCACAAATAACAATTCTAACTTGAGAAGAATCACAAGCAAGCCCTGTTACCGGTTTATTTAATTCCATATTTTCAACTCCTATAATCAAAGTTCCTAAATCGTCCAATTTAAAAGAGCTACGAACTCTCATTGGCATTTGGTATAATTTTGCAGTCTCAACAGACCTTGGGTGAAGCACGTTTGCGCCCACGCGAGCAAGCTCAAGCATTTCTTCATAAGAAATGACTTCCAATTTTTGAGCATTTTTAACTACTCTAGGGTCAGAAGTATAAACACCTTCGACGTCAGAATAAATATCACATCTATCTGCCCCAAAAGCGCCTGCTAAAGCAACAGCAGTGGTGTCCGAGCCCCCTCTTCCAAGAGTAGAGATTTCATTATCTTCAAAATAACCTTGAAAACCTGCGACGATTACAATATATCCATTTTTTAAATATTTATTTACTTTTTTAGTATCGATATTTAAAATTCTAGCAGATAAGTGTTTTGCTTCTGTTTGAATACCTGCTTGGAGGCCTGTCATGCTAATTGCCTTATAGCCCATTTCGTTTATCGCCATCGCAAGTAAAGACATAGAAATCTGTTCTCCAACAGACATCAACATGTCCATTTCGCGCTCTTGAGGCTTTAGAGTAATTTCTTTTGACAATTTGATTAAATTATCGGTCGTATGCCCCATGGCAGAAACAACTGTGATGACGTCGTTTCCGTTTAGCTTTTCTTTTATCACAGCACGAGCGACATTTTTAATCTTTTCGCTATCTGCAACTGATGTTCCGCCAAATTTTTGAACTATTAATCCCATATTTATCTCTTTTTCAAAATATTTCTAATTTATTTTTCTTCTTCGAAAATTCCGCCCGTTTCTTCAAAAGGATTTTCTCCAAAGTTTACTTGTATTTTATCACAAATTTCGCCAATTATAACCTTTAATTTGTCTTTTTCTTCTTGATTTTTAGTTTCTTCATAAATCTTTGAATAAGCAAGGAATTTAATATACAAATATTCTTTTTCGTCTTTCTCTTGGTCTTTAATCTCTTCCAAGATATCAACAGCTTCTTTTGATTTGTCCATTTCGATATATGTTTCGGCTAAAGTAATTTTTGCCATGACGTGATTTGGATTTATCTTTAGAGCATATTCAAGCTTTTCTTTTGCAAGGTATAATTCCCCTGTTTTTATCAAAATCGCCCCATATTTCGCCAAAATGTCAGGGTTTTTTCTTCCGAGGTCATAAGCAGATCTTGCATACATCAAAGCCTTTTGAGGGTCATTTTTGTCTTCTGCATAAGATAAAGCTAAATTAAAATAAATTTCTGGGTTAGATTTATCATATTCTAAAGACTTGAGCCAATATTTAATCGCTTTGTCTGTTTCGTCAAGCATAGCATAACAAGAAGCGATGTTCACAATGGCTGGGCGCAAAGAGGCGTCTAGCGTAAGCGCTTTTTTATACATTTCTATGGCGAGATTATATTTTTGCTCTTCAAAATAGATATGCGCCATATTAAAATAGTTTGAGGCCATTTTTGGGTTCAATTTTAAAGATTTATCAAGCATTATCCTTGCTTTTTCTAAATCCCCGAGCTTTATCCAAGCAGAAGAACAAGCGCTACAAACGTCTTCTTGGTTTTCATCAAAAGACAAGCTTATGTTGAATTTTTCAATAGCTTCTTTTGGAAAATTAGAACTCAAAAGCGCACTACCCCAAGAGGAATAAAACCTTTTATCTTCTTTAAAAAAGCTTTCGTATTTCGAAAAAGTTTCAAGGCATTCTTTCATTTTGTCCATTTTCAAATACGACTGAGCGATTAGCATATAATTATCTTTTTTGTCTTTATTAAAAGCAATGCTTTTTTTTGCATATTCAATACATTTTTCGTAGTTTTCAAGCTTTATGTAGCACATTGCTGTTAAATATAAAGCTTCAAAATTAAAAGGCTCAACAGAAATTATTTTTGAAAACTTAGAAAGTGCACTTTTATAATTTTTTTCTTCAAGCAAAATTATCCCCCAAAGAAGCAAAGGCTGCATGTTTGTAGGGTCTAGTATATATGATTTTCTAAACAAGTCTTTTGCCATTTCATTTTTTTTGGCTTTCATATTATAAATGCCAAAGTTATAATATGTGTGAGGGTTTGTTTTTTCGTATTTTAGAGCATTTTCAAAAGCCGACTTTGCAAGATCCAACTCCCCAAGCTCGCTATAAACCCCGGCCAAAAAACCCCAAGCGCGACCAGAATTTTTGTTCAGCTTCAGCGCTTGTTTGAAATTTTTTAAAGCTTCTTCGTAGATGTGGTCTTGCGCTAACGCTACCCCAAGGTTTATATAGGCTTCTGGGTTTGAATTATTCATCAAAACACTTTGGCGAAGCTTCTCGAGCCCTTTTTGCTTGTTTCCAAGCTCAATTAAATGCATACCCCAATTTATATAAGCATAAGAAGGCAAAGCAGGTTCGCCCGCGATGTCTTTGTATTGGTTAATTTGAGCATTAAACATCTCTGCTGTTATAAATAAGCTATTTAATTTTTTTAATAGTTTTTTAAACATAAATAAATTAATTTGCTAAAAGTGTGTCTGCGATTTCTCTTATCGCCCCATTTCCTCCAAAAGAAGAGGTAACTTGAAGGTTTTCTACCTTAAAATTTAAAACAGGGTTTAAGTTTGGAGGTGCTATTCTATAGTCCACAAGCTCCATTGCAGAAATATCATTGATATCGTCTCCGATATACAAAACTTCGTTTGATTTTAGGTTATATTTTTCCATAATTTGGGACAAAACTATCCCTTTTTGGCGAATTCCGCCATGGATTTCTTCGACGTTTAGCCTTTTAAAATAGTTTAAAATATTGCTATCTTCCCCAGAAATTATTGCAAACTTATAACCATTATTGACCAAAAGAAAAACCCCCATGATATCTTTAAAATTTAGCTTTTTTTGAACATCATTGTTTTCTGAAATATAAACAGAGCCATCTGTAAAAACGCCATCAAAGTCGCTTACAACCATTTTTATATCTTTTGATAATTTTAAAGTCATTTTCTTTTTCCAAATTTTAGTATCTTCTTAATTTTTTCATGATAGGGATTTCGCTGTTGTAGACGTGCTTTATGCCATCTCCCATCATAGCTTTTACGTTTCTTATGTCTCTTATCATCTTTGATAAGCCATAAGGCTCAAGGCTCGCAGATTGGTCAGAGCCCCAAAGAGTCCTATCTAGCGTAATGTGGCGCTCTATTGAATTTGCGCCCATAATCACAGCGCCCACCGAAGGCATTATCCCTTTTTCGTGCCCTGAATAGCCAATCGGGCATGGGTATTTTTCTCTTAATTTTGGAATATAGTTCAAATTGATTTCATTGATATCTGTAGGATATGTTGAAGTACAATGATATAAAATCAAATTATCAAGACCCAAAATTTCAATCGCTTCTTCTATTTCTTTTTCAGAAGACATGCCACAAGAAAGCAAAACCGGTTTGCCTGTTGATTTTACTTTTTTTAAAAGCTCTTTATTTACTAATAGCGCCGATGGAATTTTGTGCGCACAAACGTCAAGCTCTTCCATATCATCAACGCTTTTTAAATCCCAACAAGAAGCAAACCAAATTATACCTAATTCCTTACAATAACGGTCAATTTCTCTATATTGCTCAAGGCTAAATTCTAGCCCTCTTTTTAAATCTCCGTTTGTTTTGCCAAAAACGCTTTCTCTTGGTTTTTCAAGTTCTTCTTTTGAATATACAAGTTCAATTGTTCTTTTTTGAAATTTTACAGCGTCACAGCCACAATGCTTTGCATCTAATATTAATTTCTTGGCTAAATCCAAAGAACCATTGTGGTTTATTCCAATTTCCCCTACAACAAAGCAAGGATAACCATCTCCCACCATTTTATTTGCGATTTTTACAGTTTTTCTTGTCATAAATTATTTATTTTCCTCATCTTGTTTTAAATCTTTCAAAAATGAAACGCCATCTGGGCTCGTTGCGATTAAAGAATACTCGTTATTTATTTTTATAACATGTAAATTTTTGTTTTGGCCTAAAGGAGTAGTGGAGACGATTACGGCTTTATTTTTTTCGTCGTCGACGACGTCTGATAATTTTACTTTAACAAGTTTTTGGTAAATAATCCCAGTAAAATATACAAGAACAATCACCAAAAAAAGCCCAAAGAACATTTGAAAATAATTAGGCTCATAAGCTCCTTTGTTTAAAATGTTTTTTATTTCTTCGTTGTTTGAATATAATTCTTCAGCAGCAAATGAAACCGAAGTCAAAAAAGAAACAATTTCAAAAAATATTAAAGGAAGGATTTTCTTTTTCATCTACCCTCCGAAGTTCGTCTTGATTATTTCTGAAACATAAGGAACATACGGCTTTTTGCCTAAAAGCGCCAAAAGAGCCAAATAAGTTACAAAAATTGTAAAAATAAGACCTGTTATTGTGAATGTAAAATATAGAGGTGTTTGGTTTAAGAAAATATCAAGCTTAATAAACATTTGGCCAATAAAAGGTACAACACTTAAAATATTAAGAGCAATGTTATAAACCAGAGAAAAAATGCTTATTATTGCCAAAATAAACATAGATTGGTATAAATTAAAAGCTAAAAAAGAAGAAATTCTTCTTTTAGTAAGGGCACTAAACACGAGCCAAATCAGCCCGAAAATGCCCATTGTATAATATGTCAAAACACTAACAATTCTATCAACCATGTTAACCTCTGTTTTTTCCGTTTTCACTATTTTTATATTTTTCTTCAATAAAGCTATTTGCCATTTCTAAATAAATAAGCTTTAATTCATTGTCGCAAGGTGAATTTTTGATTGCTTTTTTGTAATATTTTGTAGCTTGTATGTAATTTTGAAGCAAGACATAAGTATTTGCGATGAGAACCAAAATCCTGTCGCAATTTTGAGAAATTTTATAAACTGTTTTATAAATTATAAGAGCTTCTTCATATCTTTTTTCTTCAACTAGGACATTTGCTAATAAAATATATGCATTTGGCTTGTCCGGATTTATTTCAATTGCTTGTTTTAGCATTTCAATCGCTTCTTGAGGTTCGTGGTTGTCGTTATAGGCGATTGCCCTACAAACCCAAGCAGGATAATAGCTTTCATCTAGCTCTAAAGTTTTTTTGAAAAATTGTTGAGAAGAAGAATAATCCCCGAGGCTCGCATAGGTGTTTGCAATGCACAAACATGCTCTTGGGTCTTTTTTGTCTAGAGAATATGCTTTTTCGTAATATGCCAAGGATTTTTCAAGATTTCCCAATCTTTGTTCTATGTTTGCAATATTTATATAGTTTTCGCTATTTGTCTCATCTAGCTCTATTGCTTTTAGATAAAATTCTTTTGCAGCATCATAGTTTTCAATATCTTGATATAAATAGCCTAAAGCAGAATAAATATCGGCTTTGTTTGGGTTTAATTCAAGAGCTTTTTCATAGTTATTAAGTGCAAGCTCAAAATTTTCGATTTCAGCATAAACGTTACCTAAGTTGTAATATGTTGAATAATTATTGGGTTCTATTTTTTGGGCTTTATTATAGCAATCAATTGCTTCTATATAAAGCTTTTTATAAAAATAAATACTTCCCATGTTGGCCAAAGTCTGAAAATCTTTTGGAGCAATGTTTAGGATTTGTTTATACACATTTAATGCGCTAGAATAATCATTTGCGCCAATATAATAGTTTGCGAGATTAATATAGCAATCCACATTCGTGGGCTCATTTTTTATTTTTTCTTTCAATTCCGCAACAATATTATCCTTAATCACTCCAAAACCCCTGTTCTAATTTTTAAATATTTTAGTGTTTTCAAAAATATATCTACTTTGAGCTAGTGCCATATTTTTAAAAGAGCAAATTCCTTCTCCTTCAAAATTCACAACCCCCAAAGACTTTAGCCTGTTGAAAACAGTTTCGTTCACATCATCTTTTGAAATAAAAAGTGCACAAGATGAATTACACTCTTCGTTTTTAAATGGACAATTTTTCATAGAAACATTATACACGAAAATAATTATTTGTTATAATACTTTATATGGAAAATATATTAATCGTAATCGACGAAGTCGAATTTAAATATTTTGAATTTAACAAACTGGTCACAAACTTTTGGCTTGTATATGAATTTTTAAGAAGAAATTATAACGTTTTTATCGCAATAAAAACAAAGCTATATCAAAAAAACGAAGTCCCATTTGCGCTTTGTCACAAATGCAAATATGAAAATGACGACATATTTTTTGAAAAAACCTCAAAAAGCATTTGCTTAAATGACTTTAAGATGATATTTTTCCGCCCAGACCCTCCTGTGGATATGGATTATATTAATGCAACATATATTTTATCTTATGTAAACCCCAAAACAACTTTTGTGATAAATTCACCTGCTTCTTTAAGAGAAAAAAATGAAAAACTTTATATTAACGAATTTCAAGGAGTAATCCCCGAAAACATCGTTTGCGCAGACGAAAAAATCATAAAAGAATTTTTGTTTGAGAAAAATGAAATCATAATAAAACCTACAAATAGGTGCTTTGGCTCAGGAGTGTTTTATTTAAATAAAGAAGACAAAAACATAAATGCAATAATAACAACCGCAACAAACAACTTCAAAACCCAAGTCATGGTTCAAGAATATCTTCCACAAATAAAAGAAGGGGACAAGCGCTTAATCTATGTCTTTGGGAAAATTTTTGAATATTGCGTTAAAAAAGTTGCCACAAATAACGACTTCAAATTTAACGAACACAATGAAAATACTTTAAAATTTGCGAAATTAACAGACGAAGAAAAAGCCCTAGAGGGCATTGTTAAAGATAAATTTGAAAAAGACGGAGTTTATTTAGCAGGCTTAGATGTAATAGATGGAAAAATGATAGAAATAAATATCACAAGCCCATGCTTTTTTATAAATGAAATTAATCATATATTTGATGTAAATTTTGAAAAATTAATAGCAGATAGGATTGAAACATACTCAAATGAATACTTCAAACGCGCGCAAGACAAGGCTTTTGCCAAATTATAGCCTTTCTTAACATTTTTTAAAAAAACGGGCAACTTTAAAAATTCAGAGGTTTTATATAGGTACCATGAAAGCATTAATTAAAAACAACAACTTGAATTACACTTCGTTTAAATCCAACAATTTAGCGAACTTGAAACAAGCAGGCTTGAACAAATACAAGCGTCAAAATGAAGCAGAAAAAAAGAATATAAATAATCAAAATCGACCCGCACAAGCGCTTAGCTTTGGCGGGTCATTAGATTTAGCAGCGGCTGACGCAGCCCAAAAGGCAGCAAATAGTGGTTTAGGAGACAAAATTTATTCTAAATTTACTCAATCCTCCGGAATAAATAAAATGATAGGCTTCACGGCCGACAACGAAGCTGCTTTTAACGCAATTTATTCTTTGATTTTCGCAGGTATTTTAAAACCTATTTGCGTAATCCACCAAAAAGGCTCTGACGAAAAAGATAAACAATATATCGCAACTAAAAACTTCTTACAAGCTTTCATAGGAAGCTTCTTAGGCCTTACTGTGGGCGGTGGCATAATCAAAAAAATCACAGATGTCATCACAAATAACTTAAAAATGATATCAGTAGATGACGTCACAAAAGAAATGAGCCTAAAAGGAGAACCACAAGCTTTAAAATTAGCAAAAAAATCGCTAGATAAAAAATATTCTTCTTTGGGAGCAAAAATCAACCTCGCAAAAGAAACAACAAAAGATTTATCTGGCTTTGATAAAGTTAAACAATTTGCGGCAGATGTGAGAAAAAATATTTCTTTAGACTTCAAAAACAACCAAGTTTTAAGAACGTTTAAAGAAAATGGCGAAGAAAAAACAGAAACAATCGCAAAAGATTTGTCTAAAGAATTAGAACAAAAAGCAAAATCTATTACAGAAACTGCTTCAAGACATTTATCTTTCTTTAAAGATCACCCAGAATATGTTGAAGAATTAACAAAAAGCATGGCCGATGGCAAAGCAAAAGGCACTTTATATGACGCTTATGAATCAGTCTTGAAAAACTCTACAGGTTGGATTACAGCAATTATGAAAGCTAAAATTTCAAGTATATTGCTTCCGACTGTAGTAGCACTTTTCTTCACAAATAGAGCAGCTAAAAAGGTAAATGAAAACAAAGCAAATGAAAATAAAACAAACGGGGCAAACCCTCAACAAAACCAATCTGTTTTATTGAATTCTAAAATATTTAAACAAGAAAACGAAAATTATAAAGCCCTTTTAAACAAACAAGAATCTTCAAAAGACCAAAAAGCTCAAAAACAAGTTTCTTTTGGAAAAGGGTTGGATAACACAATAGACATCGGTGCGCAAATCGTGGAAAACATAAGCTTAAGCAAGCCAATGGAAAAATTCACAAAAGGCTTATTCAAGCTTCCAAACCCATTAAACAAGCCTTCAGCTCGTATGGGGGATATTGAATCCGGCCTCATTACGACATATTGGGTTTTAAACACATTGCGCTCCAAAAAAATCGACCCAAGCCAAAAATTAGGCATCAATATCCACACTATCTTAGTTTCAGTTGTTTCTAGCATTTGCGCATTCATCATAGACACCGCTCTTGATGGCGCTATAGGTAAAGCTGGAGACAAATATAAAGATATAATTGAAGCAAGCTATGAAAAAGCAAAAGATAGCCAAACTCAAGAAGAATTCGCAAAAATAATGAAAGAAAATTGCTCTAAATTATTTAATAGCGAAGGAATTGAAAAGAAAATCAAACACGGAATGTCTGAAGACAACTTAAAAGACACAGTGACTGAGCTTACAAACAACTACAGCAAAAAATTAAGTAAATTCAAATCATTAATCATCTTCACGGCAGTAGTTCGTTTCTTGGTTCCAGTTCTTCTTGTTCCATACAGCGGAAAATTGAAAAACATCGTTATGGAAAAATCAAAGAAAAAAGAAGAACAAGCAAAAGTTGAAGATAAAAAGGCTTAATTAAAATTTACCAAAATGATATATTTCAAAAGGACTTAAAAAATGTTTAAGTCCTTTTTATTTTACTCAAATTTGAAATTTTAAACTATTTTAAAATTAAATGCACAATTAAAGCTACGACCCAAGCAATCGAACATTGCAAAAGAACAACTAAAAATGCATATAAATTTCCAAGCTCCCTTTTAACTGTGGCAATTGCAGCGACACAAGGAGTATACAAAAGGCAAAATACTAAAAACACAAATGCACTTTGAGGTGTGAAATATTTTGCTAAATCACTTGCACTCGAGCCCACAAGAACACTTAAGGTACTCACTATACTTTCTTTTGCCATAAAGCCCGTTAAAAACGCGGTTGAAATTCTCCAATCCGTAATTCCAAGAGGCTTGAAAATCGGGATTAAAATATTTCCAACATAAGCCAAAATGCTATTTTGAGCGTCTTGGACAAGGTTTAATTTTAAATCAAAAGTTTGCATAAACCAGATAAATATAGAAGCCACAAAAATAATCGTAAATGCTTTTTGAACAAAGTCTTTTGACTTTGTATAAATCAATCTAGAAACATTTTCTAAACTTGGAAAACGGTAGTTTGGAAGCTCCATCACAAAAGGAACGGGTTTTCCTTTAAATACGAAAAATTTAATTATATAAGAAAAAATAACGCCGACCAAAACACCTATTAAATATAAGCTTAAAATAATTAGAACCCTATTTTCCTTAAAAAACGCTGCGCAAAAAAGAGCATAGATTGGAAGCTTCGCGCTGCAAGACATGAAAGGAACAAGAAAAATTGTCATTCTTCTATCTCTTTCAGAAGGCAAGGTGCGAGTAGCCATAATAGCAGGAACGCTGCAGCCAAAGCCGATTAGCATAGGAACAAAGCTTCTTCCAGAAAGCCCGATTTTTCTTAAAGCTCTGTCTGCAATAAATGCCACTCTTGCCATATAGCCAGAATCTTCCAAAACAGATAAAAAGAAAAATAAGATTACAATAGTAGGCAAAAACCCTAAAACACTCCCTATTCCAAACAAAGCACCGTCCACAATCAAAGAGCGAAAAGCTTCATTTAAGCCATAAGCTAAAAGTGCGCCATTCACAAGAGAAATAACGTAAGCTATTAATTTTTCAAAACTTTCTGATAAAAATGTCCCAAAAGGGCCAAAGCTCATATATAAAATAAAAGCCATAATTGCAAAAAATGTAGGAAGAGCTGTGTATTTACCGGTTAAAATTTTATCTAAGTTTGTTGAAAATTCAAAACCTTTTGAAATTTTAGGGTTTGAGATAAATTGGTCGCACAATTTTTCAATGAAATTAAACCTAACTGTAGCTAATGCGCTTGTCGCATCTTGGTTTATTTCTTGCTCCATATTTTTTATTTGATTATTTATGCTATCGAGCTCGCCTTCTTCAATTTTGAGCTCATCTATTATCTCCCTATCCCCTTCAATCACTTCAATTGCAGCATATCTTAAAGGAAGACTTCTTGTTTTCGCATGGTTTTCAATTCTATGCATGATTGAATGGATTAATCTATGCACAATAGCGCAAGTTTCATTTTCGTCTTCAAGGCAAAAATCCATTTTCGAAGGGCGCTCAACATATCTTGCAACATTTGTTGCGTGTTCTATTAATTCTTCAATCCCTTCATCTTTCACGGCAGAAATAGGAATAACAGGCACTTTTAAAAGATTTTCAAGCCCATTAATGTCAATATTTCCATTATTCGATTTCACTTCGTCCATCATATTGAGCGCGATTACCATTGGGATTTCAAGCTCTAAAAGTTGAATTGTTAAATATAAATTTCTTTCGATATTGGTTGCATCTATGATATTAATTATGCCATCAGGCTTATTTTTGATTAGATAATCTCTTGTGATTATTTCTTCTTTTGAATAAGGTAAAAGCGAATATACCCCAGGCAAATCCACGACGCTCGCGTCTTTTTGGCCTATGATTTGACCTTCTTTTTTATCTATTGTGACCCCTGGGAAATTTCCAACATGCTGGTTAGAACCTGTTAATTTGTTAAACAAGGTCGTTTTTCCGCAATTTTGGTTCCCCAAAAGAGCAAGCTCGATTTTTGTTTTTTTAGCTATTTTATTCTTTTTTTGAATATATTCTTGATTTTCCCCAATTCTTGAGTGTTCTGTTTCTTTAAAAGGTTTTTCGTCTTTAGGGCAAAAATCGCTTTCATGGATATTTGTGATAAAAATTTTAGAAGCAGTTTCCTTCCTTAAGGTGAGCTCATAGCCTCTAATCCTAAATTCCATAGGGTCTCCTAAAGGAGCGATTTTAATGAGCTCTATTTCAGAGCCAATTGTTAAACCCATGTTTAAAATATGATTTTTTAAAGCTTTATCAGCGTTTTCGATTGAAAAAATTCTGGCATGTTGCCCGATTTTTAAGTTATTTAATGTAGTTTTATTTTCCATACAAAAAATTTTATCATATAAAAAAATTATGACGAAATTTTTAATTGGACAAAGGGGTTTTATCGTGCTAACATAGAGCTTTAGGGAGATAAAGTAAATGTTTGAAGAAACATTATTGAAATTATATAAAAATATTAAACCAGACACACTAGAAAACATTATTCCAATCATCAACGGAATTAGAAAATTCAAAAAAAAGCCGCCGATTTCAACAAAAGAAAAGCTTTGCAAATATGATTTACCGGACTTTAGAGAAGAAAAAGTCATAATGATCCACGGTGTCTCTGTGGGAGAAATTATGTCTCTTGAAAAATTAATCAAAAGAGTGAAAGAATTTTTCCCTGATTATAAACTTGTTGTGACCGCAGGGACAAAAACAGGGCTAGAATTAGCAAGAAAAAAATATGCCCAAATCGCAGACTTTATTTGTTATTTTCCATTAGACATCTATGAAGTTGTGGATAAATTTTTAACTTTTATTAACCCAAAAGCGATTTTAATCGCAGAAACAGAATTGTGGCCAAACTTCGCACTATGTGCAAAAGAAAAAAACATAGAACTTTATATCATCAACGGTCGAATTTCGGACAAATCATACCCTTCTTATTTAAAATTGAAAAAGTTTTTTAGATTAATTTTAAATTCTTATAGCGGAATTTTTTGCCAAAGCGAAATCGACAAAACTCGCTTTTTAGAGCTTTGTGAAGACAAGAACAAAGTTCAAGTTATGAAAAACTTAAAGTTTGAAATTGACAAAAAACCTTGCGACATTGACTTATTCAAAGGAAAATCAAAAGTCTTAATCGCAGCTTCCACCCACAAAGGCGAGGACGAAATTGCTTTTTGGGCTTATAAAAAATTAGCTAAAAAAATCCCTAATTTAAAGCTCATTTTAGCCCCAAGGCACCTAAACCGAGTGGAGGACGTTATAGCTCTTGCTAAAAAATTCAACCTAAAATATGGCTTAAGGACCCAAAACGACAACTTTTCTTCTGTTGACGTCTTGATTTTAGACACTTTAGGAGAACTGTCAAAAATCTATTCTACGGTAGACGTTGCCTATATCGGAGGAAGCTTCAGCAAAACAGGAGGCCACAACCCTCTTGAAGCTGTGATATATTCAAAGCCTTGCGTTTCTGGGCCATCAATTAAAAACTTTAGAGATATTTATTCAATTTTAACCAGAGAAAAAGCAAGTTTTGTTGTGAAAAACAAAAATGAATTCTATAAAATTTTAGAAAAACTTTTGTCTAACGACGTTTTCTATCAACAAACCGTGAGAAATTGTCACCTTTGCTTCAAAAATCAACAAGGCGCGCTTTCTTTTGTAATAAACAAATTAAATGAAGTTTTAAAATAATCAAAAAGGAAAAAATATGCTAAAACTATATAATACTTTATCTAACCAGCTTGAAGAATTTGTTCCACAAGAAGAAAACAAAGTCAAAATGTATGTTTGTGGCCCAACAGTATATGACAAAGCGCACCTTGGCCACGCAAGATGCTACATCACTTGGGACACGTTATATCGCTATTTGAAATTCTTGGGCTATGACGTTACATATTGCAGAAATGTCACAGATGTCGACGATAAAATCTTAAAAAAAGCAGATGAAAACGACGTTTTGCCTTCAGTTGTAACAGATAAGTATTACAAATCTTTTATTGATTCTATGAATTCTCTAAATGTTCTTCGCCCAAGTATCGAGCCAAGAGCCACAAAAACCATAGGCGAGATGATTTCAATGATTAAAAAACTCGAAAAAGAAGGCTATGCTTATGAAGTCGACGGAGATGTATATTTTAGAGTTGATAAATATAAAAAATATGGGCAATTATCTTCTCAGCCGATTAAAGACCTTTTAAACGGTGCAAGAGTAGACACAAACGATAAAAAAGAGTCTCCTTTAGACTTTGCTTTATGGAAAAAAGATGAAGCCCATGGCTACAAGTCTCCTTGGGGAACAGGGCGCCCAGGTTGGCACATAGAATGTTCTGCGATGAACAAAAAACACCTTGGAAACACAATAGATATCCATGCAGGCGGCGCAGACTTGATGTTCCCGCACCACGAAAACGAAAGAGCGCAATCAGAATGTGCAAACGGGTGTGAATTTTCAAAATATTGGCTCCACAACGGCTTCGTTACAATAAATAAAGAAAAAATGTCTAAATCCTTAAATAATTTCTTAACAATTGACGACATTTTAAAAAAATACGACACAAATGCAATTAGATTGTTTATTCTAACAAACCACTACAGAATGCCTGTGGAATTTAATGAAATTTCTCTGGACGCTGCAAAAAATGGCTCAAAAAGGCTAATAAACGCAACTGTTGGCTTTGAGAAAAAAGAAGAATATGATGAAGAAAAAGTAGAAGAATTTAAAGCCGCAATGAATGACGACTTGAATACCTCAAAAGCTTTAGCTGTGCTATTTAGTCTTGTTGATATAATCAAAAAAGAAAAAACAAACGACCCAAATAAAGCGCAAATTGCAGCAAACACTTTATATTATCTAGGGGAAACTCTTGGCTTTGATTTTTCATTAGCTCAAAAAGAAGTTACAGAAGAAGAATTGAAAAAAATAATTGAGCCATTATATCAAGAATTCAATCTTGATAGCGAAATGAACCCAAAAGAAGCACTTGAAGAGATAATCAAGATAAGAAAAACAGCAAGAGACAACAAAGACTGGGCTAAATCAGACGAAATCAGAGATATTCTTTTGAAAAATAATATTCAATTAAAAGATTCAAAGGAAAAAACAACGTGGCAAGTGATTTAGCAAATTATGTCGAAAAATCGACATTATATGTTGTAGCAACTCCAATCGGAAACTTAAAGGATATCACTTTAAGAGCGCTTGATGTACTTAAAAATGTTGACCTCATTGCAGCAGAAGACACTAGAACAACAAGCATTTTGCTTGAAAAATATGATATTTCAACAAAGCTCATCTCTTATCATAAATATAGCGATTTATCTAAATGTGAGCAATTAATTGAATTTTTAGAACAAGGAAATTCAATAGCACTTGTGTCTGACGCAGGAACACCTTTGATTTCTGACCCTGGGAATTTTTTAGTAGAACTTGCAATAAAAAATGGGTTTAAAGTGGTACCTGTTGTGGGCGCAAGTGCTTTAATCGGGCTTTTGAGCGCAACATCAAGACAAGATGAGGATTTTAAATTCATAGGTTTTATTGAAAGAAACAAAAATCAAATTATAGAAACAATTCAAAAAAACAATTTTGAAAACCTTGTTTTCTATGAAAGCCCAAATAGGCTTATTTCCACTCTTGAAACAATTTCAAAAGTTTTTCCCAAAAAAAGAATAACAGTAGCTCGCGAGCTTACGAAAAAATTCGAAGAAATCATAACAGATGACATTAAAAATATCATAGAACACTTTAAAACCAACGTTCTTAAAGGCGAAATCGCAGTCATGGCGCACAAAAGCGAAAAAAATAAAAAAGAAGATTTTGAGATAGAAGAAAAAATACAAAAATTAAAAAAGCTAAACTTGAAAGACAAAGAAATATCTTCAATTTTAGCTAGTTTATATGATTTAAATAAAAATGATATTTATAAACTTTGTATTAAATAATCTTTTTTACTTGATTAATTTTTTAATTCGTCCCCGGAAGAGGAATAGCCCCAGTATTCACTTTTTCATCGTCATATTCGATTAATTTTGGCTTTTGAGTGTCAAACTGTTTTTGCGGCTTTTGAGGCTTTGTTTGCTCAATTGTATTTGGAATTTGTATCTTTTGCTTTAAAGTCATGGGCACAGGTGCCGCTTTTTTTCTAATTTCTTCCGCTTCTTTTTCTTCTGATTCATCTACTGTTTCATCAGCATCTTCGATTTTAATTGGGCTCAAAGAGGGTTGACCATTCATCTTAGGATAATCAAAAGCGCTTTTTGGGAAATTTTGAATTGCGACTTTCATATATTGAGCAAAAATCCTAGCAGGCAAAGAGCCACCTGTGATTCCAGGAAGCTTAGAATTGTTGTCGTTTCCAATCCAAACACCTGTTACAATATCAGGAGTGAAGCCCATAAACCAAGCGTCACGGTAGTCATTTGTTGTGCCTGTTTTTCCTGCCACATTTTGAGCGATATTTGCAGCTTTACCTGTACCAATTTCAATTACTTTTCTTAGCATATATGTCATACCGGCTGCTGTTTCAAAGTTTATGACTTTTACGATTTTAGGGCCAGAATTTTCATAGATTGTAACACCTCTTGAATTTTCGACGCGCTCTACGCTATATGGGCGAACGCGATAGCCGCCATTGGCAAATGCACCATAAGCTACAACCATATCATATAATTTAACACCGTTTGAGCCAAGGGCGATAGTGAGGTCATTAGATAAAGGTGTCGTGATACCCATTTCTCTTGCGGTTTGAATAACAGCATCAACTCCAGATTTTTTGATTAACCTAACCGCAGCAACGTTTGAAGAAATCGCTAAAGCTTGCCATAAGTGAAGCTTTCCTCTGTATTTTTTGCCATAGTTCTTAGGAGACCAGTCTTTAATAGTTAAAGGCGTATCTTCTATCATATCATCTACACTAGCGCCTTGTTGTAAAGCAGTCGCATAAACAAAAGGCTTAAAAGACGACCCCGAAGGGCGAATTGCTTTTGTCACGCGGTCATATTGGCTTTGTTCGTAGTTTTTTCCTCCAATATAAGCATAAATTCTGCCTGTCGCAGGAGAAAAAGAGAACAGCGCGACTTGGTTTGCGGGTTTATTTAGCCCAGCTTTATTTAAAAGCTCAACAGCAGTGTTTTGAGCTTGGTTTTGAGCTTTATAGTCCAAAGTTGTATATATTTTAAGTCCGCCTTGGGAGATTTCTTGTTCTTCAAAACCTATGTTTTTAAGTTCATTTAAAACAAAATCTATGAAATAAGGAGCTTTATTGTATGAATAAATTCTTGGCTTATTTGATAGATGGAGTCCCTCCTTTTGAGCAGCTTCCATCTGCTCAAGCGTGATGTATTTATTTCTATACATTCTTCTTAAAACTTGGTCTCTTCTTTTGAGCCCCGCTTTTTTGTTGTTAAAAGGAGAATATATTGATGGTGCTTGTGGTAAACCTGCAATTAAAGCTTGTTCTGCTAAAGTGAGCTTTGATAAGTCTTTATCAAAGAAAGTTTTAGCAGCGCTCGAAACGCCATAAACCCCAGAGCCCAAATAAACAGAATTTAAATACATTTCTAAGATTTGGTCTTTTGAAATCGTTTTTTCTATTCTGTGGGCAATGATTAATTCTTTAATTTTTCTGTCAAAAGTTCTTTCGTTTGACAAGAATAAAATTCTTGCAAGCTGTTGAGTAATTGTAGATGCGCCTTGTTTTACTTGGCCGGAGGCGATGTTTGTCAAAGTAGAGCGCACCATGCCAAGAGTGTCAAAGCCTCTATGATGATAGAAGTTTTTATCTTCTGTGGCAATAACTGCGTCTTTTAAATGTTGAGGAATTTTGTCTATTGAGACTTTTTCAAATTTAAAAGCAGTAAAAGTCTTTATTACTTCGCCGTTTGAAGAATAAATTGTGGTAACAGGGTTTGGTTTAATATCTTCAAAGTTTGAAATCGGAGGCAAACTCGCAAGATAAATATTAAAAGCAGCAATTGCTGCAAGCATAGCAGACACACCCATAGAAAAAATACAAAGCAAAAAGCTTCTTTTCTTTGGTCCTTTGTGTGCTACACGTTTTCTTCTTACACTATTCATAACCTGATTTTATAGCAAAAAATCGCTTTAGCAAAAAATTTACAAATTTTAATGTAAAATTTATTTCTATTTTAGCTTTGAATTTTTCCTGTGATTGAATCAATTTTTGATTTATAGAATTCAGTGTTTATACTTAGCTTTTTGGCGATTTCCACCATAGACAAGAAAATTTGCCTTTTTTCCGGCGCATCTTTTAGCCTTTCGCATAATTTTTCAAATTGTTCGCAGAATAATTCATAGAAAATGTTTTGAGCTTTCACAATATTCACTTCGATTTTTAAATAATCAATCAAATCAAAAAGCCCGATTAATTCTTCGCAAGTTTTGAGGTTAATATCTAAAGACAACTCTTGGAGCAATTTGTCTAATTTTAAGGATAAAATCCTTTGCGTGTTTGGATTTGTTAATTTAATGTTGAATTTATCTGTCAAAAGCTTGATTTTTGAAAGCTTTCTTGATTTTGCTTTATCTAAAAAGCTATTTAAATTTGCCAATTCTTTATCTAAATTGTCAAGCAAAGTGTATTTTGCGCAAACTCTGAAACCTTCAGGGATATCCATACCAAGGTCATTTAAATAGCTAATTGGGCTCAAAAGGTTTTGGTAAATATTATTATAAGTTTGAGAAACAGTTTTCAATTTCGCTGTTATCAAATTTTCCAAAATAACTTTTCTTCTGTCGATTGGAATATCTTTCAAAGAATACGTTTTCTTTCCAAAATATAAATGCATTGCTTTTATTGTGTGCGCAAGAGATTCTTTTTGGAATATTTTTGAAATTTCTTTTTTCTCTAAATTGAAATCTTGGGTGCAAGAAAAATCTTTAATAGAACAATAGAACTCGCAATCTTTAGATTGCAAAATTGCACAAGAATACTCATTTTTTTCTAAAGTAATTTTTGAAACAATTTCTAATTTCAAGAAACTTAGAGAATTTTCTTCATTTTTGAAGTTCTTTTTCAAGCTTTGTTTAACTTTAAAACAATAAAGCTCATAAGTGTCGTCTTCGTTTTCGTTGTTGAAAATTGCCTCAATCGCCGCTTGAGCAGCAATTTTTTTGAAATCCACTATTGAAGTTTTCACCCAATTTTCGTAAATTGTTTTCCCATTTCCAAATTCAAAAATGTTACTTTTTGCTTTTTGCAATATTGATAAAAACGTCTTTTCAAAATCGGCTTTTGTAAATTCGCTTCCTAATTGCATTGCGCGAGCCGCATATTTCAAGATTTGTGTCGTTTCAATTCCTGAAATGTCTGCAAAAAACCAACCACAGCTTGTATACATCAGCTGTGAAAAACGTTGAATTTCCATTAATTTAATGGCTTTTACTTTGTCTTGTTGGCTTAACTGTTTTTTGCAATTTTGTTTTAAAAACAAATTAATGTTTTCTGGGCTTCTATCTAAAATGACATCAATGTAGTTATTTCGAGCTTCCCAAAAATCTTTATAATATTTACTTCCTTCGACAGAGCACAATTTGATTAATTCGTCCCTGACGTAATCCAACGCTTGTCTTAAAGGTTTTCTCCATTTTTGGTTCCAATGAGGCTGAGCACCTGTCGAACAGCCGCAATCTTCCTGCCACCTACCTACGCCATGGCTACAGCTCCAAGCGGAAACAGGTTTAATATCCACTTCGAAAGTTGGAGGGAATTTTTCCAAGAATTCGCCATAATTAGTGATTTCAAAGCCTAATTCTTTTGCGCCAACTCGAATAACATAAGCTAAGGCCATATCGCCAAATTTTGTGTGATGGCCATAGCTTTCGCCATCAGTTGCGATATTTACCAATTGCGCTCTATTTCTTTCTTCGACGTAGCCATCATTCAGCCTATGAGAGAATTTGTTACCATCTTGAAGAAGATTATCAAAAGCAACAGATTTTGAAATAGAGCCATCATAGAAAAATAAATCAATATATTTTTCTTTGTTTGTACCTTCGACATAATATCTATAAGGTTGAGACGGATCAATTTGGCCCCAAGAAACATCTTGCCAGTTGTGTTCTCCAATTTTATTTATGCATTTTGCTTGATGGGGAGATAAAATTGTGAATTTCACACCACAATCTATTAAGACTTCAAGAGTCTGCGCGTCCACAGCAGTTTCAGCAAGCCAAATACCTTCAGAGTTTCTTCCAAATCTTTTTTGAAAATCCTTTAAACCCCAGATTACTTGGGTAATTTTATCGTTTCTGTTTGCCAAAGGCATAATAATGTGGTTATAGACTTGAGCAATGGCGCACCCATGGCCAGAATATAATTCTCTTGATTCGATGTCTGCTTGGATTATTCTTTTATATGCCATGTTGTCAAATTTTTCAAGCCAGCTCAATAAAGTCGGGCCAAAGTTGAAGCTTATATATTTATAGTTGTTTGAAATTTCGATGATAGAATTTGAGCCATCAACAATCCTAGACATTCCGTTTGGGCTATAGCATTGCAAGGAAATTTTTTCGTTCCAATCGTGGTTTGGTGCTGCGCTATCTTGAAGCTCAATTTCTTCTATCCAAGGGTTTTCTCGGGGTGGTTGATAAAAATGCCCGTGAATAGTTAAATATTTTTTATGTTCCATCTTCTATAAATTCCTCAAAAACCCTAATTCTACTTCTATTTTTTTTCTTCTTTTGAAATATTTTTCTTAATTACTGTAATATTTTGAACATCTAACCAAGGATCACCCAAAGCACAAGAGAACACTTTTGCTGTGATTTGGATTTTGTCACCTGTGTCAAGGTCTATGTATTTTTCTGCCAAATCTTTAGCTAAAAACATTTTCATCTCTGACAAAGGAATATTGTGGTCTATGACGTCGTCCCTTTGAATTAAAATTCCAATGTATTTTGAGCTTTCCCTTAAAGCTTTAGAATAATCAAGCCCTAAAGTCGAAAATTTGTCAAAAGTGGCTTGCATTTTTACTGTTTTGTTTAAATATTTTTCAGGATTAGAAACAACACTTAAAGATGTCGTGTTTATTGCGCTTTGTGGCGCTGTTTGAGCTTTTTTAGCTGTGGCACTTTGAGTAGTGTTTGCATAAGCAAATTCGCCATTTAGCTTAAACACAGTCCCTGTCGTGATTGAAAGCGCAAATAAAACGCATATTGTAAATATTGTTTTCTTGTTCATTTTTAATACCTTATTTATTTTAATTATAGTCTAGCACAAGTTTTAACGATTTAAAATATCATATTCCTTAGTGCTAATGTTTAAATATTTTATTTGATTATAGAACGTAACTTGCTTAATTTCATCAATCATTAAAATGTTTTTTTCTAATAAATTTTTTGAAATTGTGTCGAGGGTCAAGTTGGAACCTGCTATCGTGCCTGAGGAATCTTTTCCAAATTTATCCAATTTTTTTCCGCAAAAAACAACTTCTTTATCAAAATTTGAAGAAGGCAAGCTATCGCTTATAAGAAGAATTTTATCAAGTGGTTTTGCTTTAAAAATTAATTTAATTGTTTCTAAGCTTAAATGGAACAAATCACAAATCGCTTCGACATAAATTTCGTCTTGAACAAGGGCAAAAAGAGGGATAGAAGGGTTTCTGTGGTGGATTGAGCCCATTGCGTTAAAAATATGAGTAACGCCTGAGACGTTTTTTAAGGAAGTTCCTAAAGTGTGCCCTGCTTGGGCTTTGATATTTTTTTCATTTAAAAAATCTATTAAATCAACGTCTTTTTCAGGGGCGATTGTCACAATTTTTATGATGTCTATAAAATCTCCAACAAGGGCTTTAAAATTTTCTATAGTTGGCTCTAAAAAGACATTTTTATCTTGAATTCCAGATTTTTCAGGGTTTAAAAAGCTTCCTTCTAAGTGTGCTCCTAAAATAAGTGCTTCGTCTTTCGAAAAAGAGTTTAGTTGTTCTTCTCTTATTTCTTTAAAAATAGAAAGTTGTTTTTGAATATTTTTGTTTGTATCTCCCACAAGAGTAGGGCAAATTGCCACGATATTTCTTTTTTTTAATTCTTTTAAGACAAATTTCATATCGTCATAAGAAGCATAATTGAAATTCACCCCAAAGGAGCCATGAGTATGTGTATCTATGAATTTTAAAGATGAAAAAATGTTTTTCGAATTCATTTTGACTTTTCCTTGAAAATAATTAAATCTATTGTTGAGAAGTATTTTTGAATTTTACTACAAAAGGTAAAAAATGTTAACATTTGTAACAAAAAAATTATTAATCCTAAAGAATTACTCTTTAAGTGTCGTATTTAAAAATGTAAATACGATGGAAAAGGTGACAATATGGGATTAGCAGCAAGTCAAGCTCGTTTTCTTGGTTTAACTGCAAGAAAAAGTGGAGTTGAATATCAAGGTCAACAAATAAACCAACAAAGAACAGCTTTATCAAACAGAGTAAATAACTTATACGATAAATATAATAGTCTTAGTGTTCCGACTCCCCCTTCTCGCTCGGATTACACAAAAACTATCTATAAAGTAGATTCTGCAGACGAAGACTATGCAGTATCTAATTATGAAAAAATTACTGACGAAACAAGCCCTTATTATGGATATTACAAGCTCTCTTTGCAATATGACGACCAAGTGGCAAAAGTATTTCCATACACCGCAAGAAACACAGTTCTTTCAGGCACAAAATCAGGCGACAGCTACTGCGAAATCTCTCTTTCTATCGGAGCAGACAGCTATCAATATAAAGAAGGAGACGAAAATTCTACATTAATCAAACTAGACACAACTCAAGAAGGCTTTGACAGAACAAAATATTCCGGGCTAGAAGCCATAATGGAAAACGACAACAACAAAAACAGCGTATATTATATGTTCACAAAAGATGGTGTAAATTATTTCACATCTGAAAATGACATAAATGACACGTTTTCAAATGCAGGAAGCACAAAATATTCCGGAACATATTTGTTTGACTACCAAGGAAACAAAACAGAAACAAAAGACATAACAGCAATCGCTTCAATTACTCAAGACGCGAGCGGCAGACTTTCTAAAATCAACGTTTTAGATTGCCCAGACGACATGAGCCTAGTTGGCTCAAGCTATTCAATCAGCACAAAAAGTTCTGAAGACGAAGACGGCTACAACGATGCAATGAACCAATATTATTACGAAAAAGACAAATATGAGCTTGAAATCGAAAAAATCAACGCTGAAACAGAAAAAATTCAAACTCAAGACAGAAGCCTTGAATTGAAATTAAACCAATTAGATACAGAACAAAATGCGCTTAAAACAGAAATGGAATCTGTTCAAAAAGTAATTGAAGACACAATCGACAGCGTATTTAAGACATATAGTTCATAATTAAAATAATTTTCCATTTAGTATTTACATATTCCTTGTGTGTTTGTTTATCGAATGCACGAGGAATTTTTATTTATTTAAATTTAACATTCCTTTATATTTAATTGTAGTAAAGATGATTTTAAGATATTCTTGTTATAAGGACTGGACAATTATTTAAGGTAGTAACTTTCTTATGTATGACAACGAATTTTTTGTAGTTGATATGGCTTCTTGCAGGTCAACTGGCGAGATTATAAACAACTTATCTCTTGCTCTTGAAACTTTAAATCATAGCGAGAAAAAAATTGTTTTAAAACTAAATGACACATATTTTAATCAATCGCAAATGCTTTCTATGCAATCTTTAATCACAAGCTATGGTTGCACTTTAGACACAATTGAAACTTCAAACGAAGATACAATGAAGGTTGCTCAAAATATGAATATTTTGGTTCAAAAACCTATTGAAGAAAGAGTTGATAATTCTGCTTTGAACACAAGCGCAAACACAGATTTTCAACCATTTTCAATGAATGTGAACCAAATAAATGACTCAATCGCCCTAAAAGACGTAAATGGCTTGCATTTTGAAGCAGATTTAGACGCAATTCAACACGCACAAGATAATATCGACATCACTTCTGATTTAAGGCAAGCAGGCGTTGACCTTAAAAGTGATTTTAACCAAATTGAAGAACAAATTTCTTCAAAATATCCTTCAAAAGACGAAGTTATAACTGAAACCACAACATACCCTACTTCGCCTTTAGAAACAAATTTAAACTTACAACCACAAGAAGAATTTGAAAATGCCGAAAAGAAATCTATAGGCGTTTACAAAAAAGCTTATGACGAAAACGAGTTGTCTCAAGACGAATGGGAAGAAGTAGATTTTTATGAAACATCTTCAAATGACCCAATCATCAAAGACACTAAAAACACTACATACATTAACCAAACTCTTCGCTCGGGGCAAATTTTAGAATCAGACGGAAACGTTGTAATCATCGGCGATTGCCACCCAGGAAGCGAAATTAGAGCCGTTGGCGACATTACTGTTTGGGGTGTTTTATCCGGGATTGCGCACGCAGGCTCTAAAGGAAACAACGGGGCGAAGGTCCGCGCTTTGAAGCTAAACGCAGTTCAGCTCAGAATAGGAAATTGCTATTCAAGACGCCCAGACAGCACAAACATTCCATACATTATTCGCTCTTCCATCTTCACTCCGGAAGAAGCAAGAGTAGTCGACAACGAAATTATGTTATTCAAGATTAACCAAAACTAAAGGAGCATATAAAATGGCAGGTTCTGTTATAGTAATCACTTCAGGAAAAGGTGGCGTAGGAAAAACGACCACAAGCGCAAATATAGGGACAGCTTTAGCACACATGGGCAACAAAGTTGTGCTTATCGATACAGATATAGGCTTAAGAAACTTAGATTTGTTATTAGGACTTGAAAATAGAATTGTTTATACAATTGTAGATGTCGTTGAAGAACGTTGCAAATTAAAACAAGCTTTGGTTAAAGACAAGAAAAACCCAAATTTGTGCTTGCTTGCAGCAGCCCAAACAAGGGACAAATCCGCAGTCGACGCTGACCAATTGAAAGACATTTGCGAACAATTAAAACAAGACTTCGACTATGTCTTAGTAGATTGCCCAGCCGGCATTGAACAAGGTTTCCAAAACGCAGTTGCAGGCGCAAACGAAGCAATTGTTGTGACAACTCCTGAAATGAGCGCAATCAGAGACGCAGACAGAATTATAGGCTTATTAGAATCAAAAGAAGGTGTGGAAAAATATCGTCTTTTAGTAAATCGCGTAAGACCAAAATTAATCAAAACCAACGACATGATGAGCGTGGACGACGTAGTAGATATCTTATCTTGTGACTTAATTGGGGTAATTCCGGAAGACACAAATATTATCACTTCTACAAACAAAGGGGAACCTGTCGTAAACGACGAAAATTCCTTAGCCGGAAAAGCTTATCTAAACGTCGCAAGAAGAATTATGGGCGACGATGTACCTTTGTTGAATATTGACGAGCCAGACACTTGGCTTGATAAAATCAAAAACTTTTTTACAAAGAAAGTGAAGGGCTAAGATGAAAGATATTTTTTCAGATTTATATGACAGAGTCTTGAGCTTTTTTACAAATGCACAACAAGACGAAACAAAACTTGTTGCAAAAAACCGTTTAAGAACAGTTTTAATGCAAGATAGAGTTGGTTTTTCAGAACGCGCTATGCAACTTTTAAAAGACGACATGATTGAATCTATTTCAAGATATTTAGAAATCGACATAGATAGCTTTGACTTGAGCATAGACGCAAAAGAAAATGCAACAATTTTAAACTTATCTATCCCTGTTCTTCGCCCAAAAACAGATGAAGAAATCGACGAAGCCTTAGCTATTCAAGAAAAAGTGAAAATCGAAAAAACCCATGAAATCGTGGGCGAATTAGAAGAATTGGTTAAAGAAAAAGTCCAAGAATTGGCAAACCAAGTGCCTTCAAAAAAAGATGACGAGGAAGAAGCAAAAGAAGAAACTTCTGAAGAAAACGAAGAAACAAAAGAAGTAGAAGAAACAGAAGAAACTAAGGAAGAAAAAAAAGAAACAAAAAAGAGCGAAAAATCTCAAAAAACCAATGAAACCAAGGAAAAATAGCTCTTTAAAATTTAAAAATCAAGATGGACTTGAAATTTCGTCTTGTTTTAAATAAAATAGAATAGCAAAATACTATTATCAAAGGAGAAAATAATGCAAGTTATATTAAAAAAAGATGTGCAAAATATCGGCGAAGTTGGCGATTTAGTTAACGTTAAAGACGGTTATGCAAGAAATTACTTAATTCCAAATTCTTTGGCTGAAATCGCTACAGCTGGCGCATTAGCTCAAAGAGAAAGAAACATTGCAAGAATTAAAGCTAAAGCTGAAAAATTACATCAAGAAGCTCTTGCAGCAAAAGAAGAAATCGAAAAAATCGCAACAATCCAATTGAGCGCAAAAGCTGGTGAATCTGGCAAATTATTCGGCACAATCACAACTAAAAAATTAGCTGAAGAATTGTTGAACAAAACTGGCATGGAAATCGACAAAAAAGCGATTATCCTTGATTCTCCAATCAACCATGTTGGTAACTTCGTTATGACAATCAAATTGTCTTCAAAAGTAAAAGCTCAATTAAATGTTGAAATCACTGCTTCTGAAACAATTAAAGAAGTTTATGAAGAAGAAGCTGAAGCATAAGCTTTAAAATAATTTAAATATTTCAAAAGACCCTTCTTAAAAGGGTCTTTTTTAGTTTTAGTTTCGGTTTTGAAAGTTTTTATTTTTAATGTAAAATAAGATCATAGTTAAAAAATAGATACTTAAAGCAGATACTTTAAAAAAATAGAATTAAACAGGAAATAAGACATGCAAATTTTTGAAGAATTAAAACAAAGAAAATTAATCGCACAATTAACAAACGAAGAAGAAGTAAAAAACCTCATCAATTCAGGCGGAGCAAGGTTTTATATAGGCTTTGACCCAACCGCAGATTCTTTGCATGTCGGACATTTTATGGCTTTGTGCTTAATGAAAAGGCTTCAAATGGCAGGCAACAAACCAATTGTTTTAATAGGGGGCGGCACAGGCCACATCGGAGACCCTTCTGGAAGGTCCGATATGCGCTCTATGATGACAAAAGAGACAATCGACCACAACTGCGCATGCTTTAAAAAGCAAATGGAAAGATTTATCGAATTTGGCGAAGACAAAGCTATAATGCTAAATAACGCGGATTGGCTTTTGAAATTAAATTATGTTGAACTTTTAAGAGAAGTGGGCGCTTGTTTTTCTGTAAACAACATGCTAAGAGCAGAATGTTACAAACAAAGAATGGAAAAAGGCTTGAGCTTTTTAGAATTTAATTATATGATTATGCAAGCTTATGACTTTTACTACTTAAACACCCACTACGACTGCAATTTGCAATTCGGAGGGGACGACCAATGGTCTAATATGTTGGCTGGGTCAGATTTAATCAGAAAAAAAACAGGCAAAGACGCAAATTCTATGACAATCACCCTTCTTTTAAATTCTCAAGGTAAAAAGATGGGAAAAACCGCTTCTGGCGCAGTTTGGCTAGACAAAAACAAAACTTCCGTTTATGATTTTTATCAATATTGGAGAAACGTAGAAGACGCAGATGTCTTAAAATGCATTAGAATGCTCACTTTCTTGCCATTAGAAGAAATTGAAAAAATGGAATCATGGCAAGGTAGCGAATTGAATAAAGCAAAAGAAATCTTGGCTTTTGAACTTACCTCCCTAGTGCACGGGCAAGAAGAAGCAAAAACCGCGCAAGAAGCCGCAAAAGCTTTGTTTGAAAAAGGCGGAGACGATAGTTCTATGCCTACAACCAAGCTTTCTTTTGAAGACGAAATTTCTCTAATCGATGTTTTAATCGAAACAAAGCTTTGCGCTTCAAAAGGCGAAGCAAAAAGATTAATATCTCAAGGCGGAGTTGCTGTGGAAGAAGAAAAAATCACAGACTTGAATTTCAAATTCAAAAAAGACGACCTTAAAGACGGACTAAAAATCAAAAAAGGTAAAAAGATTTTCCACAAAATCACGGTTTAAAATTCCTTTTTACAATTCTTAATATTTTGCGATTTTTCCTTAACTTTTCAGTTTATTATGCCGTTATTAAACATGTGGAAATAAAGGAAAGTGGCAAATAAATATGGGAATAGAAGGAATAAAATTATCTGACAAAATAAATTCGTCAAATTTGAAGGATTTATTCAAATCATATTTAGAAAAAGAATGCGCGATAGACACAGAAAACGCAAACAGCATTTTTTCTTTAATTACCGATAATTCTGGCGAATTTAAAGACTTCATAGAAGAGCAATATGGCGCTGTCCAAGCTTCAAGCGTGGACACACTTTTGAACATGGAAATCGTAAATGGCCAGCTTTTAAACGAAGTCCAAGTTGAAGAATTAAAAGAAAACGAAAACCTTCAAACAATAGAAAAAGATGAAGGCAAAAATTCTGTAACGTTCTCCCTAGACCAACTAGGCCTCACTTTAGAAGAAGGCCAAACAGCAATATCTATTCCGGACAAAGATGGAAATGTGTCTCAAATTCCAATTGACGAAAATTCAAACGTAGCACTTCCTATTTCGGAAGATGGCTCAATTACAATCCCCACTCAAGAGGGCGAATTTGCGACATATAACCAAAATCAAGATGGAAACTACGACATCTTTTTTGATGACGACGGCAAAATCATAAGCCCAGAAACAGCAAGCATAGACTTAAACAACGAAGGCTCTATTGACACTGTTGTAAATCAAATGCTTCAAAATAGCCTTGTTCAAGAAATGTTTGATTTAGATGGCGAAAACGGGCTATCTAAGGAAGAAATTAAAAACTTCATACAAACAATCGCTTCTTGCGATGGAGATTCTTCAAACATCTCTATTGCAGACGTAATTGTGTCTGTTTCGGCACTCTATATGTACGCAAAATCCCTAGAACAAGCACAAATCAAAGGGTTAGATGACGAAGAAGGGACGAAAATAAGCCCAGAAGAAACTATCCAACAAAACATTGATTCATTTAAAAACAATCAAGCTTCAAAAAAGACATCTTCAAAGCCTTATGGTTCATATTATTCAGGGACAGGCGAAACTATAGAAAAAAATGTCCAAAACAAAAACTTGAATTTATCAGAATTAAACGAAGAAAAATCTTCAAAACAAAGTGAATTAGAAACAAAAAAACAAGAACTTTCTGCTATTAATAGTGGCAAAGATAGCGAAGTTAAAGCAGCACAAGAAGGCTATGAGCAAACAAAAGGCAACCTTCAAGATTATCTTTCTTCGATTGAACACTATCAAGATGAGCAAAGCCAATATAGCGCAGAATTGGCTCAAGCACTTTTAGCTAATATGGAAGAAATGGATAATCTTCAAACTTCAATCAACGGCAAAAATGAAGAAATAAGTTCGTTTGATTCCAATTTGCAAGATATCTCAAGCCAAAAATCAAACGTGAACGCTTCTATCTCAGGCTACGAAGAAGCTCTATCAAAATATCAAAACCTTGATAAAGATGATAAAAACTATGAAACATATTTAGCAAAAAAAGAAGAAACTCAAAAAAACCTTGATAGCGCAAAACAACAGCTTCAACAGCTAGAAGAACAAGAAAGCGCTATTGAAGAACAAAAAGCAACTGCACAAGAAGAGCTAAACGAATATCAGGCAAAATATGACGAACTAAATCAAAACCAAACAGATTTAGAAAACAAAGATAGCTTGGCTTCTAAAATTGCTGCTTCTGGAGACAAAGAGCTAAAAGCCCTAAAAGAACAAGCGGATAGTGCTAAAGAAAACATAGAAACAGTCAAAAACAAAAGAAGAAAAGAAGTCGAAGCGCAAATTACTGAATTAAATTCATATATTTCTGAAATCGACACACAAATCAACGAAAAAACAACAAAACAAGCAGAAAGAGACAATAGCGCAAATGCTTTATCTTTATATGACGAAGAATATGGGCTAGATTTGGTAAATAGCGCAGAAAGTTTATGGCCAAACAAAGGCTATGGCGGATATTGCGCAAAAGGTGTTTCAATGTCTATCGCAGCAACAACAGGCGAAGACAGAATGAGAGGAGACGCCTACACGTATGTCGACAAGATGTCTAATAGAGACGATTTTGCAGAATTCACGGATTTTGACTTAAATTCAATGTCATCTTCTGAAGTGAGCGAAATGTTGAATTCAATGCCAGCTGGAACAGTTGTCGTATGGGGGCAAAACTCAAAGAACAAATACGGGCACGTCGGAATCTTAGATGGCAAAGGAAATGAAATCAGCGACGGCACAAACAAAATCTGGACAGGTTTTAAAGACAGAGGTTCAAGCCTCCACGTCTATATTCCAACAGGCTAAAATTAAATATCTCAATTCGCATATTAAAAAGCCCCTTTCAAAATCGAAAAGGGCTTTTAATTTATTTATTTTAAAATTATAGGAATTTTTCTAATCTTTTTAAGATTTCATCTTTTCCTAAAATTTGAATAGTAGCAACCATATCGGCACCTCTTGTTCTTCCTGTCAAAGCGCTTCTTATAGCCCACATTGTTTCTTTTGGTTTAAAAGAGAAGTTTTCTTTAAAGTATGTTCTAAGTTCACCAAGTTTATCATGGATATCTTCAACATTATTAAAATCATATTCCAAAACTTGTTTTTTAAACTCAGGCAAGACTTTTTTTGCCACTTCGCCTTCTAATATTTCTTTAACTTCGTCATAATTTGGCTCTTCAAAGAAATATTGAGTATCGTGTACAAGATCTTTGAGCAAAGTGATTGGTTCTCTTGTAACTTCAATTATGTGTTCTAATTGTTTTCTATCGTATTTAGAAGTGTCATACATACTCAAAAATGGAAGCGCTAAATCTGTTAACTTAGAAATATCCATGTGTTTGATATATTGGCCATTCATCCAGTTCAATTTTTCATATTCAAAGATTGAATTTGAAGAAGAGACTTCGTGAATTCTAAAATCGGCAGCGATTTCATCAACATTTTTGATTTCTTGGCTGTCAGATGGAGCCCAGCCCAAAAGAGCAACAAAATTCAACAATGCTTCTGTTAAATATCCTTCTTTGATGAAGTCAGAAACCGCAGTAGCGCCGTGTCTTTTTGACAATTTGCTTCTATCCGGAGCTAAAATCATGCCCAAATGGCCAAATTGAGGAATTGGAGCACCCAAAGCTTCATAAATCAAAATTTGCTTTGGAGTGTTTGAAATGTGGTCCTCTCCTCTGATTACATGTGAAATTTTCATTAACATGTCGTCCACTACAACTGCAAAGTTGTATGTAGGAGTGCCATTTGATTTCATGATAGCAAAGTCGCCAATCAAAGAAGTGTCAAATTTCAATTCGCCTTTAACCATGTCATTAAAAACAAGTTCTTTATATGGCACTTTAAAACGGATAGAAGGCACAATCCCTTTTGCTTTCAAAGCGTCTTTTTCTTCTTGAGTTAAATTTAAGCATTTTCTTGAATATTTATAAGGAATTTTCTTTTGCTCTGCGATTTCGTGTTCTTTATCTAAATCTTCGTTTGAGCAAAAACATTCATAAGCATATCCCATATCGATTAATTTTTGGGCAAATTTAGGATATATATCAAATCTTTCTGATTGTTTATATGGTCCATAAGGGCCGCCTACGTCCGGACCTTCGTCCCAATTCAAGCCTAAAGCTTTTAAACTATCAAAAATGTTTTGTTTAAATGCTTCAGAAGATCTGTCAAGGTCTGTGTCTTCAATTCTTAAAACATATTTTCCACCAACTTTTTTTGCAAAAAGATAGTTAAATAATGCAGTTCTAGCAGTCCCTATGTGCAAATTACCAGATGGCGAAGGCGCAATGCGGACTCTCACTTCGTCAAACCCAGGGTTCAAAAGTTCACTCATTTTTATCCTCACTAATTTCTTTAACGGATTATAATACCTCTTTATAATACTACAAAAAAATTTTAAGGAAAAAATTAATTGCCAAATAAATATTTATCTAAATTTTGCTTATCAAAGACTTCAATGCTATTTTTATTGTGGATAAAAACAAGACAGCTTATCACAGACTTAAACATAGTAAATTCGCTGAATTCAAACTTTCTTCTAAGGTCATCTATGTTTTCAGCCAAAAATTCAGTAATCAAAGACTTTCCTTTTAAAGTTAAAGATGTGAAAAAGTCCAAGCCTTCTTTTGTTGTAATTCCTTCAAAATAGATTATATCCGGCATTTGAAATTCTATAAATCTCATTGCTTTATCAAGATTAAAGCCGATGTTTTCATTCAATTCGCATTGAGCAACATTTTTCAATTTATATTTTGCAATAGATTCTAACGTCATTACGCTTTTTGACTTAGGAATTAAATTAGATAAAATCGAATAAATCAAATGCGTTTTGCCGGACAAGGAAGCTCCGCAAATAAGCACAACTCCTGGGCTTAGGAGCGCATTTTTTATGATATCTATGTTTTCTTTTGAAATATTTAATTTATCAATAGCGATAGGCGGGTGATAAATTTTGATTAAAATTCTTTCTCCGTTTATCGTAGGAAAAGCGCTAATGCTCGCTGTGAGCTCTTTATCGTCCACGTTAAACACGAGTTTTCCTAATTGCGGGATTTCATAAACATTAGGATCGAGGTTGCAAATGGATTTTAAGCTTTGCACAAAAGGATTAATCAAAAGGCTCGGGATTACTCCGGTGTTGATTATTTCATTGCCTTTTTTGAAATTCACGCAAAGCCCATCTGAAGTGTTTTCAAAAAACAATTCGTGGATATTTTGGCTGATTGCTTGTTTTAAAATCGCTTTAAATAAAGCCTGAATGTGCTCTTGAGATAAGTCATCTTTGTGGAGCTCATCTGTCCAAGAATAATTTACAACGGCATTGTTGATATTTATTTCTTCTGTTTTTGATTTCACTTCATAATATTCATTAATTTTTTTCAAAATGCTTTTTTCAGAAGCAATCACGGGGTCTATGTTTTTTTGAGTGATTTTCATGATTTTATCAATCGAAAACAAGTCCATAGGGTCCGCCATAGCAATTGTTAAAGTGTCTTCAATTATGAATAACGGCAAAATTTTAAACCTTATTGCATCTTTGAAATTGATAAATTTAAGGCATTTTTTGTCTATTGAATAATTTTCCAAATCAACAAAAGGAGTGTGAAGCTTTTCTTCCAAAAACTTCATCAAAGTCTTTTCTTCAAGCATTTGAGTGTTTATCAAAATTTGCCCGATATTAGTATTTTGCGCGAGCGCAAGCTCTGTCGCATGTTCGATGTCATCATACGTCACAAGCCCGTCTCTAACTAAGTCATATTTCAATTTGTCGAGCGTCTTATTGTCAAGAGCGCTATTTTCATTTATTAAATCCATTTTAAAAACCTAAGCTAAGTGTTTATTTATCTTTTCCAATACTTCTGAAAATTCAAAAGGCTTTGTGATATATTCGTCGGCGCCCGTTTCTTCTCCGATGATTTTATCTTCATCTTGGCTTCTTGCTGTGACCATAATTATTGGAATATTTTTATATTTATTGTCAAATTTCAAAAGGCGACAAATCTTATATCCATTTATTTTAGGCATCATGACATCTAATATCACAAGGTCAGGGTTTGAATTTTTTGCTAAATTCAGCCCTTCTTCCCCGTCATAAGCGCAAATGCACTCAAAACCTTTTGTTTTAAGCATGAAAGCCAGAGTTTCCACAATATCTTTTTCGTCATCAACAATTAAAATCTTTTTCATATTAATCCTTTTTGGTGTTTGTTTTTAAAATTTCTACAATCTTATTCAACTCGTCCCCTTTTTTAAAGTCGCTCGTATGAGCGCTTTTCAACATTATATCACAATATTCGCGGCTGTAATTTTCCTTTACATAATCAAATATTGTGCGATACAATGCACAAAAAGAACTGTTTGAAATATTCTTAATAAAAGCAACATATTCATCTTCAAAAGAATATTCTCTTAAAGATTTGCTTTCTTGAAGCAATTTTAATTCTTTTAATTTTTCAGAGATTTCTTTAGCGAATTCACAAGCAATCTTTATCACCCCGACATCATTGCTTGTAGCTAAAATTTGAGATAAATCCATAACCATGTTCTTTTTCTCATCTAAAACAGGCAAATACACGAAGAAACTAGAGCCTTTTTTCTCTTGAGAAATAACACTAATAGCGCCCAAGTGGCTATCTATCAATTGTTTTGTGATAGTGAGACCAAGGCCTACTCCGCCTTTGTTTCTATTTAAAGAGCTTTCAATTTGAGAAAATTTATCAAATATTTTTGGAATATCTTCTTCTTTCATGCCTATTCCGCTATCAGAAACAGAGATTTTAAGATATTTCCCATCTAAAACAGAGCTTGGGCAAATTAAGCTTTCTTGCTTAATTTTTGAAGACTCAACAACTTTAGCTTCTACGTCTATATAGCCCCCTGCAGAGGTAAATTTCAGAGAATTTGAGACTAAATTAGAAAAAATCTGTTCTATTCTTCTTAAATCTGCATAAATTTCAGGAAGATTTTCTTTAATGTCTAAATTCATTTTAATGTCTTTTTCAAGAGCAACTTGAGAAAAAGTCTTAAATAAGAGCTCTAAAGAAGGGGTAATATCGACTTTTTTATATTTAAAATCGAGCCTTCCTGTTTGAATTCTAGATAAATCAAGCAAATCTTCAATTATCCCAGAAAGCCTTTGAATGTTTCTTTTTGCCATCGAGATGAAGTTTCTTGTGTCGGGAGAAATTTCCCCTGCTTGGCCCGATAAAACAATTTCTAAAGAATTGTTTATAGGAGTCAACGGTGTTCTTAATTCATGAGACACGATTGAAACAAATTCTGATTTTAATTTTTCTAATTTTTCAAGCTTTTTATTTGTGATAGAAATTTCTTCATAAAGCTTTGCACTTCTCAAGGGCAAGGCAACTTGGTGCGCGATAGCTTGGAAACAATTCACGTCTTCTGTTGAAAATGGCGTTTGTCTGAAAAGTTCAATTACTCCAAAAAAATCGTCCCCAACTTTAATCGGCGCAAACAAAGAATCATAATTAAAAACTTCAAGAGAAAAGGTGCGATTAGAGCGCTCTTGTTTGATTTTAATGTCTGTTTTGATGTTTTCTAAGGAATTATAATCAAAATTTTCATTTTGCTCTAAGATTGATTTATAATTTATAATTGACCTTATTTTAAGAGCATTTATCAAGCCTTCAGAAGGAGTATGGATAGTGTTTAAGCTAAACACAGGCTCTTTTAGGGAATTTAAAACCAAAACGCTTGAAATATCATAGCTCAAAGTTTTTTCCATGGCTTCCAGCATGATTTCATAAAGCATTTTAGTGTTCAAAGTGCCTGCGAATTGAGAGCTTGTATTATATAAAACATTCAACTGATAAAGGCTTCTTGATAATTCTTTATTGTTCTTATAGAGCCTATCCACAGATTGCTTTATTTTATAATGAGATTGAATTAAACAATCCAAAATGTTTTCTTTTAAAGGAAGCTCCACAAGCCCATCTGCAATCGAGATAAAGCTTAAAGAATTGTCTTCTAAAAGAAAAATCATTTGAGTGTTTTTGCTTTCGGAATTAGACTTTATTTGGCGAGAAATAAATTCGCAATTACCGATTTTCGTATCCACAAGGACGATATCAGGGGAGAAATTATGAATTTGTGTCAAAAAATCTTCAATTTCACCTTCAGAATACAGAGGATTGATTGCATTTTGTTCTTTTTCAAAATATAAATCTAACTCGCGCTTGAGCTTTGTGTCTTCAGTCAATACATAAATATTAATCATAATAAAATTGTATCAGACAAGATTTAAAGAGCAATTTTGTTAATTTAGTTAATATATTTAAGAAATGTTTGAAAATTCAAAATTTAGCACTTTTAAAACTTCCAAAAGTTCCTTTGTTGTTTTTGGATTTTTTTCTATGATTAAATCAGCCTGCGTCTTTTTAGTAGTCAGAATTTCAAATATCGGCTTTAAAAACATTCTTTCTTGGCTGTTTAGGTTTTCCCTTGCAATTAAAAACAAAGTGTTTATTACTTCAAAAGCCGATAAATTCTTGTCAACATTAAATTCAAGCCCATATTTAGAAGCTTCAAGAGAATAATTTTCTAAATCATCAATTTTTATATATTTTAAAATATCAGCTAATTTTTTAACATCTTGACAAAATAAACCTTTATATAAAGCAGCGAGTGCCAAAACCATCGCCAAATTTGAGCTGTCATGGTTTCTAATTTCTATATATTGCTTTAAGCGGACATCTGGAAAACAAAGGCTTTGATGAAGAACATAGTCCTCAAACTCTGGGGTATAAGAAAAATAGCCATTTTTGGATTTTAAAAATTCTAAGAAATTTATTTTTCCGTTGATTATTACTTCGTCATTTTCTTTTTCAACATATATCATAGGAACTTTTAAAATTTCTTTAATATAAGCTTTTATAGGGTCAAATTTTGAAAAAGGATTTTTGAAAAGATTTTTATAGAAAAAGTTGCACCTTTGAGAACCCGTATAGTGCCATACATAGGCTCTTTGAGACTTATAATTTGAGGTTTTATTATCTTCAAAAGGGCTGTTTGAAGAAATTGCTTGGACAAATGGGGAGATTTTGTTTGCAACAAGCAATTTATAATATAAATCGGAATTATCAAAATAATCAATGTTTATCTGAATTCCTGCTGTTTTTTTCATCATTTTTGGCGCTAATTCGCCATTATATGCCCAAGGAAGATATTTATCCATTATTTTATAGCGCTTTTTTTCAATTAATTGAATATCGTCCACGTATTCAGAAGGGTTTATCCCATAGCCCACAAAAATTACGTCATAAATTTTTGAAATGTTATCCAAAGAAGACACAATAGAAGTTAAATTTTTCTTGATTTCAAGCAAATATGGGCTTGGAGCAAGGCTGATTTCAAGCTGGCATGCGGGTTCTAAAGAAATTGAATTATTGTTTTTATCTTTTGCGCCGATTAAAGTCTCGCCGTCATAAATCAAAGTCCAAGAATTAATAGAAGCAAAATGTTCTATTGTTTTTGCAACATTTTCATATTTTGCAGTCTTCAAAGTATTTTTATCTAAACTAAGCCTTTCATATTCTATGCCGATTTTGAAAAAATCTTTTGGCGCTTCATAAAAATTTTTTATATCGTTTATTGATAGCTTTTTAGCTTTCAAAGATGAATTTGAGCTTTTTTTAGATAAAATTTTCATATTTTGATATTATCATAAATATTTTTTATGAATATTAAACAAATGTTCTTCTAATTGTCTAATTTTGTTTTTCAAATACAATAGTTTTATGGACTTAAATTATACAATTAGAGCAAAAAAATTCAGAGCAAAAAAGACCCTCGGGCAAAACTTTTTAATAGATTCAAATGTCGTGGAATTTATTTCAAACTTCGCAACTTCAGAAGATGAAGTCTTGGAAATCGGCCCAGGGCTGGGTTTTGTCACAGAAAGATTAGTGGAAAACGCAAAAAAAGTTATTGCACTTGAAATTGATAAAGACGCAATTAAAATTTTAAACAAAAATCTTTCTAATTATCCAAATTTTTCTTTAATTGAAAGAGATATTTTAAAAACAAACATAGATGACCTTGATTTTAAAGATGAAAAAATTAAAGTAATAGCAAACATTCCATATTACATCACAAGCCCGATTTTAGTCCATTTACTAGGAGAAATTGACGATTTAAACAACAAAAACAGAAAAAGAATTTCTGAGATGATTTTAATGGTGCAATTAGAAGTTGCAAATAGGATTGTGGCAACAGAAAACTCCAAAAACAAAGAATATGGAAAATTGTCAATTTTATCTCAAATGTATAGTGAGCCTGAAATCATAAAAATAGTGAAAAAGTCCTCTTTTTCACCACAGCCAAAGGTGGATAGCGCCCTTGTTCGCTTCAAAATCCAAGACAAACCAAAAGTGGAGCTCACGAGGTTATTGAGAAAAACAATAAACGCTATTTTTAGCGCAAGAAGAAAAAATATCAAAAATTCCCTTCAACAAGGAGGTTTTTTGGGAGTGAAAGAGGCGCTATCAAGGGCAAACATAGACAAAAATTTAAGAGGAGAAAGCCTTTCTATTGAAAAAATAAGAGAAATCGCAATTCAACTAGAGGCAGAAAATTAATTATGAAAAACAAAATAAAAGTTCAATGTCCGGCAAAAATAAACCTTGATTTAAAAGTCTTTAAAAAGGACGAAACTACAGGCTTTCACCCAATAAAATCTATAATGCAAGCAATTAATCTTTTTGATTATATAACTATTGAAATAGAAAATAGTGAAAAAATCGAAATTTTCCTTGATGGAAACAGCGAAAAAATTCCTTATGACGAAAAAAACATCTGCTTTAAAGCGGCGAAGCTTTTTTTAGAAGAAACAAATAAAAAAGCAAAAGTTAATATTTATATAGAAAAAAATATTCCTGTTTGCGCAGGGCTCGCAGGGGGCTCCACAGACGCATCTGGGGTTTTGGTCGGGTTAAATCAAATATATCAAAATATTTTATCAAAAGAAAAATTACATATATTAGCTTCTAAACTGGGTTCTGATCTCAATTTCTGCCTTGAAGGAGGGAAAAAACTATGCTCTTCAAGAGGAGAAAAAATGGAAGAAATAGAATTTTCGGATTTTGATTTGTGCTTGGTGAAGCCAAAAAACCTAGCGATAAGTGCAAAAGAAGCTTATGAAGCATTTGACTCTTTAAAAGAAGAGCAAAAATCAAATATGAAAAACGACCTTGAATTTGCACTTCTTAAAAAAAATAAATATGAAGAATTAAAATATTTGTCCGATTTAGGGCTTCAAATGTCGGGCTCGGGCCCAACATACTTTATTCTTCACAAAACTTTACACAAAAAATTTGATGAAGAAAATTTTGAAATTTTTGAAGGACTTAGCGCAATCCCTTATGGCGTAAGGGTTTTGTAAATTTATACCTCGTTTTTATATGGCGCGTAGAGACTAAATATATACGAAATATATAAATTTTGTTAAGTTTTGTAACAAAAAAGCACTTTTTTAAAGCAAAGTGCGCAATTTGGCAATAAAAAAATACTTTATTTAAGTACGGGAAGCAAAAATCCCGAAGACAAAACCAAATGTTACACACTTAAGTTACACAACCATTTAAGAAAAGAGGTCTATTATGGGCTGGGTTACATTAACCGTACGCAAACAAAGCCTCAAAAGACAACACAACGATTACGAATTACAATTATTAGAAATTTCGCATTCAAGACGTCAGTTGTCAAGAGGTAAACAATCAGAATTATCTTTAATGAATTACGACAAACAAACTGAAATCGAAAATTTAAAAGATTCAACAGGCTACTCTGAATACAAAGAAGAGTATCAACAAGCTTTAAAAGACGGCGACAAAGAAAGCGTTTCTGAAGCAGCTCAAGCATACAGCGCAGCAAAAGCAGACTTTGACGAACAAAAAGAATACGTTACTCAATATTATGACAATGAATCAGAAGAATTAGAATCTGAAACGACAGAAAGAGAAAATGATTTAGACGAAGAACAAACTCAAATCGAAGCAATCATTGAATCAATCTCTCAAGAAATCGAATCTGTTGGTCAACAAATCAGCTCCGATATCCAAGGTTCAACAATTCAACTTAAATAATCATTTAAATAATAGACTTCAAAGTGTAACAGATAAAAGCTCCGGCATTGACCGGAGCTTTTATTATATATAAATAAATTTTGCCAAAATAAAAAGCGCCCTTTATTTTTTAAAAGGCGCTTTTTAAAATATTTAATATTCTATTTAAAAACCCTATCGGAAGACTGTGTGGAAGATGTTGTGGTGTCGTTTGATGTATTTGTTTCATAAAACATAGACATCTTTGTCGGGTTGATTTTTGGATATTTTTCTTTAACATCTTTGATTTCTTGATTTACTCTATAAGCATTGATTTCGCCTTGGGTAATTCTTCCGTCGTGGTTTGCGTCGATTTCGTTAAAGTTAGATAAAACTGTATCCAACAAGCTAGACATAGAAGAGGTGCCGTTTGCAGAGCACAATTGCGCAAGCTCGTTATATGTCATACCTTGAGCTTTTAATCTTGAAGCATAGTTTGACAAATCTTTTGTTGAAATTTCTCCGTCGCCATCAAGGTCGATTTGATTAAAATTTGTCATCATATAGCTTCTAAAAGTCTGGTTTACTGTGTATTTCACAGTATCAGAAGAAGGATTTAAAAGGCTATCTAAAGTAAGCCCTTTTGCGCCATTCAAAAGAAGCAAATAGTTTGAATTTAAACCCGAAATTGCGCTTGTAAAAAGACTTGAACCTGTTAAATTTGCCATAATTACCTCAATATTTTGTATTCTAAATTAAATATAATTATTTTTTCAAAAAAGTAAAACCATTAAATATATGAATTAAAAAATTTCTTGTGATATAGTTTTTCTATGGGGTTTTTGGAATTTAAAAAATTTTTAAAAGAAAAAAAAGATAAAATTTTGCTATTGGCGATTTTGCTTTTGGGCGCATTTTTGAGATTTAACCAAAACATTTTTGAAGCAGGATATCACTTTGACGAGCTTGCAATCGTTGCTGTGGCAAAGCAAAGCTTCCCTTTTGGGATTTTAAAAGCCGCAGCAAAATTCGACTACCACGCACCTTTATATTATTTTATTTCTCATTTTGCCCCGTATTTTAGCCCAGAATGGCTCTATTTAAGGCTTTTGAACTTTATTTTTTCAATTTTGAATATTTATGTTTTTTATAAAATAGGAAGTTTGCTAAAAAATAAATCCCTAGGGCTGATTTTAGCTTTAATTCTTGCTATAAACCACTTTTTTGTTGGAATTTCATATTTTATAAAGTTCTATTGCCTCGATTTTTTGCTATTTTCAATTTCAATATATTATTTTATAAAAATTTTAAAAAACAAAGAATGTTTTTATAAGCTCGCTTTTTCAAATTCTCTTTTTATTTTAGGCTCTACTTTAGGCTTTGTTTTTTCGTTTTTTCAATATTTAACAATATTTCTTTTTTTGAAAAAAGATAAAATTTCAAAAAAGAAATTAATTAAATCTTTAATTTTTCCAATATGCTCTTTTTTGGCTTATTTTCCTATTTTAGTCTCTCAAACAATAACCTCAAGCCAAAATGTCCTAAGCCCACATATCCACCACTTGAAAATTGGGGTTTTGACGTTTTATATAATGATTAACGATTATTTTTGCCCATTAATCCATGACTATTCGCTTTTGCCTACAGTGAGCGCTATGGATATTTTATCTGAAATCATAAAAAACCCTAATTTTCTACAGATTTTTTCTTTTTTATTCTTTTCTTTTTTCCCTGTTTTAATTTGTACAGTTTTAATTTTTCAGGCTTTAAAAAAAGAAAAATTAAATAGGATTATTTTTCTTCCAAGCGCACTTTTTACGCTCTTTTTTATGGTCTTAGCAAAGCTTGAAGTCACAGGATATATGTCATTTTATGTTTTTCCTTTTGGGATAATTCTTCTTGTTTTGATGGGGTTTGGGATATTTTTAATTAAAAACAAGAAAATTAAAATTATAGTTTTAATATATTATGTTTTGATAAATATTTTAATCACTTATTGTTACCCTTTTCAAAAAAGAGCTTGGATATACTTAAAACACTACATTTGCCCAATTGAATATATCCAAAACAAAGAAAAAGCAAACGAAAAAAATACATATATTTTAACCTACGCAGGCAGATTTTTTAAGCTATATTTTAAAAATTCAAATATAATAAGCTTCGACGAAGAAGCTTCAGGAGGATTTTTCAAAAAAGATATGCTTGAAAAATTTTATGGAAAAGAATTTACGAAAGACCTAAGCAAAGAAAATTTCTTTCCAAAAATCAAAAAATATGTTTTAGAAAACCAAAAAAATCCTGAATTTGAAAAATTCATAAAAGAAGAATATTTAAACAAAATAAATAAAAAAGAAAAGCTTGTATTCGTCTTTATGTCTGAATCTTTGCCGTTTTGCCCAAACAAAAAGGATATAGAAGAGCTTTTAAAAGAAGATAATATTTATTTTCATCTTTACGACCCAAAATATGCATTTTTACAAGACGAAAAAGAAAAAATCAAAGACGCAGACGATTTATCAGATTTATCAAGTTCTTTGATAAATGAAAGTTTGATTGAAATCATAGAGAAAAATAATTTCAAAAGAACAAAAATCGAAAGGTACAATTTAAAACAAAACGGCGAAATCGAAAAAACAAGCTACAAAACCGAAGAATTGCCAAGCACAATTTGGCTTATGGAAAATTTACTTTACGGTTGGACATTTGTAACATATCAAAAAGAATAATTTGAAAACACTTGCCAAGAGCCTTGTTTGTGAGAAAATTAGTATATAATCAAAGATAGTATCTATAGAAAAGGAAAAAGATATGCCAAGAAAAACTCCATTGGATAAAATCCGCAACATTGGTATCGCTGCGCACATTGACGCCGGCAAAACTACTACCACTGAACGTATTTTATTCTATACAGG